>JAACFI010000070.1 GCA_009937575.1 Haliea sp.
CCGTAGCCCAGGGTGGACAGGGTAACGAAACTGAAATAGATCATTTGGCGAAAAACGCTTTCCTGCACGACGCCGGCATCAACTGCTAATTGACCGTTAAAGGTGAATGCATCCTTGTAGTACAGCTCGAGATTGGTATAAATCGCTGCCCAGAGAATAGCCAGTATCATATACAGGCACATGGCAGCGAAAATAACCTCGAGGGTTACTCGTCGCGTCGTAAGTATATACTGGCCCAGAAATGCGCAAATCAATGTGAAGTAAATTATATTGGTAATGTTATCGACATAGGCGAGGTAAATTTCCTGTCCGGGGTCTGCCAACCAGGTCGATGCCATGGTGGGAACCAGCATCAGCGCCGCCAGAATGAGTACACGCCGGCTGCCGGCCACGGTATACAGCGCCCATAACAGTACCAGCGTAAACAACCAACGCCAGAAGTCACCTATCCATAGTGCATTTTCAAAATACGGTGGAATCAATATCACGCACAGCAGCAGGGCGAATAACACGGCAAAGCGATGGCGAAAAAGCAGGTTCTTTCCGGTGTTCGCAATAGTCATATAAAAGGCTACCCTTGTCCCGTTTGTACGGCTAGTGTGCCACAGACAATTATTTTAATTAATTCAGCGGCAAAAGCAGAGGTGAATTATGGAGCATTCAGATTATGAAGAGATCCGCAACCTGAAGGCCAGGTACTTTCGCTATCTCGATACCCGGCGCTGGCAGGACTTACGAGGCCTGTTGACGGATGATTTTACCGGCGACTTCGGCGCCTCTGACGAGGAGCAATTCGCCAGTCCAGAAGCCTTTATTGAGGGCTTGCAGCGCAACCTGAAGGACGCAACTACTGTACATCATGGTCACATGCCCGAGATCGAGGTACACAACGCTGATGAGGCCAGCGCGATCTGGGCTATGGAGGATATCGTGCACACGCCGGAGTACGAACTGCACGGTTACGGGCACTACGTCGATGAATATCGCCGGGTTGATGGTAAGTGGTGCATAGACCGCTCTCGCCTGACCCGACTCAAGCTGGATGTAAGGCCACTATAGAGGAGAACATAAGTGGAACATTGGATCAGCTGGTTTCACGAGCAAACCGATGGTGAAGAAGTCAAAGTGGTGGCCAAGACGGCAGAATCCCTGGGTTTCAGCGGGGTTGCGTTGGCAGATCATGTGGCCATACCAAAGAATCACGCCGCACTGCACCCGGAGCTGCAGCAACCCTACGATTACCGACTGCCCATGATTGATCCTTTCACTGTCGCTGCGTGCATGGGTGCGGTAACGAGTAAATTGCGTTTCATGAGCTACGCATTGGTGGGAAGTATGCGCGATCCGTTCTCGATGGCCCGCCAGGTAGGCTCCCTGGCAGGCCTTACCGGCAACCGTTTTGCGCTGGGTACCACACCGGGTTGGCTCACTGATGAA
This sequence comes from Haliea sp., assembly GCA_009937575.1. Classification (GTDB taxonomy): domain Bacteria; phylum Pseudomonadota; class Gammaproteobacteria; order Pseudomonadales; family Halieaceae; genus JAACFI01. The sequence goes on from JAACFI010000070.1 coordinate 1,438, forward strand.
ATCGAACTTCTGGGGCATAACGCAAAAACTCGTGGCAGGCGCTTTGATGAGGCACTCCAGGTTATCAAGGGACTGTGGGAACACGATCTTTTCTCTTTTGATGGGGAGCACTATCAATTTGAAGAAGTGGCAGTGTGTCCGCGTCCCCAGGTGGCACCCAAAATACTTATCGGTGGTAACAGTCCTAAATCTTACGAGCGTGCCCGACATTACGATGGATGGATCGGGATGACCCCGTCCATCCAGCAGGTAGCTGAGATTGCACAGGTAGTTCGCAGTGCGCCAGGCCAGAAATCCATCTACCAGGTCGCTGCACAACCTCCGGATGACAGCTATTTCAGGGAACTTGAGGATGTAGGTGTTGATGGCCTGGTGCATATGATCTGGTTTCCAGGAGTGCCCACTATCGCAGAAGAAAAATGCCGGTTGATGGCAGAGTTTGCGAAAGACTGGATCAAGCCCTAGCGCTGGTGACTTGTCCTGCTAGACTCTCTGCATTTACAGGGAGATGCTGTATGGATTCTCGGCTCTACTTTGTCCTGGGTGACCTGTTCAGCAATGTACTGACGGGAGCTGTCGTCGGCTGGCTCTGTGCAATGGCAGTGGCGGTGAGCTGGAACATGTTTCTCGCCATGTTGCTGACCATGGCCATCGGTATGGTGGTGGGCCTGCTTATGTCGCTTCCACTGGGCGCCCTGTTCGGGGCCATGGAGGTGATGGTGCCCACCATGTTTGGCGGTATGGTCAGCGGCATGGTGGTGGGTATGTGGGCGGCGATGGAGCCACTGGGGAGCGCTCAGTCCCTGGTGATTGGAGCTGGCTGTGGCCTCGGCTCCATATTGTTTGTGTGGACCATGAATACCCTGGTGCGTGGGCGGCGCACCTTTTCGGGTGGAGTTTAATTATGGACAGTTACACGCAGGCCAAGTGGGACAAGGCTGCCCCGACCTTCGACCTGATGGCCGGCAGAGGTGCAGAGAAACGCTGGCGTCCGTTCAAGGTTGAACTTTTCAAACAGATGGAGGGCCGCATTCTGTTCCTTGCCCTTGGCACCGGCCTGGACATCGAGACTTTTCCAGCGGGCAGGTCTATCACCGCCATCGATATCAGCCCCAGGATGCTGGAACGGGCACAATCGCGCATTGCAGCCTACGATGGCGCCATCGATGCCCGGGTGATGGATGTCCACGATCTCCTGTTCGAGGACGATAGCTTCGACCAGGTGTTTACCTCCTGCACCTTCTGTTCGGTCCCTGATCCCGTGGGCGGTCTGCGTTCCTTACGGCGGGTGCTGCAGCCCGGTGGCGAGCTGTACATGTTTGAGCACACGGGGTCGAGGTATTACCCCTTCAAGATCATGATGGAGGCGATGACGATTCTGACCAGCCGTTTCGGACCGAGTATGAACCGCCGGACCGTGGATAATGTACAGGCAGCGGGTTTTCAGATCCTTGAGGTGAATAATCTGTTCCTGGACGTGGTGAAGACCATCAAGGCGATCAACCCGGCCTGAGATTATTGCCTGCACGGCGTGTCTTACCGGGGAGCGCCGCGCTCCAGGATGACAGGGCCGTCTCCCTCCCTGGCCAGCTTGTCATTCTCGTTGTAGATGGGACAGTTTTTCATCGACAGGCAGCCGCAACCAATACAGCCGGTCAACAGGTCCCGGAGGCGTTCCAGGTAGGCGATACGCGCGTCCAGGTCATCCCGCCAGTTGGCGGACAGGGCGGCCCAGTCCCCTGCAGTCGGTGTGCGATTGTCCGGCAGGGTGGCCAGGGCACGTCTGATCTCCTCCAGGCTGATGCCCATTTTCTGGGCGGCCTTGATTACTGATATCCGCCTCAGTACATCTGCCTTGTAGCGGCGCTGGTTGCCGGCGTTGCGCCAGCTGCGGATCAGGCCCTTTTTTTCATAGAAGTGCAGCGTGCTGACTTTGACACCACAGCGCCTGGCCACCCGCCCCACGGTCCAGTTTGAATCTTCCATACGCTCGCCCCCCGGTATTTTTCACATTCTATGGAAAAAACACTTTACCTCAAGTTAGGTTGAGGTATTAGCATGCCTCTTATCAACACTCAGGAGGATATTGACATGATCCATTTAGAGCACATCAACATGGTGGTTTCCGATATCGAAGCGTCCCTGGCCTTTTACCGGGCCGCCTTTCCCCACTGGCGGGTGCGCGAACAGGGTAAGGGCGAGTGGTCCGGGAAACCCCGCACCTGGTTGCACTTTGGTGACGATTACCAGTACCTGGCGTTCGGCGACAACGGGGAAAGAGAGAACCGTGATCTGGCAGGTCACCAGGTCGGCCTGGCCCATCTGGCCTTTGTCACCAACAACCTGGACGCGGTCATCAGTCGCCTGGAAACCGCTGGCTTTCACCCGGCCAAAAACGGTGCCGAAGAACCCCACCGTCGCAATATCTATTACCTGGATCCCGCCGGCTTTGAAGTGGAGTTCGTGCAGTACCTCAGCGACCTGCCAGCGGAGCGGAACCTGAGCAGTTGAACCAGTTTGGTCATGCGAATCTGCAAATGTTCCCCTGAATTGGCTTAATATTCGGTGTAACTCAACACCCCAAGCTTAAATAAACTCGTCAGGCTTAGAGTTATGGTAGAAAACACGCCGAAGACCGCCGAAGAACTGGGTATAGGACAGGGAGCTGAATTGCCTCCGCAGCAGCGGGCAGATAACCGAAACTGGACGCTGGCACCCTGGAACCGCTGGAGTTTTCAGAGGGTGCAGCAATTCACTCGCACGCTGAGGGTTCCCAGGGCGAAAGTTTCCTGCGCAATGGTAAAAAAATCCCAGGATTTTGGTGAACTGACTTTCGAGGATTCGGGCGGCAAGCCCTGTACGGTTAACGAAATGCTGTCTCGCACCTGGACCGACGGTTTTCTCGTTATGCGCGGGGGGGTTGTCCTCGCTGAACAATACTTCAATGGTATGGGTCCGGATACGCTGCACCTGATGATGTCCTGCAGTAAATCTTTTACCTCAGCCCTTGCGGGTATCTACATCGGGCAAGGCGTTCTTGATCCCGCTGATCAGTTAAGCACCTATCTACCGGAACTGGTGGGTACCGGATTCGAGGGCGCAACTTTGCAGCAGGCGCTCGATATGAGGGTAGGGGTAAAGTTCAGCGAGAACTACGACGACCTCGGTGGTGACTGGCGACAGTGTGAAGTCGCAACGGGTTGGCGGGAAGACGACACTTATTCAGGCCCACGTGACATGCTCGGCTACATGCAAACCCTGGTAGAAAGGGAGTCTGGTCACGGCGGTGTTTTTCGTTACAAATCCATTTTGACGGACGCGCTGGGGCTTTGTTTGGAAGGGGCTACTGGCAGAAAATTCGCCGAATTGTTTCACCAGCATATCTGGAACCCCATCGGTGCTGAGCAGGATCTGGTATCTATTGTCGATAATGCCGGCAATGCGGTTTTTGAGGGGGGATTCAACTGCTGTCTGAGGGATTTTGCCCGTTTTGCCCAGATGATTTGCCAGGGTGGTCAATTCAACGGACAGCAGCTCGTGCCCACTGACTGGATAGATGAATGCCGGTTTGTTGGAAAGGAACTGGTGGCGGCCTTTGCGCAATCTGAAGACGGTGAAGCGTTGCCGCATCATGCTTATCACAATCAATGGTGGGTCAGGAATCCCCGACGTGGAGTCATTATGGCGCTGGGAATCCACGGGCAGATACTTTATATCGACCCGGAGTACGAATTTGTTGTTGCCAAGTTTTCTTCGCAACCTGATCATGATGATATCGCCATGGCGATTGACCAGTTTCTCGCGTTCGAGGCAATTGCAAAATTGCTGGTTGGGGAGTCACGATGATAGCTAAAGAAGGCCGCTCCGACCTAAGCACGTGGCGTCCAAGAGATGGTAATCAACAACTTAGACCAGGGCGCTGACGAGTTATCTTGTGAGTACCGCGCGGTCTATTACATAAGGAGTTCATACGATGTCCGCACCCAGCGAGGAAGCCTAGGCGAGATACGCCGCGATCGCAGGTCCGTTCATATCCGGGTTGGGTGGCCGGAAGGTTTTCAGCACGCCGGTAGATCAGATCATGATAGGTCCCGCCGAACCCAAGTGGGACCTGGCGGCCATAATGTTTTTTCCAACGCGCAATGCCTTTTTGGAAATGCTAGGAGATGCAGACTTTCAAGCAGCTTCGAGACATCGCAAGGCTGCCTTAGCTAATCACTACTTGCTGCATTTAGCGGGTAAAAGACTGGTCGAAGTCATTATCCAGCAGGGGCCCATGCACATAGTCCAATACGGTTCAGTACCATCGGCCTTATAGTGCTGAAGCCATAGCTCAACTATTATATGCCTGCTCGCCACGCCGGCAGGCAATCAAGGCAAGGAGGTCAGTTCGGGTGAAAAAGGCAATCGTCGCACTACTGGTCATCGCGCTGGCGGCGGCGGGAATCTGGTACGCGGGCAGGACACCGCCTCCGACAGTCTCTCTGCACACCGTCGCGCGCGGCACAGTGGAAAGAACGGTATCCAATACCCGCGCGGGAACAGTGGAGGCCTGCCGCCGCTCCAGGCTGTCCATGCCGATCGGAGGTCGTGTAGAAACACTGAGCGTGGATGAGGGCGACCCGGTCGAGAAGGGACAGGTTCTGCTGTCCCTCTGGAACGCCGACCGCAAAGCAATGACCGCCCAGGCTGAAGCGCAGTTATTGGCAGCGCAGCACAATGCCGAGCGAACCTGCGTCGAGGCGGATAACTCCGAACGGGAAGCCGGCCGCCTGGAGACACTCCACGAGCGTCAGCTGGCCTCGAAGGAAGCCTCTGAAATCGGACGGACCCGGGCGAAGGCGGGGCGTTTTGCCTGCCAGGCGGCGCGGGACGAGGAGGAAGTGGCCCAGGCAAACCTGCAGATGAACCGGGTCCTGCTGGAGGAGACCTACCTGCGCGCTCCTTTCACGGGCATCGTGGCCGAGATCAACGGCGAGATCGGCGAATACGTCACCCCCTCTCCCCCGGGCGTGGCTACTCCCCCGGCGGTGGATCTGATTGACTACAGCTGCCTGTACATCACGGCGCCTATCGACGAGGTCGATGCCGGGGTGCTGAGCGTGGGATTGCCGGCGCGCCTGAGTCTCGACGCCTTCCGGGAGGAGCATTTCGAGGGCCGTCTCACCCGCATAGCGCCCTACGTGCTGGACCTGGAAAAACAGGCGCGAACGGTGGAGATCGACGTGGTATTCGACGATCCCGCCGTGCAGCGGAGACTGCTGGTCGGCTATAGTGCGGATATCGACATCATCCTCGATACCCGCGAAGACGTGCTGCGCGTACCCACGGAAGCAGTGATGGAGGGTAACCGTGTCTACCGCTTCAACCGCGACACCGGCGCGCTGGAATCGGTCGATATTTCCGTGGGCATCAGCAACTGGAATTTCACCGAGGTGCTGGACGGACTCAGCGAGGGACAGGAGATCGTCCTGTCCCTGGACGAACCGGGGTTGGATGAAGGCGTGGTCGTGGTTCCGCAGGATGATTGAAGTCAGGGGCGTCAGCAAGACCTTCTACCTCGGCGATAGTGCGGTCCACGCGTTGGACAATATCGACCTGCACATTGAACCCGGGGATTACCTGTCGGTCATGGGTCCCTCGGGGTCGGGCAAGTCAACGCTGCTGAACATGCTGGGCCTGCTGGACCGTCCGGACGATGGCAGTTACCTCCTCAACGGGGTCGACACCATGGAGCTGGATGAAAATGAGCGCGCCCGGCTGCGTCGCGACCAGATCGGTTTCGTGTTCCAGGCCTACCACCTGATCCCGCGGCTTACCGCGCGGGAAAATGTGGAGCTGCCGCTGATGCTGGCCGGTGTGGCGGCAAAGACCCGCCGCGCGCAGGTCGACGAAATACTCGACAAGCTGGGCATCGGTTCGCGCGCACACCACCTGCCGAACCAGCTCTCCGGCGGCGAGCGCCAGCGGGTCGCCATCGGCCGCAGCATCGTCATGAAACCCAGCCTGCTGCTCGCCGACGAGCCCACGGGGAACCTGGACACGCGCTCGGGGCAGGAGGTAACCCAGATACTGGAGGAGTTGAACCGGGAGGGAATCACCCTGCTGATGGTCACCCATAACCAGAGTCTGGGCGACAGGGCGCGACGCCACTTGCGCATGGTGGATGGCGCCATCCTCACTGATCACCAACAGGCCGGCGCGGAGCCGAACCGTGCGCCTGCCTGACCTGCTGCGCTTCACCACCCTGGCCCTGCGGCGCCAGCGCTTCCGCAGCGGCATGCTGTTGCTCGCGGTAGGCCTCGGCGTCGCCGCCGTGATCGTGCTGACTGCTCTCGGCGAGGGCGCGCGGGGTTACGTCATGGGCGAGTTCGCCTTCCTGGGCAAGGATACAGTGATCATGTTCCCGGGGCGGAAGGAGACGACCGGTGGTATGCCACCGGTGACCGGCACCTCCGCCCGCGCCATTACCCTGGAGGAGGTGGAGGTGCTGCAACGCACCGTTGCCGGCATCGGCGGGGTAGCACCCCTGGTTCTCGGGAATGCCCCCGTCTCGTTCGAGGCGCGCGCACGAGATAGTATGGTGATCGGCACCACCGCAGACTTTTTCGATATTCGGCTGCTGGAGATAGCCCAGGGCAGCAATTTGCCTGACCTCGCCCTGGACGAAGGTAAGCCGGTGGGCGTCATCGGCCAGAAACTGAAGAGCGAACTGTTCGACAACCGGCGCGCCATCGGCCAGTGGGTGCGCTTGCGGGACTACCGCTTCCGGATCATCGGAGTGCTCAAGGGTACCGGCGATTCCTTCGGCTTGGATCTCAGTGAGGCGATCTTCATCCCGGTGGCGTCAGCCCAGTCGGTGTTCAACGTGCACGGCCTGTTTCGCGTGCTGATGAAAGTGCAGGACAACCACCGCGTGGACGAAGTCAAGTCGCGCGTCGCGGACCGCATGCAGGAACTGCACGACGGCGAACTGGATGTCACCGTGATCAGTCCGGATGCCATGCTCAGCACCTTCGACGAAATACTGCGGATCCTCACCCTGGGGGTGGCAGGTATAGCCGCCATCAGCCTGATCGTGGCTGGCATTCTGGTGATGAACGTGACACTGATGTCGGTGAAACAACGCACGGCGGAGATCGGGTTGCTCAAGGCGATCGGGGCGCCTTCGGCGCAGGTGCGCTCGCTGTTTCTGGCCGAAGCAGCACTGATCGCCACTGCGGGGGCAGTACTGGGCATGGTCGCGGGGCATGTTCTGGTCACCGTCGGCCGCCACCTCTATCCCGCGATCCCGTTCACCACGCCGCCCTGGGCGATACTCGCCGCCTTGGGGCTCGCGGTGGGCACCGCGCTGCTGTTCGCCTGGCTGCCGGCCCAGCAGGCCGCCCGTTTAGAGCCTGTCGATGCCCTCGGCAGGAAATGAACGATGTTACTGAGTGACTGGTTGAGCTGGGTCTACAACGCGGTGACCACAGCCCGCCTGCGCAGCCTGCTGACGGCGCTGGGCATCAGTGTGGGAATTGCCGCTGTCACCCTGCTCACCTCCATCGGCGAGGGGATCCGCGATTACATGATGGAGAGCTTCTCCCAGTTCGGCACCCGCATCATCGCCATTACCCCGGGCAAGACCGAGACTCACGGCATGGCCGGCCTGCTCACCACTATCCGCCCCCTGTCCCTGGATGATGCCCGGGAGCTCAGGCAGCTGACGCACGTCGATGCGGTGGTACCGTTGGTCCAGGGCACGGCCAAAATCGAGGCGGGGCGCTACAGCAGGGACACCGACGTCTACGGCGTCGGGCCGGAAATGGACACGGCGTGGCGCTTCAAGGTCGCCACCGGCCGCTTCCTGCCCGCCGACGACCTGGAGAACTCGCGCTACTTTGTCGTGCTGGGCTCTAAAGTGCGGGAGGAACTGTTCCGCGGAAGCAACCCCCTCGGTGCACACGTTCGTATCAGCGGCAGTCGCTTCCGGGTGGTTGGCACCATGGAGAGCAAGGGACAGCTGCTCGGCTTCGACCTCGACGACGCGATCTACATACCGGCCGACATCGCCATGCAGATGTTCAACAAGGAGAGCCTGATGGAGGTAGACGTGGTCTTCCGCGAAACCGTCACATCGGCGGAGATGCGGGAGCAGGTCCGCCAGCTGCTGATGCGGCGTCACGGCGACGAGGATTTCACGCTGTTCACCCAGGAGGACATGCTCGCCGCCCTGGACAAGATTCTCTCCATGATGAAAATGGCAATCGGTGGGCTCGGATCAGTGGCGCTGGTGGTGGGCGGCGTCGGGGTGCTCACCATTATGACCACCGCGTTAAAGGAGCGCACGCAGGAGATCGGGCTGTTGCGGGCCGTGGGCTGCACCCGCCGGCAGATTCTGTGGATTTTTCTCGGCGAGGCGGTATTCCTCTCCGCGCTGGGCGGCACCCTGGGTCTGCTGATCGTGGCACTGCTGGTCATCACTCTCAACACTTTCGTACCCGCCCTGCCGGTGTCGCTGCAGCCGTTCTACATGCTGATGTCGCTGGTACTGAGTTGCGGTGTGGGCCTGGCGGCGGGCATCTCACCTGCTCTGCGCGCGGCAAGTCTGGATCCGATCGAGGCGCTGATGTCGGAATGAACCAGAAGTCAGCACTACAGCATGGGCCGAATTTGGCAAATTCGGTTTGACGCTTGTCAGTATCCCTGTCCTTCGCAGGCGCTCTGGATTGGCTCTTTGTGGTAATTAGGATCAGAAAGGTAACGACAAGTTGGTCTATACTTGCACTAAGACAATGGAACTACCACTTTTGCGGAATGCCACTGTTATGTATCCGTCAAGGGGAGCGCTGAAATGTCAATTCAAGCTATGTCCGCTGATGGTAATCTCGTCACCTACACCGATCGCCGTCGCTGGTTGTGGTCGCTCTCACTTTTCTGGCCGACGATGCCGGTTATTTCCTGCTGGTTGGCGGCAAGCTCGGGACAGGTGGCATGGTTCTGGGCAACGCTGATAGTCTGGTACGGTCTGGTGCCCATTGTCGACCACCTGCTCCCCACCGATGCGAGCAACCCCCCACCAGAGGTTGTACCGCAGCTCGAGGCGGATCGCTATTATCGCGTTCTGACGTATCTGACAGTGCCCATTCACTACTTTACCCTGGTCTACACGGCCTACATTGTGGGCACACAACACCTGCCCTGGCACGCGATACTGGGGCTGGCACTCTCAGTTGGGGTAGTCAATGGTCTTGCGATCAACACTGGCCACGAGCTTGGACACAAGAAGACCAGACTCGAACGGTGGTTGGCCAAGATTGTCCTGGCAGTCGTAGGCTATGGCCACTTTCTGATAGAGCACAATCGAGGCCATCACGTGGATGTGGCCACGCCCAGCGATCCCGCCAGCGCGAAGATGGGGCAATCGATTTATAGTTTCGCGAGCTGGGAGATCCGCGGGGCCGTCCGTCGCGCCTGGGCCACAGAGAAAGCACGGCTGGCGCGCAGTGGGCGCGGCCCCTGGACCCTGGACAACGAGGTGTTGCAACCCACGCTGATCACGGTGGTCCTGTACGGTGGTTTGCTGGCGGCTTTCGGCTGGGTGATGTTACCGTTTCTTTTTCTGCAGGCGTTCTGGGGTTGGTTTGGCATCCTCACCAGCGCTAACTATGTCGAACACTACGGACTGCTCAGGCAAAAGCTCGAAAACGGCCGCTATGAACCATGCCAGCCGCACCACTCCTGGAATTCCAATCACATCATGTCCAACCTGATTCTGTTTAACTTGCAACGCCATTCAGATCATCACGCGAACGCCACCCGCCGTTACCAGAGTCTGCGCAGTTTTGACAATCTGCCAGAGTTGCCGAGCGGCTATCCCCTGATGTTTGCGATAGCACTCTTACCCCCCCTATGGTTCGCATTGATGGATTCGCGCGTCGTTGCCTGGGCGGGGGGAGATTTTTCCAGGTTAAATGTACTGCCGGAAAAGCGAGATTGCCTGATTCAGCGTTACGCGCCTCGATCAGAGAATTAATGGTACTAATGTAATGAACCGTCCCCATCCCCATCAGCGGCGAGCGGGTGATCGACTGGCTGTACGGGGAACAGCTGCGGAGGATCTGCCAGGAACTTGATCTGCTTCATGTCGGTTTTGGCGTCACGGTTCCGACCAGGAATGCGAGCGCATGTGCCGCCAGTTGGAAGAGGCCGGCACCTTTATGAGACTCAATCCGGAACTGCGCCCAAACAGCTTGCTGGCCTGCTCCGATCCCACCTGACTGGACTGCCCGGCGCTGCCGGGCCCGGGAAAAGAGGGAAAGTCTATGCAAAGCGATAACACCCGAAGTGGCCTTGACGTCGATGCACTGAAACGGGGGTTTCTCGACAATCTCATCTACTCCCGCGGCAAGCATCCCCGCTCCGCCACAATGCAAGACTATTACACTGCCCTGGCCTACACGGTGCGCGATCGCATCCAGCAACGCTGGGCGGCCAGGATGCAGGACCTGTTCCCGGACCTGACAGCCGTGGTTTACCTCTCCGCCGAGTACCTGCCGGGGCCACACCTGGTGAACAATCTGCTCAATCTCGGCATCCTCGACGAGGCCAGGCGCGTGGTGGAGGACCTGGGCCTGGATTTCGATCAACTGGTGGCGCAGGAACAGGAGCCCGGCCTGGGCAACGGTGGCCTGGGGCGGCTCGCCGCCTGTTACATGGATTCCATGGCGACACTGGGCATTCCCGCCCTGGGCTACGGCATTCGCTACGAATTCGGCCTGTTCGAGCAGACCATCCGGGACGGCTGGCAGGAGGAGGTCGCCGACCCCTGGCTGCAGCAGGGCAATCCCTGGGAGCTGCCCCGACCGGGGATCTGCTATCAGGTTAAATTCGGCGGGCATGTCGAGCACTACGACGATGAACACGGCCGGCAACACGCGCGCTGGGTCCCGGGGCAGGTGGTCAAGGGGGTCGCCTACGACCAGGCGGTGGTGGGCTACGGGGCCAACTCCATGGCCCTGCTGCGACTGTGGAAGTCGGAGGCGGTGGCGTCTTTCGATTTCGGGACCTTCAGTTCCGGGGACTACTACCGGGCGGTGGAGCAGAAAATCATCTCCGAGAACCTGTCCAAGGTACTCTATCCCAATGACGAGCCGGAACAGGGTAAGAAACTGCGCCTGCAGCAACAGTATTTCCTGGTGTCCTGTTCCCTGCAGAACCTGCTGCATATAGGCCGGGAACTCATGGGCGATATCACGCAGATGAGCCACCGTGCCCCCATTCAACTCAATGACACACATCCCTCCCTGGCGATCCCGGAACTGATGCGGCTCCTGATTGACGAAAACGGCATGGAGTGGGACGCCGCCTGGCAGATCACCCGCCATACCTTTGCCTATACCAACCACACCCTGTTGCCCGAGGCCCTGGAAACATGGCCGGTGAGCCTGCTGGGGCAGGTTCTGCCGCGCCACCTGGAGATCATCTACGAGATCAACCACCGCTTCCTGGACGAGGTACGCCTGCTCTATCCCTGGGACCAGGACAGGATAACCCGCCTGTCCCTGATCGACGAAGCCGGACCCCGCAGCGTGCGCATGGCCAACCTTTCTTGCGTGGGTAGCCGGCATATCAACGGGGTGGCCCAGCTGCACACCGATTTGATGAAGGAGGAGGTTTTCCGGGATTTCTACGAACTGGACCCGGAGAAATTCTCCAACAAGACCAACGGGGTGACGCCCCGCCGGTTCATGGCGGTGGACAATCCCCGCTTGTCCTCGCTTATCGGCGAGCAACTGGGCGAGGGCTGGCTGCGCGACCTGGAACAGCTGCGGGGGCTGGAGCCGGTGGCCGGGGATGCCGGCTTCCACCAGCAGTGGGAACAGGTCAAACTGAACAACAAGCGACGCCTGGCGGACACCATCGCCGAGCGCGTCCACATTGCCATCGACCCCGCGTCGATGTTCGACATACAGGCGAAACGGATTCACGAGTACAAGCGCCAGCACCTCAACGTGCTGCATATCATCGCCCTGTACTGGCGAATCCGGAACGACCCGACATTCGAGACCGCACCCCGGACCTTTGTGTTTGCCGGCAAGGCGGCTCCCGGGTACTTCATGGCGAAACTGATCATCAAACTCATTCACTCGGTGGGCGACGTGATCAACCGGGACCCTGCGGTGAAAAACCTGCTTAAGGTGGTCTTCCTGCCCAATTTCAATGTCAAGAACGCCCAGGCGGTTTTCCCGGCGGCGGACTTGTCCGAACAGATCTCCACCGCCGGCAAAGAGGCCTCCGGTACCGGCAATATGAAGTTCGCCATGAACGGGGCCCTGACCATCGGCACCCTGGACGGCGCCAATGTCGAGATTCGCGAGGCGGTGGGCGAGGACAATTTTTTCCTGTTCGGGCTCACGGCCGGGGAAGTGGCCGCGCTCAAGTCCTCCGGCTATCGCCCGCGCGACTACTACCAGGGGAACGAGGTGTTACGGGAGGTAATCGACCTGCTCGCGTCAGGTTTTTTTGCCGGCGGTGACCGCGCCCTGTTCCAGCCGCTGGTGGACGCCCTGCTGGGCTCCGATGACTACCTGGCGCTGGCGGATTTCGCCAGCTACGTGGAGGCCCAGGATCGCGTGTCGCAGGCGTTCAACGACCGGGAGCGCTGGACGCAGATGTCTATCCTCAACGTGGCGCGTATGGGCCGATTCTCTTCCGACCGGGCGGTGGAGGAGTACCGCAGGGATATCTGGCAGATTGACCACTTCAATGCGCCGGCGGACCACGACGGTTTCATGGACAATATGGAAGAAGCCGTGCGCCAGGGGCCCGTCGACGTGACTTTCTGAGTGGAATATTGCGGCCAGTTATACCGATGCAAGCGGCGAGACAGCGATGTTGCATCACGACTATCTACGAGGAGGCGGCCACCTGAACCATGGTTGTAACTATCGAACAGGGCAGATGGGTAGAGATCCGCAGCGTGGTACTGCACGCCGGTGAGCGCGCACCCCAGGTCCCCGAGGATACCCGCCAGGTCCCCCTGGAGATGCGCGCCAGGGGATTCCTGGCGCGGCCGGCCCGTCCCGGCGAGGAGGCCCTGATCACGACGCTCACAGGCCGACAGCTCAGCGGTACCCTGGTGTCAGTGGAACCGGCCTACGACCACGGCTTCGGCACCCCGGTCCCTGAGCTGCTCGATATCGCCGGTGAAGTGCGCGCGCTGCTGGAAGATGGGGGTGGCGACCGGTGAGCGCAGCGAGCTATGCCGAGATTATGGCCCAACGACTGGGGATTCTGCAGCGCTCGACCGGGCTGAACTACGCCAGCTATGCCCGGGGCACGATCGCCTTCGACTACCGTGGCCTGTTCGAGGATACCGGATACGACCTGGAAACGGTGCAGAAGGTCCAATCCACCACGGCAGTGGGCAATACTCCCCTGGTGGAACTGCATAATATTACCGCCCTGGCCCGAACCATCGCGCCGGCAGGTAAAGGAGCGCGGATTTTTGTCAAGGACGAGGCGGCCAACCCGTCGGGTTCCTTCAAGGATCGCCGCGCCTCCCTGTCGATTCACGCTGCCGGGCAGGCGGGTTACCCCGGCGTGGTTGCCGCCACCAGCGGCAATTACGGCGCCGCGGTCGCATCCCAGGCGGCCAAGGCAGGCCTGCGCTGTATCGTAGTGCAGGAGGCCTTCGACAGTGAGGGCATAGCCCAGCCCGAAATCGCCGAGAAGACCCGGGCCTGCGAGGCCTACGGCGCCGAGGTGATCAGGCTGTCGGTGGGGCCGGAGCTGTTCTACGTGTTCCTCAGGGTGTTGAAGGAGACCGGTTACTTCAACGCGTCCCTGTACACACCCTATTCCATCCAGGGTATCGAGACCCTGGGTTACGAGCTGGCGCAGCAGGTGAGGGCCGCTACAGGCAACTTCCCCGACATGGTGATCGCCACTCACGCGGGAGGCGGCAACCTGACCGGTACGGCGCGCGGCCTGCGCAAGGCCGGCGCCACGGGTACCGAGGTGGTCGCTGCCAGCGTGGATCTCGGTGGGCTGCATATGGCTTCGAACCGGGATTTCAACCGCAAGTCCTTCACCACCGGACACACGGGATTCTCGTTGCCGTTCACCACCTGGCCCGACAGGGCTGACGTGCCCCGCAACGCCGCCAGGCCGCTGCGCTACATGGACCGCTTCGTCACCGTGAGCCAGGGCGAAGTGTTCTACATCACCGAGGTGCTCGCAGCCCTTGAGGGTATGGAACGGGGTCCCGCCGGCAATACCTCCCTGGCAGCCGCCTTCGCCCTGGCGCAGACCCTGGAGCGGGACAAGGTCGTCGTGGTCCAGGAGACGGAGTACACCGGGGCCGGCAAGCATCCTATTGCCCAGCTCAACCTGGCCAGGCAGATGGGTATCGACATCCGGCGCGGCGATCCGGCGGAGAATGTCCCGGGAGAGTGCATCGTCATCCCCGTTCACCCAGCTCAGATCGCCGCCCGGCCCGTGGACCTGGACCAGGTGCGCCGCTCCTACCTGCGCAATGCACTGGAGACGCTACCCGAGAACGGATTGCTATCTGAAGACGACCGGGAATTTCTCGCCGAGGAGACCCGAATTCCACCGGAACAGTTGGAGGCTGTGATCGATGAGTTGCAATGAGAGACCTGATGAATTCGCGACACGCCGGGAAAAGCTCCGGGGCCTGTCCGACGAGGAACTGCACGCGCGTTTCTGGGAATTGGCCAACAGCCTGGTGGAGCCCCTGATCGCCGAAGCCCGCACCCACACTACTGCGTCCATAGAGCGCTCGGTGCTGCTGCGCATGGGATTTTCAAGTCAGGAAGCCCACGCCCTGGCAGCGCAGATGGCTGAACGTTCGCTGCTGGGCCACGGAGCGGGCCGGCTGGTGCTCGAATTGGCGAAGTCGAAAGGCATCAGCGTCGCCGCGGCCGGCGCAGCGCTGCTCGAGGGAAGCCACTGGGAGGCGTTGCCATGAAGCTCAGCCCGGACAGGAAACTCGATATCGGGGAGGTCCTGGCGGACCTCGAGCACTACCGTCCGCGGCGCAAGGGGTGGACTTGGCGCAAGCGCGTGGAAGACCAGGCCATCGGCCCGTTCATCTACCGCGACACCGCGGAGAACCTGGAACGATCCATCCCCTTACCCGCGGCCCACCACTTCGGTGATATCGACCCCCAGAGCGACTGCGTGATCACCACCGAAATCGCCTCGGGTCGCTTCGAGGACGACCTGCGCCGGATGCGAATGGTCGCCTGGCAAGGGGCGGACCACATCATGGTGATACGCACAACGGGACAGTCCCACATCGACGGGCTGATCGAGGGTACACCCGAGGGGGTTGGCGGGATTCCCATCACGCGCAAGCAGATTCGCGCTACCCGTAAGGCGCTGGATGCCATTGAGGATGAGGTGGGGCGGCCCATCAACTTCCACTCCTATGTCAGCGGCATGGCCGGCCCGGAGATGGCGGTGCTGTTCGCAGAGGAGGGGGTTAACGGTGCCCACCAGGACCCGCAGTACAACGTGCTCTACCGCAATATAAACATGCACCGCTCTTTCGTCGACGCCGCCGAAGCGAAGCGCATCCTGGGCGAAGGTGGCATCCTGCAGCTGGACGGCGCACACAATGCCAACGCCACTGCCAAGCAGGCCTGGAAGGTCAGGCCTGAGCTGCTGGTGCAGCACGCCATCAATACCGCGTACTCGCTGGCCGTGGGTATGCCGTCGGGACATATCGCCCTGTCGACGGTACCACCCACCGCGCCCCCGGCACCCAAACTGCGGCTGGACCTCCCCTACGCGGTGGCCCTGCGGGACCTGTTCGGAGCGTTCCGCTTCCGCGCCCAGCAGAATACCCGCTATATGGAATCGGATACCCTGGAGACCAGCGTGACCCATGTGCTGGATACCCTGATATCGCGCCTCACTTCGGCGGACATACAGAGCACCATCACCCCGGACGAGGGACGCAACATCCCCTGGCACTACAACAACGTGGCTGGCGTTAACACGGCCCGCCAGACCCTCATGGGAGTGGACGGCCTGATGGATATGGTGGAACTGAAGGAGGACGGGCCGCTGCGGGAACAGGCCCGCGAAATTAAGGAGCGTGCCGTCCTGTTCCTCGAGGAGATGCTGGAACAGGGCGGTTACTACGCGGCGGTGGCCGCCGGGCAGTTCGTGGACTCGGGCAATTTTCCCGAACGCGCCGGGGACGGCATTGCGCGAGACCCGGACGGCGGCAATGGCGCCGGCACAGTCATCCCCCGGGAGACCGGCTACGGCGCCCCGGTCTGCAGCCATTTCGGTGACAACGTCTACACCCGGGGCGAAGCAAAGCCCTGCACCGACCTCGGTGGCTGCACCCTGTGCGATCCCGCGAAAATCCGGTACATCGATGAACTGGATCAGGAAGATAACGTGCACCGGCGCCTGGAGGCATCCCGGGGTGGGGATGTCGATACTGCACTGCGACCCGAGGTGGAAAGGCAGGGGGATGGGATCGTGTGCGTCACCCTGTTCGTGCCCGCCGATCCAGGCACGGCGGAGAGCGCCGCCCTGGAGATGGCGTACCACATGGGACTGAAGGAACCGGAGGTGATCAGCCGCCGGGTCATGCATCCGGCGGAGGGCAGCGTGTTCGAGATCAAGGGTGTGCTGGACATGGCCATCGATACCTCCTTGCTGCCGCAACTGGAAAGTGAGCGGCTGCTCCCGGAACAGGAGATCGAGGACTGGGTGCGGGCCCACGGCCTGGTGGTGGTGGCGGCTACCCTCGGCGAGGACGAACACTCGATGGGACTGCACGAGATACTCGACATCAAGCACGGTGGCATCGAGAAGTACGGCTTCACCTGTCACGCCCTGGGCACCTCGGTATCGCCGGAAGCCCTGCTGGACGAGGCGGAAAGAACCAACGCCTGCGCGATACTGGTCTCCACCATCGTCACCCATTCGGATGTCCATCGGCAGAACATGCGACGCCTGCACGAACTGGCGGAGGCGCGCGGCCTGCGCGGGCGCCTGCTGCTGGTGGCCGGCGGCACGCAGATCAGCGACGAGACGGCGCGGGAGTGTCGGATGGATGCCGGCTTCGGGCGCGGAGCCACCGGTTGGGAGGTGGCCAGTTTCCTGGTTCGCAACCTGCGCGGCAAAGGCGAATGATGCCCAGCCCCCGCCTGACCTTCGACCTGGACCGCATCGAGCACAATGCCAGGACCATCACTGGCCTGTGCGGCGACCACGGCATCCGGGTCACCGGGGTGACCAAGTGCGTCTGCGGTCACCCGGCCGTGGCGCGGGCCATGCTGCGCGGCGGAGTGGCCGACATCGGCGACTCCCGCCTGGAAAACATCCGCCGGATGCGGGAGGCGGGGATCGAATCACCCTTCGTGTTGGTTCGCCTGCCGCCCCTGTCCGGCGCGGAGCAGGTGGTCGAGTGTACGGATGCCAGCCTGAACTCGGAACCCGCCCTGCTGCGGAGACTGTCCGTGGCCGCCGACGACCGGGGACAGGTGCACGAGGTGATGCTGATGGTCGACCTGGGGGACCTGCGGGAGGGGCTGTGGCCGTCGGATCTTCCGTCGGTGGTAGCGGAAGCGGCGCAACTGCCGGGCATCCGCGTTCGCGGGCTGGGGGTGAATCTCGCCTGCTTCGCCGGTGTGGTGCCTACGGAGAAGCACATGAACCGGCTGGTCTCACTCGCGGAGGAAATCGAGGAGAGTCTGGGCATCGAACTGGCGTACATCTCCGGGTTGAACTCCAGTGGCCTGGAGTTGCTGGAGGCGGGTTCCGTGCACCCGAGGGTGAACCACGCCCGCATTGGCGAGGCCATCCTGCTGGGGCGTGAGACCACTCAGCGCCGACCCTGGCCCGGTACCCACCAAGACGCGTTTACGCTGCACGCTGAGGTGCTGGAACTGAAGACCAAGCCTTCACAGCCAGTGGGAGAGCGCGGCGAGGATGCTTTCGGCGGTACGCCCCGCTTCGAGGAGCGCGGCGACATCCTGCACGCACTGCTGAACGTGGGTCGCGAGGATGTCGACGTCGCCGGGATCACGCCGCTGGTCCCAGGGGTACGCATTCTCGGTGCATCCAGCGGCTACCTGATCCTGGACGTCTCTGCCCTGGCGGGGAAGCTCCGCATCGGCGGAGAGCTGACTTTCGCACTCAACTACAGTGCACTGCTGCGGGCCATGACCTCGGAGTACGTGAAGAAGCAGCCCGTGCGGAACGGCGTCCCCGTGAACAGCCGGGGGGTATGATAAGGATGCAGGATTATCTCCAGGAACCTGTCTCCACGCTGATTCTCGGCACCGGCCAGATGGGGGGCGGAATCGCGCGACTGGTGCTGGAAAAACCGGGCCTGGAATTGGTGGGCGCCTACGCCCGACGGAGTGAGCGCGCAGGGATCGACCTGGGAAGGGCCACTGGCCTGGGGCGGGATACGGGGCTGGCGATCGACAACGACCTGGAGCGTCTCCTCGGCCAGTGCGGTCCCCGGATTGCCATCCAGGCTACCTGTTCCCGGCTGGCCGACGCCGCGCCGGAGATCGCGACCCTGCTGCGTCATGGCGTGGACGTGATCTCCATCGCCGAAGAGATGGCCTGGCCCGCCGCGTCTTC
>JAACFI010000365.1 GCA_009937575.1 Haliea sp.
AGGTTGACCGTCTGCCGAATTAAGCTCATGTTGCGGAACTATACAATAGCGGTATTGATTGCTCAGACCTCTTTGGCAGAAACTTGCTGTGCAAGACGCCACTCGCTAGGGGCGAGGCCAGTCCACCGTCGGAAGGCTTTTGAGAAACCACTCGCATCGCTAAAGCTTAGCTCTGCAGCAATTTCGTCGACTGTCGCTTCCGTATCCCGGAGCAGATTGCTAGCCCTGCGAAGTCGAAACGAATCTTTGATATCCTGGAAAGTCGAGCCGCTAGTCTTTAGCTTACGTTTGAGCGTGGCTCGTGACATATGCAGTGCTTCTGCGACAGCATCAAGATCTGGAACATTTGGCTCGTGACTCTGAAAGACTCCCCTTACACGGTCACTGATATTTGCGTCTGCATCTAATCCTTCAAGATGACGAAGCGCAGCAGCCTGAAGCTCAAAACTCGGCGCCAATAAAGGTGTATCGAGGTACTCTGGCTCCATCACCAGAGCAACGTACGGCGCATTGAAAGTGATCTTCAAGCCAGGCGGCAGCCCTGCTTTGTATCGAGAAAATCCATTGTCGGAATGAGTAACCTTAAGTTCATTACTAAAGGGAAGCCCCATCGTACCTGACATTCGTCGCCCACGCATTTCGGTTCCAAGGACCATTATAATCGAGGTGAAACTGTCGATTTCGTGGTCGTAATCGTCATTAACCTTTGGATGCCGTGGGCTCACCATAATCGTCATCGTATCTTTTCTGGTATGCACCAATAGTCGGTTGGTGTTACCGATTTGCGGACGAACGTAGCGCATCCCTAATTCCATTGCTTCGCGTAAGGTCTGACTATTTTGCGCGATAACCCCTGCGGTGCCATGTCTTAGCTCACTGATCCGACGGGCGAAACGATAGGCATGGTGCGGATCTGGGCTCTGGTTCAGAAGGCTTCTTATCGCGCGGTTGAAAGATTCGCTCCCCACAAACTGTGGCTGCTGAATGATCGATTCGGGCGCAAGACCGACATCGAGAAGTATGGCTGATGCATCCACACCGCACTCTGTGACAAACTCAAGAAAAGCACCTAGGTACTCGCCTGAAATTGAGTACTTACCCTTTCCAATCTGATCCACTTTGTGACGCATCAGTGAATAGTAACAGAATTTGTGTGATATCGTATCTGCATACCTGCGCACTGATACTCAAACTCCTTTGCTGTCTGCACTACGATTGAGCCTATTCAACCGATCTATTGATCCATTTTGACAGGCCTACAAAGAAGGCTTGCGCTAAAGTTCTCCCAACAATATTTGGCTGATTTCAGCCGATATCTTTAAGAGGATAGCCGTAAACGCTCGCCCGCCATCGCCCTACGGTAGAAAAGCAGTCATTTGAAATGAGTAGAGTAATGACCTGACCCCCTAGATCGACTCCAAGTAGGGTATAGGACAGATAAAGGACCTTTCGGGATTAGACATCCTCGCTGACTGTGTCGACTGGGACTGCAGACCTGTCAAAGTTTCCATCTGTTGACCCGTAAATCCAGTTCGCGGCGGTGGTCATGTTATTCCTTTCCGGTCAATCCTGACCGAGCGCGCGCAACCGCTAACGCCATGCGGTTTTCAATGGCTTCCTCGCTGGCTATGGGCGGAAGTCCTTCGCGGCGAAAAGCAGCGATGTCCCAGGCGTCGCTCTGGTCGTCAGCAGGATCAACCCGAACAATGTGTGCAGGCCATTCAGGATATTACCGGCCGCAACTAACAAGGAGTGAATGATGGATACACGTTTTACTGAAGAAGAGCTCGGCTTCCAGGCAGAAGTCCGGCAGTTTTTTGCCGAGGTCCTGGACGACGATTTGAAGACCATGTTCCACGGTGCCGAAGCTGCGACGCAGTTCAAGGAAGGTATGATCGAATACCAGCGCCGTCTAAATGCCAAGGGCTGGATGGCACCGGGCTGGCCGGTGGAGTACGGTGGCCAGGACTGGACCATGACCCAGCACTTCATCTTCAACGCCGAGCGCGGCAAGGCAGGCGCACCCGCGCCCATTGCCTTCGGTGTGACCATGGTAGCGCCTGTGATCTATAGCTATGGCAGCGAAGGCCAGAAGGCACGTTTTTTACCGCGTATTTTGAATAGCGATGACTGGTGGTGCCAGGGTTACTCGGAACCGGGTGCCGGTTCAGACCTCGCCTCACTGCAGTGTAAAGCAGAGCGGGATGGCGAAGAGTATGTGGTGAACGGCAGCAAAATCTGGACCTCCTTTGCCCACGCTGCCGACTGGATCTTCTGCCTGGTGCGCACCGATAACAGCGGCCGAAAGCAGGATGGTATCAGCTTCCTGCTCATCGACATGAAAACCCCTGGCGTTACGGTCAGCCCTATCGAGACGATTGACGGTATCTACCACCTCAATGAAGTCCACTTTGAGAACGTTCGTGTCCCGGTGGAGAACCGCATTGGCGAGGAAGGCAAGGGGTGGACCTATGCCAAATCCCTGTTGGTGCACGAGCGCCTATATATCGCCGAGGTGGCCGAATCAAAGCGCAACCTGGAGCAACTGCGGGAGCTGGCTCGTGCCGAAGTCAACGGCGGTGAATCGCTGCTGGATGACCCTATTTTCGCCAGTCGCCTGGCGGAGGTGGAGATTGACCTGATGGCGCTGGAGTTTACCGAGCTTCGTGTGCTCACCTCCGCAGCTGAGGGCGGGATGCCCGGCCCGGAATCTTCTCTGCTCAAACTGCAAGGTACCACTATCCAGAAGTCGCTACAGGAATTGCGCATGGATGTGGCGGGCTATTACAGCCTGGCCCTGCAGGGTGATCTGAGTGAACAGCAATTTGGGCATGAATTTTCCGATCAGGCGCAGAAACTGTACTTCCGCGGTCGCGCATCCTCGATTTACGGGGGCTCGGACGAAGTGCAGAAAAATGTAACCGCCAAGCACGTGCTGGGCCTGTAGGCAGAATACAAGGAGTAAGTTTATGAATTTCAATCTTTCTGAAGAACAGACCATGATCCAGGACAGCATTGCACGCTTTGTCCAGGACAATTACGCCTACGACCAGCGCAATGCAGTGGTTGCAATGCCCAATGGCTTCAGCGCGGAATACTGGCAGCAGTTTGCCGAACTGGGTTGGCTGTCGATTCCCTTTGCAGAGGAGTATGGCGGATTTGGCGGCGGGCCGGTGGATACCATGGTGATCATGCAGGAGTTGGGCCGCGGCTTGGTGGTAGAGCCGTTCCTGCCCACCGTATTACTGTTCGGTGGCCTGTTGCAGGCCGGGGCCAATGGCGACGTAAAGAGTGAGTTGATTCCGCAGATTATTGCCGGCGAGTTGCAGGGGAGCTTCGCTTTCCTTGAGCGCCAGAGTCGCTACGTAATCACCGATGTGAAAACCCGCGCCAGTCAGGAGGGTGTGAACTGGGTGCTCAGTGGGGAGAAGACCGTGGTCCTCAACGGCGGTTCAGCTCAAAAACTGGTGGTACTGGCGCGCAGCTCCGGTGAGCAGGTCGACGAGAGCGGCTTGAGCCTGTTCCTTGTTGACAGCAACGCAGCGGGTGTGGAGACCACGAGCTACCGGATGACCGACGGGCGCGAAGCCGCGAATATTGTGCTGGATAATGTCACCGCAGAGGCTCTTATTGGTGGGCCCGGTGAGGCCTATGCCCTTATGGCCCCTGTGATCGAACGTGCCATTCTAGCCGTGGCCGCCGATGCCCTGGGTGCGATGGAGTCCCTCAATGCCCAGACCCTGGAATACCTAAAGACCCGTAAACAATTCGGCACCCACATCGGCGCTTTCCAGGCCCTGCAACACCGCATGGTGGATATGTTCGCCGCCTGCGAAAACACCAAATCGCTGCTTTATCGCGCAGTGTGCACGCTGGACGCTGGAGACGAGGACGCGCAGCGCAGTCTCCTCGCACTCAAGGTCATGGTGGGCCGGGCCGGCCGCAGGATCGGCGGGGAAGGCATCCAGATGCACGGCGGTATGGGCATGACCGAGGAACTCTCGGTTGGCGCCTACGTCAAGCGGCTGATGATCGCCAACACCTTATTTGGTGATGCCGACCACCACCAGCAGCGCTTCTCCGCCCTGGTCAATGCCCCGGCGCAACAGGCAGCAGCCGCAGCGGCGGCGTAAAAGGATTGGGAATTATTGACTATAGGAAAGACGGTGGCCTGCACCTGGTCACCATGAACAGTGGCCAGGGTATTGCCAACTTAACTCACCGATATTGTTAGAATCGGCAGATGTGCATATACAAGCGCCACCGTTTCCCTCCTGTACGTCGGCAAAGGATATGGCACCAATTGGACCGTTTTCTAAGAGAGACTTTTCCGCCAGTTGCTTCTCCAG
>JAACFI010000366.1 GCA_009937575.1 Haliea sp.
GTTCGAACCCCTGTTACCGCCGTGAAAGGGCAGTGTCCTAGGCCACTAGACGAAGGGGACGCATTGGTCTCAATCGAGAGGCGCGCATTGTAGGTAGACAGGGGGGGCTCGTCAAGCCCCTGAAAAGAAAAAATCCTGCGTTATCAGAATCCTACGTTATTGCGGCCAGGGCCGCTTCCACGTCCGCGAGACCGTTGCAGAGGTGGAAGGAAAAGCGGCTGCGGCCATCCCGGCCGGCGAAGGCGACCCCCCGTTCGCGGGCTGCTTCGATGCGCTCATCCGCCAGGGGCAGGCTGACGACTGCGGAGATACCTGCTTCAAGGCCCAGTTCACTGCGGAAGTGGTTGGCCAGGGCGAGATTATGACGGCCAATGGCGGCGGGCCCCAGGTCGGCGATGAGTTCCAGTGCCGGGGCCGCGCCTGCCCAGCAGAGCCAGGCGGGGGAAATATCGTAACGGCGGGCGTTGTCCGCTTCTCTTAGCGGAGGCCGGTAGATCGAGCGCCAGGGTTCCTGGCCCGCGTACCAGCCAAGGGAGGTGGGTTGAAGGCTGTCCCACAGCTCTGGCCTCACCGTCATGAAGCCGGTGCCCCTGGGGGACAGCAGCCACTTGTACAGGCCCGTGGCGGTCACGTCGAAGCGGGTGGCATCCGCCTCGACCCAGCCAGCTGCCTGGGTCAGGTCGATATAGCTGCGCACCCCGTGGGCGTCGCAGGCATCCGCCAGCGAGTCCAGGTCCAGCCGGCGGCCATCGCTGGATTGCACCGCCGACACGGCTACCCAGTCAATGTCGTCGGCCACACGGTCGATGACGGACTCCAGTGGCACTACCACCGTCTCGACAGCTTCACGCTGGGCCCGCAGGAAGGGGAACAGCACGGAGGTAAAATCCTCCTCGGCCATCAGAACCTTCTGCCCCGGGCGCAGGTGAGCCGCCACCACTCCGGTGGCCACTGACACCGCCGGGATGATGGCTATCTGGTCCACGGGACACTGTACGATGCGGGAGAAGGCGGCGCGGGCCCGGCCGATGGGTATGTCGAAGGCGGTGGCATCGCAGCTGCCATCGGCAATGCTGGCCAGTTGTATTCTCATTTCCTCCTGGGTGGCCCGGGGTGGCAGGCCCATGGTGGCGGTATCCAGGTAGATATTGCTGGCACTGAACTCGGCCTGTACTGCCGTTGGCAACAGGCTGCTTTCATCCAGGTGCACCATTATTGCAGTCCCTTCAGCGAGGCCCGCGCGGCCCGCAGGTCCAGGGTCTCGCCCCGGGCGCAGGCTTCGGAGCGCATGTCGTCGAGCTGCTGGTAGATCTCAATCTCCGAGTCCGGCATGAAGTGCAGGCAATCGCCCCCGAAAAACCACAGCAGGTCCCTGGGGAATGTCGGGGCGAAATCCGGGTAGGTGGTGAACAGCCTTGAAACCAGTCCGGGACCCTCCGCGTAGAGCCCGGTATCACCGTCTGCCAGGGCCTGGAATCCCGCTGCCAGGCTGCGCAGGGGATCGTCCTGTGGCAGGTGCTCGGTCCGTTTCACCAGTTCGTCGGCGAAACTATTCAGTTGTTCCCGGCAGTAAGCCAGGTACTGTTCATCGTTCATTGCTGGAGTCGTTTACTCAGGTGAATGCGAGTACA
This sequence comes from Haliea sp., assembly GCA_009937575.1. Lineage (GTDB taxonomy): Bacteria > Pseudomonadota > Gammaproteobacteria > Pseudomonadales > Halieaceae > JAACFI01. Next base: position 1,632 of record JAACFI010000366.1, read on the forward strand.
ATGGCGCGTTTATCTGGCGACACTCAGGCACCATGATACCAGCACTGACCATCGAAAATCTCACCAAGGTTTATGCCGATGGCTTCGAAGCCCTGAAGGGCATCAGCCTGACGGTAGAGCAGGGCGATTTTTTTGCCCTGCTGGGTCCCAACGGCGCTGGCAAATCCACCACCATCGGCATTATCTGCTCCCTGGTGGCGAAAACCTCGGGGAGGGTCGCGGTATTCGATGTGGATATCGACGTGGACTTTCCCACCGCGAAAAAACATATCGGTATCGTTCCCCAGGAATTCAATTTCAACCAGTTCGAGAAAGTGCTGGATATCGTGGTCAACCAGGCGGGTTTTTACGGCCTGCCGGTGCAACTGGCCCATGAGCGAGCGGAAAAGTACCTGCGGGCACTGGGACTGTGGGACAAGCGCGAAGTGCCTTCACGCACGCTCTCCGGCGGTATGAAGCGGCGACTGATGATCGCCCGGGCCCTGGTGCACGAGCCGAAGCTGTTGATCCTGGACGAGCCCACTGCTGGTGTGGATATCGAAATGCGGCGGTCCATGTGGGAATTCCTGCAGCAGATCAACGCCGAGGGCACGACCATTATCCTGACCACCCACTACCTGGAAGAGGCTGAAGCCCTGTGCCGGAATATCGCCATCATCAACCACGGGAAAATCGTCGAGCACAGCTCGGTCAAAGGACTGCTGCGGCAGTTGCACAAGGAGGTGTTTATCCTCGACTGCGTTGAGGACCTGCCCGAATCCCTGGCAATAACCGACTTTACCGTGCATCGCGTGGATGACCACACCGTCGAGGTGGAAGTGGAACAGGGACAGCATATCAACCAGGTATTTGCGGCGCTGGATGAGCAGGGTATCCATATCAGCAGCATGCGCAACAAGGCCAACCGGCTGGAGGAAATGTTTGTCAACCTGGTGGAGGGCGCCGCTTGAGTTCCGCTGAACAGTTCGTGGCGTTCATGACTATTGTGCGCAAGGAGATCAAGCGCTTCCTGCGGATCTGGACCCAGACCCTGCTGCCATCTGCTATCACCATGTCCCTGTACTTTGTGATTTTCGGCACCCTGATCGGTTCCCGTATAGGTGAGATGGGCGGCTTCACCTATATGCAGTTCGTGGTGCCGGGCCTGATCATGATGGCCATTGTGACCAATTCCTATTCCAACGTGGTGTCCTCGTTTTTCGGCGCCAAGTTCAACCACAGTGTGGAGGAATTGCTGGTATCTCCCACGCCGAACTACGTGATCCTGATGGGTTTCGTGGTGGGTGGGGTGAGTCGCGGTCTGCTGGTGGCGATTGTCGTTACCCTGGTCTCGCTGTTTTTTACCCGTCTGGATATACACAGCTATGCCATCGTGATTCTTACTGTGTTGATGACCTCGACCCTGTTCGCGCTGGCAGGGTTTATCAATGCGGTGTTCGCCAACAGCTTTGACGATATCTCCATAATCCCAACCTTCGTGCTCACGCCCCTGATCTACCTCGGCGGGGTGTTCTATTCCATGGATCTGCTGCCCGAGTTCTGGGCCAATGTATCCAAACTCAATCCACTGGTGTACGTGGTGAACGCCTTCCGCTATGGGGTGCTGGGGGTGTCCGACGTCAGCCTGTCCTTCGCCCTGGGTATGATCGGGCTGTTTACCGCGTTCGCCTTCGGCTTCAGCATGCATCTGTTGAATTCAGGCACGCGCCTCAGGCAGTGAGATGGCTGACAAGCGAGAAGATAAGGACATGTTACTGGGCAGGAATGTCCCGGTTGCCGACGAGTACGCCCCCCAGTTGCTCTACCCGATACCCAGGTCCGCGAACCGTGAAAAGCAGGGTATAGAAGGGGAAATACACGGCGCTGATCTCTGGCATGCCTATGAATTGTCCTGGCTGGATGCCCGGGGCAAACCCGTTGCCAGGGTAGGGCGGTTCACGGTGCCTGCAAGTTCCCCCAACATGGTGGAATCCAAGTCCTTCAAGTTGTATCTCAATTCCCTGAACAATACGGTTTTCGATAGCGAGGCTGATGCCGCGACCACTATTACCGCAGACATCAGCGCGGTGGCAGGAGAGCCGGTAACGTTGCAATTGTCGGGGCCGGATGATCCTTCCCTCTCGGGTGTTTCACTGGAGGGAGATTGCCTGGATAGCCTGTCTTTTGCTTCGGGCGAGTTGAGTGAACCGACCGCGGCATTGCTGGAAGTATCGGATGGTAATGACGTCGCAGAGGAGAAACTTTACAGCCACCTGCTGCGTTCCCTCTGCCCGGTGACCGGCCAGCCCGACTGGGCCACCGTCTGGCTGCACTACCGGGGCCGGGCGCTGCAGCGGGAATCCCTGTTGCGCTACATCATCAGCTATCGCCGGCACCAGGAGTTTCACGAGCAGTGTATCGAGCGGATGTTCCGGGATATAAGCGCGCGTTGCACACCGGAATTCCTGCATATCCAGGGTTTTTACACCCGTCGAGGGGGGCTGGATATCAATCCTTTTCGCAGTACCGACCGGAAGGCTGAACCCCTGCCAAGGCTCAATCGGCAGTAGGGCCGCGCCTACTTAATTCCCGCTCCCGGGGACTGGAAAAGCCAGTGTCTTATGGTATGATGCGCGCCCTCAACGGTGAGGTGGCCGAGTGGTCGAAGGCGCACGCCTGGAAAGTGTGTATACGGCAACGTATCGAGGGTTCAAATCCCTCCCTCACCGCCATTT
>JAACFI010000071.1 GCA_009937575.1 Haliea sp.
CCCTGGGTGCATCCCTCGCTGACGAGACTGGGCGAACTCTGTGGCAGGAAGTGGCCAGCTGCGAACCACGTGATCTCGACGTCACGCGCTCTTTTATTCTTATGGGCGCACCGATCCAGCTGCTGGATGGACCCGGGGATGGGCAGAGAGTCATCTGGTTTGGCAACGGCCTCAGGGAACTCAGCCAGGCTGAGTTTATCAGGCATTACACCACGCAACACGGACCGTTGGTGGCCGGGCACGCAGAACTGATCGGTTTGCGACGTTATCGGCAGGTGCCCGATGAGCAGAGCGGGCTTCGTGCAAGCTTGCGTGAACTGGGCCTGGGTCAGGCGTCCCCGCCCCCTGTCTTTGCCGAACTGGTGATGGGCACACCGCGACTCAAGTTGGCCACACTGCGGGCCCGGCGTGCAGCGACGCGCGAAATTAAAGACGACGAGAAGCGTCACATCGATTTCAGCAGTTCCATGTTACTGCTAACTGGCTGAATGTCTAACGCTGATAGCGCAGGATACGACCCTTGAACGGCGCCTCCAGGTAAGCAGTCTCGGGCCGTATATATGGATGAACCCTAAATCCCTGCTGGTCCAGAAGACTGCCAAAACGCGCGCACTCGCCCCGCCCGGGGTCGACGATAACTATCTCAGACTGCCGTTTAGCATGGCAATCGATGAAGCCTGCCAGGGCCCGCAGATGATCCCGCTCGTAGAGGAGATCACTCCCCACGATGATGTCGAACCTTCCCAGGCCACTGGCGCCGTCCTCCCAGCCCGTGCGGACAAACGGGATTATCTGGCCGCCGTTGAGCACTGTGTTGCGCTTGAGCATCTGCTCCACCTCGGGGTGGCGGTCGGTGGCCGTTATATCCATATCTCGCTGATTCAACATCAAGCTGGTCAGGCCCACACCACAGCCTACCTCGAGTATACGTTTACCCTGAAGTTCTAAATCGAGCATGTAATGGGCCAGGACCTGGCTGGAATCCCAGATAACACCAAACATCGACCAGGTGGCCGACGAAATGCCCAGTGCTTGCGCCGTACCCTGGGGGTCTGAATACTGTTGTTTATCCCGCAAGGTACAAATGTGAATATCGAAGCGGCCGATCTCAAGGGTTTGATAGCGCACCCTTACACCGGCATTCTGCCCCTTCGATGAAATTTCTATAGTGTTAAGCACTCCGCCCCGTATCGTACTGTCACCAGCATACGCCTTTCCCCTGCGAGAGTCTGTAGGCCTTTTACCCGGCATTCTGCCAAATTACGCCGTCCTCCGAGAGCTGTATCGGGACAAGAGGCCGCATTGACTCCAGGAAACGCACCTATATAATTGCGACTGCTTGATCGCTCTTCTATTTGTGTTCTTCATTTAAGTTCAGTGTCATCGATCCTCTTTCTGTTTTTCATAAGTAATCGCTGCCCTCAAGTATCAGCCACCTTCGGGTGAAAACTATTTATGATCTACAGGAAAGAAACATGTCTACAACTACTGGCACCGTAAAATGGTTTAACGAAACCAAGGGTTTTGGCTTTATCGAGCAGGAATCCGGGCCCGACGTCTTTGCCCACTTCAGTGCAATTCAGGGCTCCGGCTTCAAGACTCTGCTTGAAGGCCAGAAAGTCGAGTTCACCGTCACTGCCGGCCAGAAAGGCCCCCAGGCAGAGAATATTACGGTTATCTCCTGAGCCTACTGACTGAGGCGGTCCCCGGACCGCCTCCCTTTTTATAAGACTACGGGAGATACTGGAATGTCACTTTTGATAGGCGACAAAGTCGTTGCCACTATTCATTACAAGCTCACCAACAACGCGGGAGAGATCCTCGACAGCTCCGAGGGTAACGAGCCCCTGTCCTATCTGCACGGCGCAGGCAACCTGATTCCCGGCCTGGAGAAAGAACTGCTGGGCAAAACCGCAGGCGCCTCACTTCAGGTTACCGTTGCACCCGAAGAAGCGTATGGACCGGTCCACGACCAACTGATTGAAGTCGTTCCCCGGGACGCGTTCCAGGGCGTCGAAAATGTCGAAGCCGGCATGGCATTTGAAGCACAGGCTTCAGACGGCCAGAGTCGCCGCATCGTGGTGACAGACGTCACTGGCGATGAGGTCACGGTCGACGGCAATCACCCCCTGGCGGGTGTGGAACTGAACTTTGATGTACAGGTTGTCGAGGTTCGCGATGCGACGGAAGAAGAAATAGCACACGGGCATGCACATTAAGCAGGCCGGGATAATCCGCGCATAAAGGATAACTGATCGATACCCGAAAATAGTTTGCTGACCGCATCTACGCTAAGATCAGGAGAATGTGGACAGTACAGCGCGACTATTCCGAACCGACTGGAGCCCTGCGATTACGATTTTTTGCGGGCGATAATTCTCTCAGCTATACAGATGTCCTGAGCGCGCTGCTGCAGCAGCGCCAGTTCCGCGAGATCTTCCAGCAGGAGATACGCGCTGCACCTTTTGTCGCTTTCCGCTGGGAAACGCCACCATTGGCATCCACTAATACAGATCAACCTTTTGAATGTCTGTTTCACGACAGTCCCGATCTCGATGTGCCGGCCGACCCAACGGAATTCTATGCTCACTTTCAACCGCACACCGAGGTGGTGAGTTTCGACAACCTGGGGTCAGATGCTCTGCTGATCGTCCCCTGCCCTGTTTCCGCGTCGACCAACTACAGCCACATCGGCTCATTTCACCGGACGGCACCTGAGACACAGTTGCATGCATTGTGGAAAACAGTGGCTGCCACCGTGCTGTCACGGGTTGGTTCGCAGCCGCTGTGGCTAAGCACCGCAGGTGGCGGCGTAGACTGGCTGCATATACGTTTGGATGATCGACCCAAGTACTATCGACATATGCCCTGGCGGAAAGTTGGCGGGACTCCCCCTGCCGGCTAGCCCCTGCGATCAAGGGAACACCTGCTGGCCTAAGCCCTTCGGCGCTGGAAGGCGTGGCTCCCCAGGGCGCCAAATGTTTTCAGCACCGAGGTCCAGGCACCCATGTTCGGGCGGGCAGGCTTGCCCGCGCCGATGCGCGCCAGTTGCTGCTCGTACCAGGTGATGTCGAGCATGGCCATGAAATCCAGCGAGGGAAAGCCGGTGGTCAGCTTACGCAGCTCTACACCGTAGTTGTCGTCCGCCAGCAGCTTGTTGGACATATCCGGGTCCACCGCCAGTGGCCGGGCCAGGCCGATCATATCTGTGGCCCCCGAGGCAAGGGCGTCGTTCATGGCCGGTGCGGAGCGGAAGCCGCCGGTGACCACCAGCGGGATGTCCAGCAACCGCCTGGCCTGCTCCGCATACTCCAGGAAGTACGCCTCCCGTTGCAAGGTGCTCTCCTTGACGTTGGCCCCGACCATGCTCGGGTTTTCATAATTGCCGCCGGAGACTTCCACCAGGTCCAGGCCGTCAGCCTGTAGCGTCTGGATCACCTGCATGGATTCCTCCTCGCTAAAGCCGCCCCTCTGGAAATCGGCCGAATTGAGTTTCACCCCGATCGGGAAATCTTCGCCGACCTCGGTGCGGATCGCACGGTAGATTTCCCGCAGGAAGCGCATTCGATTCTCCAGGCTGCCTCCCCACTGGTCATCGCGCCGGTTGTGGTGGCCGGACAGGAACTGGTTAACCAGGTAGCCGTGGGCGCCGTGGATCTGAACGCCGGTAAACCCCCACTCTTTAGCGCGGGCGGCGGCCCAGGCGAAGCGGCGTACCAGTTCCTCGATTTCCGGTTCGGTCAGGGCGCGAGGACAGTTGAAGCTCTTTTCCAGGCCGCCCTCCAGGGGAATTGCGGAGGGCGCCACCGGTTCCTTGCTGATCAGGTTGGGGATCTGCTTACCCGGGTGGTTGAGCTGCATCCACAGCTGGGTGTCGTTGGCGGTACCCGCCTCGGCCCAGCGCCTGAACAGTTCCGGGTCTGACTGCTCGTCCAGCACTACGTTGCGGGGCTCACCCAGTGCGTTGCGGTCGATCATCACATTGCCGGTCACCAGCACCCCGGTGCCGCCCCTTGCCCAGGTTGTATAAAGCTGGATGAGGTCGGGGGTGGGCGCATTGTTGCGGTCCGCCAGTTGCTCGCTCATGGCGGATTTGAACAAGCGGTTTCTGGCGACAGTCGTCGGTGTAATTTCAACAGGGCTATTAAGCTGCGTAGTGCGGGTCATGCTATATCTCCGGTGTGTCGGCCCGGTCCAGGGTTGCTCTGCCCTGCTCGGTGGCCAGTGTTAGAATCAGTGTTTTGAGTTGTAACAGCAGCACATCGCTGTCGCCGGACACCTGGTATTGCAGCAGGCTGCCCTGCCAGCAGTTGTACACCAGGGATGCCAGCTCCCGGGCTGTGGTGTCATCTCTCAGGTCGCCCTGTTGCTGGGCATTGCGGATCAGAAGTTCAAGTGTATCCAGCCAGCGGCCCTCCACGGTGGCGATGGCCTCGTTGCACAGGGGGCTGGCCTGGGCGATTTCCGCAGACATGGCGCCCAGCAGGCAAGCGCAGGATTCACCCGCCGCCAGCTTATTGCGCACCTTGTTGTGGAAAGTCAGCCACACCTGCACCACTGCGGGCGCCTGTTCGTGCCCCTCCAGAGCTTGTCGGAACTCGCCAGCTGCCTGCTCTCCGTACTGGTAGATAATGCCGGCCACGAAGGCTTCCTTGCTGGGAAAGAAATTGTAGAAAGAGCCCTTGGGCACGCCGACGGCGTCGAGCACCTGCTTGATCCCGGTGCCGTGATAGCCGAATTCGGTCAGCATCCGGCTGCCGGTATCCAACAGCTGCTGGCGGGAGTGATCGCTCTTTCGGGGTCTTGCCATATCAATTAGACCGGTCGTCTTGTTACTGGCGCGCAGTTTATGACCGATCGTCTTGGAATGCAAGCCTATTTTTTACCTGTGGAGTGAAAACTGGAGTCCCCAGTGCCCGCAGGCCCGTTCTCCGTGTAGATCATGCCCCTGCGCACCAGCCACTTCTCCACTTCAACCACCAGCAGCACCGTGGACGAGAGGGCCAGGCACACCGCGAGGTCGAATAAAGGCAGCGGCTGGGTGTGGAAGATGGGGTTGAGTGCCGGAACATAGATCACCGCCAGTTGCAGCGCCAGGGTCAACAGCACCGCAAACAGCATGGGCAGATTGGTGAACAGGCCAATCCGCAGCAGCGAAGCAGTCTGTGAGCGCACCGCCAGGGAGTGAAACAACTGCGACACCGTGAGCACGGTGAACACGACCGTCTGCCAGTAGGCGGCGTCCCGGTTCATCGCCCAGGCCATCGCTGCAATTGAGATACCGGCGATGTACAGACCCACCCAGATGATGTGCTGCCACATGCCATGGGCGAATATATTTTCCTTTGGCGGACGCGGGGGACGGCTCATGATCCCGGGCTCGGCAGGCTCGGCACTGAAGGCAAGCCCGGGCAGACCGTCGGTCACCAGGTTGATCCACAGGATGTGAATGGGCAGCAGGGGAATGGGCAGGCCCATGAAAGGTGCCAGCAACAGGGTCCAGATCTCCCCCGAGTTGGAACTCATGGTGTCCTTGATAAATTTGCAGATGTTGTCGAAAATCGAGCGCCCCTCGCGCACCGCCTTGACGATGGTGGCGAAGTCATCGTCCAGCAGAACCATGTCCGAGGCTTCCCGCGCTACATCGGTGCCCTTCTGTCCCATGGCGATGCCAATACCGGCGCGCTTCAGGGCGGGAGCATCGTTGACCCCGTCACCGGTCATTGCAACGAACTCGCCCCGCTCCTGCAACGCCTTGACGATACGCAGTTTCTGCTCGGGTGTGACCCGGGCAAACACCCTGGTGGTTCCCATTGCCTGCGAAAAGGCCTCGTCATCCAGTGCCGCCAGCTGGTCGCCGCTCAATACCGCGTCTTCGTCGTCGGTAATACCCAGGCGCAGGGCGATGGCCACGGCGGTACCCGGGTGGTCGCCGGTGATCATCATCGGCTTGATACCCGCTGTGAGGCAGTCCGACACCGCCTGGGGTACTTCCTCGCGGGGCGGATCTATGAGGGCAACCAGGCCGAGGAACTGGAGATCCCGCTCCACTGACTGCTCCTCCAGCGGCTGCGGCATTGACACTAACTCGCGCCGGGCGACCGCCAGCACTCGATAGCCGTCCCGGGCCAGGGAAGTGGCTTCCGCCAGTATCTGGTCGATCGAAAAATCCCGCCCACTGTCACCGCAGGCCGATATGCACAGGGGCAGAAGTTGCTCGGGTGCGCCCTTTACGTAGGCGATGACCTGCACGCCATCCTGGTGCAGGGTGGACATTCGCTTGCGATCACTGTCGAAGGGCACAGCAGCCAGCCGCGGCAATTCCGTCTCCAATGACGCCTTGTCAAATCCCGCGGCGAGGGCCGCCTGGTAGAGCGCCAGTTCGGTGGGCTCACCGACCGGCGAATCCTCCTCCCGAGTTACATCGTTATTCAGCGCCAGCGCGTATCCGAACTGCCGTTCACATTCATCGCCACTGTCGGCCTGCAATGAATCTCGCCGCTCACCGGCCAGGTGAAACAACTCCGCGGTCATTCTATTGAGGGTCAGGGTGCCGGTCTTGTCCGAGCAGATGCAGGTGACAGAACCCAGTGTTTCTACAGCGGGCAGGTTTCTTATCAAGGCGTTATGGCGCGTGAGCTTGCGAGCACCCAGGGCCAGGGAGACGGTGATGACCGCAGGCAGCGCCTCCGGGATGGCGGCTACCGCCAGGCTGACGGCGGTAAGGAACATGAGCAGCGTGGGCTGACCCTGCAGCAGTCCGGCGGTGAACACGATAGCGCAGATGCCCAGCACCGAGAGGGCAAGATAGCGCCCGAACCGGGTGAGCCGTTGTTGCAGCGGGGTTTTCACGCCGGGTTCTTGCTGCAACAGCTCGGCGATTCGTCCCATCTCCGTGGCCAGCCCCGTAGCCACGACCAGGCCGGTCGCGGTGCCGCTGGTGACCAAACTGCTCTTGAAAGCGATATTCAACTGATCTGCGGGGGATAGACCATCGGCCTCGATGGCCTCGACCTGCTTTGACACGGACGTGGATTCCCCGGTAAGGGCCGATTCGTCCGCCTGCAGCTCCTCGGCATCGAGCAGGCGCAGGTCAGCGGGTACAGTATTCCCTGCCTCCAGCAGCACCACGTCTCCTGGCACCAGTAGCTTGGCGCTGACGGTATGAGGCTGTCCGTCACGCAGCACCCGGGCGTCGGGCGCCGCCATTTCCCGCAGAGCGGCGATGGCTCGCTCGGCGCGCAGCTCCTGCACAGCGCCTACGATGGCGTTGAGCAGCACGATAACCAGGATGGCGATGGTGTCCTCGGGATCTCCGATCACCCCGGACACCAGAGCCGCGGCGAGCAGGACGATGATCATGAAATCCTGGAACTGGGACAACAGCAGGGCCAGCGGGGAGCGGCGTTTTTTCTCGGGGATGGCATTGGGCCCGTAGCGCTCGAGACGGCGGGCCACCTCGTCGCTGCTGAGCCCCGTCTCCGTCGAATCCAGCTGGCGCAGGACCTCGGACCGCTCGCTGCTGTACCAGTCTCCCGAACCCATCCGCTCAACCCGTGAAAATATAGATCAGGGTAACCGTCAGGGCGGCGATCACCACCGTCCGGAGTCCGCTGCGCACCCAGGAGACGTCGGCGATCCGGCCCAGCAGGACACCCAGTACAAAGATCACTGTCGCTGCGATCGAGATGGCAAGGTGGAGTGGTGGCGCCGGCAGGGGCACCCCACTCTGGGCCAGCCACAGTGGCGTAATGATAAGCAGGGAGATAAGCAGTGGCGCACCACCATTCACCAGGGCCACCAGAAAGGGCACCCAGCGGGCGGCCTGGCCGTGTGCCGAGCGCCTGAGGTCGGCGATCATGGCCTCTTCCAGTTCGCGCAATTCGCGCTTGCGCTCGGCCACCTCGCTGACCCAGGCGCTGCTGATACCACTCATGCCCAGTGCGATCGCTGCCGCCACGCAGGCATTGATGATCACTTCCAGGTCCGGAGAGCTACTCACCAGAAAACCGATAATGAGACCGAGCATGGTCAGGGCCCCATCGAAGCCGTTTACTACCAGGTAGCGCCGGATGATGCCCTCCGAATCGGAGATAGACAGCAGGCGACTGGCACGCCCCAGTAGGCCCACGCTGTCTTATTCCTCGTCCGGTTGGTTCAGCACTTCCACCTGATCCACACTGTGTACAGAGGCGCCCATCCTGGCGATGGCCTCTTCGATGGGCCCCAGGTCGATGGATTCGCCACGAATCTCCAGCTGCAGCGTCTGAGTGTTCTCGTCCATCTCGTCTACGTTGAGGGACACCCGGTAATCCGGCCCCAACTGCGCCAGTTCCTTGCAGAAAGCCAGGGCATCCGGCTGGTGGGGTTTCAGAACATCGAGCACGAGCCGTTTTAGTGTCACCATCATGCATCCTTCCCTGTTGCAGGTTTCATTATAAATCATGGCGGCCCGAAGGCGGTATCGTCTGGTCAGTCGCAGTTCAATGACCGCCCTGGAGGGGACTGATCTACTCGACCGTCAAAGCCTGTTTCCAACTGCCGCCGTGGTAGAGCCGCAGACAACCAGTACCGCGCCCAGCCAATTCATCCAGTCAAGTGGCTCGGCCTGGACAAAACCGGGATAGAGAGCATTGCTCAGGAATACGAAGAACAGTGTAAGCAAAGGGGCGATGGTGATAACGGCGCTGACCCTGCTGGCCTCCCAGTGAGTCATGGCGACGCCAAAACTGCCGTAAGCAATGATGGTATTCAGTGAGGCGAAGGCCAGCATCACCAATCCAAGCCCATCGAGTTTCAGCACTTGCGTTGGGGAAGAGGCGGGCAGATACAAGAGCGCACCGGCGACGTAGATCAACAGTAGCAGGTCGTTGGCGTTGACATGTTTCAGCAGCTGCTTTTGTGCCATTCCGTAACCCGTCCAGGTGACAGCCGCTAGTACCAGTAGCATTAACCCAAGCAGATAGCCCTCGCCAACGCCGGCCAGGGCATACAGGCGGTGATGGAAAAATAGCAGAAGGCCTGCCGTAAAAGCCATCACTCCCAACCACTGCACTGCAGTGAAACGCTCGTTGAAAAACCACACGCTACCAATCAACAGCAGCAGGGGAGCCAGCTGGATTAAAACCTGCGCTGCCTCTGCAGTGGTGTAATCCAGGCCCACCAGATAGAAAATATAATTCGATAACAGACCCGCTACTGCAAGCAGGGTGAGAGGCCACAGGGGTCGACTGAGCAAACGCTTCACTGCGCCCATACTGTGGCGACCGTACCATAACAGGGCGAGCGCCGCCGATATGGAAAAGCGATACCAGGTGACGGTAATACTGTCCATGTCGTCCAGAATGACCTTCAGCGCGAGAGGCAGGCCACCCCACATAATGGCGGTGACCAGTGAAAAACTGAGCCCTACCCGCCACCCAGTGGACATCAAAGACTATCCGATTTTTGCATTATCGCCCCAATTCGTTCCTGCGCGCTTTAAAGTACAGCGCAGTATAGTCGTATCTGCGGGCCGGGAAGCCAACAATGCACCAGTGTGGCGCCCGCTGCCATGATATTGACGTGCAGGGTCATGTGAAACCGAGCGGCACCGTTGCATAGTAACGATCAAGACCCCAGTACAAACCGGATACCAGTACTTGAGACATTCGAACAAGGCCCTGGCCACAGCTACTCTGATAAGCATCACTGCATCGGCGACGATGGCCGATGATACACGCGGCTTCTACCCCGGTGCCGGTGCCGGTTATACGCCTGCCGGAGAACTGAATCTACAGCCGTTATCGGCCGCTGTGGACTCTCTGGCCGCTTTCGCAGGATTCCGCCTGAATTCACAGCTTGTTCTGGAAGGCTTTTACGCCGACATCAATCCGGTAGCGTTGCTGTCAGAGCGAGAGGGTAATCTCTATACCCAGAGTTTTCTCGGCAATGGCCTGGCAGAGAGCGCAGGTTCGACGGTGGCCGGGGTGTCCGTCGTCACCACCCTGAGTGAGCGTGGCCCCATCAGGCCGTTTGCCCGCGCAGGTATACACCACTACGATCTCGAAGGCGGCAGCGGACACTCCATGCGCGGCGACAGCATATTGATCGGTGCAGGGGCAAATATTGACCTGTCAAAAGGCTGGAATGCCCGACTTGAGTGGGAACGCTACAGCGCTGCCGACAGGCTGGACCGCGATATATTTTCTGCCAGTTTCGAGTACAGGTTTTAGAAAGACCAGGGCTCATCAGCCCGCGGTTAAGCTTTTGTCTGACCAGGTCCTACGCCAGGACCGTCAATGAGAAGAGAATGAGCGTGAGTGCTATACCGATCAGGGCGCCGGGATAGTTCCTCAACACCATCTTCAGAAATTGCCAGTGCCGATGCCCGAATGGCATTTGCTCTTTCTGGCTGAAAGATCCAATAAGCTGCTGTCGTTTCACGAGGAAAGCACCCCCTTGGTTTAGTGATAGAACGCCCGACATCGCGCGTGTTCTTCAAAACCATTACTCTGTCCCGCAGGTAATGATACGCTGGCAGATTCACTAATATTCAAGGTCAAGTGGCAGACGGGTTCAATAATTTTCTGGAGATTTCTACACTTTTTAGATTGGGGTCAGGGAGCTTGGGCCTCTGAAGCGAAATGTTCGGCAAATCGTTCAATCCACTCTTTGGCCGCCTGTTCCATATTGAGTTGTCGACCCTCGTCCCTGAGTACCGCCAACCGGTAATTCTCGATTTCTTCACACTGCGCGTCCATCCGGGCACGAAAAGCCCGCTGCGCCCCCAATGCGTCCTCTGTAATACTGATTTTTATCGCTGCCAACATGCACCTCCTGGGAAGTGCTACCGTCCTTTAAATGCATAGCGGAAAACAGCGACAATTGCACGCGCAGGTGCTGGAATCTGTGATGCAGGTCTCACAATGACTGGACTCAGCGACATCAACCCCCGCGCACCCTGCGCGGTCCGGTCATCATAAAGAGAACCATCCACATACAAATAGAAAAATAACCGCTATACCAGATCACGAAACCGATACCGCCCCAGGTGGCGTAATCCTTGGTCTCATTCACAATGTAAAAAGCATCGGAAACCGCGTCCCAGCCGATTCTGATTGCGGGATCCACCAGCTCACCGCTGAATTGATGCATGGCGTAAGGCCAGTACTCGAGCGGCAAGTGGTAAAGAAGGGAATAGCACACGTAGCCCACAGTGAATACTGCCATCATCGAGGTGTGGATCCTGTAGAGCCTGAGTTCCTGTCGGGATGCTTGATCCCTGTAGGAGAAAACCCGGTTCAGATGTATCAGGCATACAGGAAGCAGAAATAGGAAAGCCGCGCCCCAAAGGGTCTCTTCGATCGCAAACAGGGTGATAAATTTCGTTATCGTTGCCGCTGTGGCAAAAAATTGCGCGCTGAAGATCAGCAGGAAAAAAACAACTGGAAATACCCTGGCTATAAACCTTTCTGCACGACCGGTCTCCCGGTCGCGGGCGCCTGGCACATCCCTGTCCAGCTGAAGGAAAACCAGGGCGATAATGGCGGCAAAGGCCAGCTCGGCAAACCAGGCAAATCCCCTGATCAACAGTGAACTGTTTAATACGGTATCAAACCAGGCCAGCTGGTACAGGTAACCGGATACGAAAACAGATCGGTAAATACCCACCGAGACAAAAATGGTGCCAAGGACTTTCAGGGTTCTTCGGTAAGCCTCGTAGCCCTCGCTGTCCGAGGGGTCGGTTTTTACCAGAATGAGTACGAGTACAAACAGGTTAAGCGCGGCCACTGTTACCAGGGCCCACCACCAGGGCCAGGCCCAAACTGTCGCGTCGCTTACCATTTCCGAAGCCCACTCAAGAGACTGTAGAGATACTACCCGGCTTTACCGGGCAAATCGCCGGGCCACCTATATGCTGGAGTATAACATTTGCCGACTGCGATAAATGAACCTGTATTATACTGCTAGGACCCGGATCCATATTTCGCCCATCAAAGAGACCATTGACCATGACAGACAGGAATTCAACGACTGAACCCTATGTACTCAAGGAAATGTCGGGGCAGGTGCTGTGGTTGACCCTGAACCGGCCGCAACAGCGCAATCCTCTGTCCAGCCAGATGATCGCCGCCCTCAGCGAGGCCATCGAGACCGCAAATCACGACCCCGGCGTGCGCGCCATCGTCATCACCAGCTCGGGCCCGGTGTTTTCCGCCGGCCACGATTTACGCGAGATGGGCCCGCAGCCGGGCGAGAACAATGCTGAACGGGAGCGGCGGGTCAGGCAGATCCTGCAGAACTGTGCTCAGATGATGCTCGGTATCGTCCACTCGCCCAAGGCGATCATTGCCAGCGTGCAATCTACCGCGACCGCCGCCGGCTGCCAGCTGGTATCAGCCTGTGACCTCGCGATTGCCAGCGACGAAGCAAAGTTCTGCACACCGGGCGTTAATATCGGCCTGTTCTGCACCACGCCCCTGATCGGTATCGGCCGCAACATGCATCGCAAGCACGCCATGGAGATGGCCCTGACCGGCGACCTGTTTTCTGCCGAGGACGCGGTGCGCATCGGGTTGGTCAACAAGGCAGTCCCCGCAGCTGATCTGCACGCGGCCACGACTGAACTGGCGGAAAAAATAGCCTCCAAATCGGCACAGGGTATACGCTCCGGCAAGGAGGCCTTTTACCGGCAGATCGATATGCCGCTGGAACAGGCATTTGAATACGCCAGCGAAGCCATGCTGCAGGGCATGACCTGCGACGATGCCGCGGAGGGCACACGCGCCTTCCTGGAAAAGCGCGAGCCTCAGTGGGGGGATGCCTGAAGGCACCGGAACAGACCATGAGAAAAAACCTGGAACGCGCGCGGGACCTGGTGCCTGCCATGATGCTCACGGTACTCAGCATGATTCAGGCGCTGGCGCTGGAACTTTACTGGAGCAAGATCGGCGATAGCCCTTTCCTCTGGGGTGGAGGCTGGGAGGCACTCATCGGCTGGATGCAATTGCTGGCTATGTTCGCGGGCATTCTGCTTATCTGGGTGCTCTACGTCAGTTTTGTGCTGCGCTTTACCTGGCTGCCCTCGCTGGGGGACACACTGATGCCCTTCCTGATCGGCGTGCTGGAGTTCGCCATGGTCGACACCCTTCAACCTGAAAGGCTCGGTATCTGGCTAGTGTTACTGGGCGTGTTGTTCGGCCTGGCCACCGCCACCAGCCACGCCACCATGCGCCGCGCCCGGCGTGAGCCGGAGAATGCCTACTTTTTTACCGCCGTCGGCCCCGCCAGTTGGCGGGATTACCTTCATTCAGCCTTTACCGTGTCTTTGCTGGCCGGTTTCGGCATAACCCTATGGATCGTCGGCTTCAATCCCTGGCTGGCGCTGGCGGCGCTGCTGTATGCCCTGGGCACGCTGAGTTACCAGATTTTGCAGGCCAAGAAGTACTGGATGCATTCCCTGCTTCCGGGAGAAAACGCACCTGAATCGTCCGAAACATGAATCCGTCGGGGCTGGTTACCGGCTATTGCTCGAAGCGATCCCAACTTACCATCTGCTCCACGCTGTAGCGGGAAATCGGCCCGTGCCCGGCACCAACCGGATAGCCGATGGGGACGTGCGCGCCGGTGTACCAGTTTTCCGGTATCTCCAGCAGTTCCCTGACTGCTGCCTCCTCGAGACACAGCAGCGTGGTGAGCACACAACCCAGGCCTTCATTACGGCAGGCCAGGAGCAGGTTTTGTACTGCCGGGTAGACGGAACCACCTCCTACCACGCTGGGGCGGCCGAGCCCTGCATCGGTAATACTCATGTTATCCGGGTTAAAACAGAACACCGCGATCACGGGCACCTCGTGCAGATGGTGTGAGAGGTAGGTCCCCGCCGCCAGCGCCCGGGTGATCTTCTCAGCTGCGTCTGTGGGCATTCCCACCAGTCGCTGCTCAGCCTGGCGCACGTAGTTCTCCCAGAGAGGCCGGTACAGATCCTCCAGTGCTTTCCTGGTATCTGAGTCGTGCACAGCCACGATGCGCCAGCTCTGCTGGTTGCCGCCGCTGGGAGCCCAGGTGGCGGCGGTGAACACCCTGTTGATCACGTCCTCCGGGATCGGATCCGGCCTGAGGCGGCGCACCGCCCGCAGCGTGGACATTGCCTCATAAAGCTCCATTGTTCCCTCCTGCAGGGGAATTGATCCCCGGTTATTCCGCCTATTGCCGCGTATCTAGGCCCGCTCCCAGGTCAGGACCCCGGTCAACTCTACCTCACCCAGAGGTATGGGCGGCGTTTTCAGCACGAGCTGCCGGCCGTCCAGTTCGTAGTAACGTACTTGATCACCACCTACCCAATTGGGAAACATGCTGCCTTGAACGTGGGTGGTGAGCGTCCGGTTCTCTACATCGATATCACATTGACCGTAGTAGGCCACGTATCCCTGCAAGGCAGTCTGGATTTCCTCCGCTGTGCCGCCTGCCTGGTCGCCGGAGGCAAAGACCGGCCGGTTCTGTCGCATCAGTTGTCCGGACATGTGGCCAGACTCGGTAAAAATAGCCTGGCCCAGCGCATCCTCGCCCAGTGGGTAAATCACCTCTCCCCTGGACGTCCTGAACTCGGAAGACACCAGGCGCCAGACACCGACGAGTTGCTTGAGAGTCGCGGCAGTTTCATCATTCATAGTAAATCTCCGGAAAAGACCAGACCTCGTTAGTTACTATGAACTGAGTTGCACAATGGCGCAAACGAGCCAATGAGCGGCCTGGGGCAGGAAGCATAGAAATCCTCTGTAGTGGCGGAAATTGTGAGGAAATGGGTTCGGGATACGTCGGGTTTCGGGTACAATGCCGCCCGCCTCGATTCGAACCAACTATCACAGGAAAAACTTTATGCTGACAGCCACGAAACTCGAAAAAATCATGGAACTTGAAGACAATCTCCGCGCCGAGTACCAGGCAAAACTTGAGACCAAATCCGCGGAACTCGAACAGTGCAAGCAGGAACTGGCCGACCAGCGGGAAAAACTGCAGGCTACCATCGACCAGCAGCTGGAAACCATCGCCGACCTGTCCGGCAAAGCCACGGCCAACCAACACGTTGAGCAACTCAACCGCGAACTGACCAACCGTGGCGAGAAACTGCAAGAGGAGGCGGCCAGCCTCAAAAAGCGGGTGAAGGGACTGCAGAAAGATCTGGCGGACGCGCGCAAACAGGTCAGTGCGCTCACCCAGTACGACCCGGCGAGGATGAAGAAGAACCTGGATGCCAACAAGAAAAAACTGGCAGAAAAAAGCCGTACCAATGACCTGCTGCAGAAATCCCTGAACAAAACCAAGGCCGAAAATACCGACCTGAAGCGCAAAGTAGAGGAGCTGGAGAGCAAGCTGGCGGGACTCGATAGCGAGGATAGTGCGGAACAGGAAGCGGCATAGGAGTACCAGTTGTCAGTTGTGAGCGAGGGGCAGCGGATACGGCGCGCTATCTCTCTGTCCCTGCTGATGGTAACCCTGGCCAGTACCGCCGCGGCAGCGGCCAAGTACGCATCCACTACCGCATCTGCCGCCACCATCGTCACCGTCCAGTACCTGATCTGCATGCTGTTATGTCTGCCCACGGTGCTGCGACCGGGGCTGGCCAACCTGCGCACAAAGCGTCTCAGCCTGCACCTGTTACGGGGTTTGGCGGGAGTCCTGGGTTTCTACCTGTACTACGCCGCGCTGGACAGGATTCCTCTGGTAGACGCCCTGTTGCTGCGCCAGAGTGCGCCCCTGGTAGTGCCCCTGGTGATATGGGCCTGGAACCGGGAGCGGATCGAGGGCAGTGCGTGGCTGCCACTGATAATCGGTTTCATCGGCGTGGCAGTCATACTGCAGCCGGACCCCGCGGGCTTCAACTGGTGGCATGTGGCGGGTTTCGCCTCTGCGATCGCCCTGGCGATCTCCATGGTAGCCACCTTTCACCTGGCACTGACCGAACCCGATGCCCGCATCCTGTTCTATTACTTCGCCCTGTCGCTGCTGTGTGTCGTCCCATTCGGGCTGGGCGGGCTTGCGCAGATTCGCTGGCAGGACTGGCTCGCCATGTTGTATATCGGCGTGTCGATCTATTACACCCTGGGCCTGTATACCCGGGCCTACGGCATGGCACCTGCTTCGGCCATTGCACCGATTAATTACCTGGCTGTGGTGCTGGGTGGATTGTGGGGCTGGTTA
>JAACFI010000072.1 GCA_009937575.1 Haliea sp.
ACGTCGCCATCGGCAGTGCCCTGATCTCCGAGCAGGCCTCCCTCCTCATCCAGGCCACCACCATCATCACCCTCCTCGCCTCCTCCTACATCGTGGTCTTGAACTACCCCTCGCCGATTGCGATTTCAGATCGGTTGCGGCGGGATTAGGTTGCCATCTCTTCGCGGACTCACGCACTGGATAACTGCCCAGGCTCGACTGCTCAGAAACAAAAAGCATTCGCTGTCGAACCTGGGCAGTTATCCAGCACGCTTCCATCGACCTTTGAATGGGCATTTATTACGCGCCGCAGCTCCCACTGAAACCGGCGGGAGAGTGCAAAATTTCGCGCTCCACGTTTGCGTCCCTCCGGGATGCCCTCGGTCGGCCACGAGCCGGAAAAGCGCCGTCTCGTGTCTCTCCCTCGGCGCAAACGGCGAAGTTCCGCGCGAAATTTTCCGCTCTCCCACCTTTGTTCGAGATAAGCGATAAACCACGATAGTAAGTCGGGGGAGCGGCTGATGCCTCGCGCAGCTGTAGGTGTGCACCGAAGGAGAGCCGGGAGACCGCTTTCCAGGGCTCACGGCCGACTGAGGGGATGCCGGAGGCATGCATACCCGAGCGAGGCATCAGGCACTCTCCCGACTGGCAACAGTGCTCAGGCGCTCCGCGTACCAATTGTTCAAACAGTGCTCGAAACCAGGGTGGATTGAAAGGCCAGTGCCCCGGACGCGAATGTGCTTTTTTGAGCGGCAGGGGCACTGGCCTTTCATTCGACCCGGGCAGGCCACATCTGAACCAAAAAAAACCGGCCATCAAGACCGGTTTTTTCAACAGCGAACTGAAGTAATCAGATCTTGGATTCAAGCTCCGGCAGGGCGTCGAAAAGGTCGGCTACCAGGCCGTAGTCTGCCACCTGGAAGATCGGGGCGTCCTCGTCCTTGTTGATGGCGACGATAACCTTGGAGTCCTTCATACCCGCCAGGTGCTGGATCGCGCCAGAGATACCAACCGCGATGTAGAGGTCCGGGGCGACAATCTTGCCAGTCTGGCCCACCTGCATGTCGTTGGGTACAAAGCCGGCGTCCACCGCCGCGCGGGAAGCGCCGATGGCCGCCCCCAGCTTGTCGGCGATACCTTCCAGCATCTTGAAATTTTCGCCGTTCTGCATGCCGCGACCACCGGAAATCACGATGTCGGCAGAAGTCAGTTCCGGACGATCCGATACCGCTACTTCCTCACCCACGAAGGAAGAAATCCCCGCGTCGTGCGCCGCATCAACCGCTTCGATGGAAGCGGAACCGCCCTCTGCTGCCGCGGCGTCAAAGGCAGTGGTGCGAACAGTGATGACTTTCTTGGCATCTGCGCTCTGCACAGTGGCAATCACGTTACCCGCGTAAATCGGGCGCTTGAAAGTATCGGCGGACTCCACAGAGGTAATCTCTGAAATCTGCGCGACGTCCAGTAATGCGGCGACCCGCGGCATGGCGTTTTTGCAGTTGGCGGTGGCCGGGGCGACGATGTTGTCGTAGGCAGCACCTACTTCGGCGATCAGCAGGCTGACATTTTCCGCCAGCTGGTGTTCGTAGGCAGCGTTATCCGCTACCAGTACTTTGCCCACGCCGGCAACCGCGGCTGCCGCTTCTGCGGCACCGCCGCAATTGGCACCGGCGACCAGGATATCCACATCGGCGCCCATAGCCTGGGCCGCTGTCACCGCGTTGAGGGTGGCGCCCTTCAGGCTGCCGTTGTCGTGTTCTGCAATGACCAGAGTACTCATGAGATTACCTTCGCCTCGTTCTTCAGTTTATCGACCAGCTGATCCACGTCTTCAACCTTGATACCAGCCTGGCGCTCGGCCGGAGGCTCGACGCTGACCTGGGTCAGGTGGGAAGTCACTTCTACACCCAGATCGGCCGGGCTGTAGACGTCCAGCTGCTTCTTCTTAGCCTTCATGATATTGGGCAGGGAAGCGTAACGGGGTTCGTTCAGGCGCAGGTCCGTTGTTACAACGGCGGGCAGGTTCAGGCTGACGGTCTGCAGCCCGCCATCGACTTCACGGGTGACGTTGAGCTTGTCGCCGTCGACAACCACTTCGGAAGCGAAGGTTCCCTGGGGCATGTTGGCCAGGGCACCCAGCATCTGGCCGGTCTGGTTGTTGTCACCGTCGATGGACTGCTTACCCAGGATAACCAGCTGCGGCTGTTCCTTGTCGACCACACCCTTGAGCAGTTTGGCCACGACCAGTGGTTCCACATTGCTCTCGGTTTCGACCTGGATACCGCGGTCGGCACCCAGCGCCAGCGCGGTGCGGATCTGCTCCTGGCAGGCCTTGTCACCGATGGACACGGCAATGACTTCGGTGGCGGTACCCGCTTCCTTGAGTCGAACGGCTTCTTCGACGGCAATTTCACAGAAGGGGTTGATAGCCATCTTGACGTTATTCAGGTCAACATCACTACCATCGGCTTTGGCGCGGACTTTGACGTTGTAGTCAACGACGCGCTTAACGGCAACAAGAACCTTCATGGATTCTCCATAGATTATCAGGTGGATTTACGGGGCTGTCTCCCGTGTGCGGGAAGCGTCCCCCTGTAAAGTCGGGCCGGTATGATGCCCACAAATACAGGGCGGGTCAATAGCCCCACGAGACAGAAGGCTTGTCCTTTTCGGCAAACCTTGTCGTTCGCACCTTACGCGAATGAATAGTTTTTTCTCTATGAAAATTATATACTTGCGTCCTTCCCGTACGCCGGTAGCCGCTACCGGCCATCCACCGAGAACAAGAGGATATGGCAGTGGAACGTGAATCTATGGAATTTGACGTGGTCATCGTCGGCGCCGGCCCCGCGGGGCTGTCCGCCGCCTGCCGTATCATGCAGCTGGCCCAGGAAAAGGAGCAGGAGATCACCGTCTGCGTGGTGGAAAAAGGCTCCGAGGTCGGCGCCCACACACTGTCTGGTGCGGTGCTGGAACCACGGGCCCTGAATGAACTGTTCCCGGACTGGAAAGAGATGGGCGCACCCGTCAATACCGAGGTCAAGGAAGACAAGTTCTTCTTTTACCTGAGCAAGACCAGCGCCATCAAACTGCCCAACTTTTTTATCCCCAAGCCGACCCACAACCATGGCAACTACATCGTCTCCATGGGCAACGTTTGCCGCTGGATGGCGGAACAGGCCGAGGGTCTGGGCGTCGAGGTCTACCCGGGCTTTGCCGCCGCAGAGGTCCTGTATCACGAGGACGGCCGGATCAAGGGCATCGCCACCGGTGATATGGGCATCAGTGCCAGCGGCGAGCAGAAAGACAGCTACATGCCGGGCATGGAACTGCACGCGAAATACACGATGTTCGCCGAAGGCTGTCGCGGCCACCTGGGCAAACAGCTGATCAGCAAATTCTCACTGGATGCCGGTAAGGATCCCCAGCACTACGGTATCGGCATCAAGGAAGTCTGGGAAATCCCGGCGGAAAAACATGACGAGGGCCTGGTCATCCACGGCCTGGGCTGGCCGCTCAGCGAAAGCGGGTCCGGCGGCGGCGCCTTCATGTATCACGCGGAAAACAACCAGGTCTACATCGGCCTGATCGCCGACCTGAACTACAGCAACCCGCACATGAGCCCCTTCGAGGAATTCCAGCGCTGGAAGCATCACTCGGAAACGGAGAAGTACCTTGAAGGCGGTGAGCGACTGGTCTACGGCGCTCGCGCCATCACCAAGGGAGGCTTCAACTCCCTGCCTAAGATGCACTTCCCCGGCGGCCTGCTGATCGGCTGCGACGCGGGTACCCTCAACAGCGTGAAGATCAAGGGCAACCACACTGCCATGAAGAGCGGTATGCTGGCGGCCGAGGCCGTGGTAGAGGCCCTGGGCCAGGGGGAAGAGGCCCCTGCCGACCTGCAGTCCTACGCGGCAAAGGTGGAATCCTCGTGGATGCACGAAGAGCTCTATACCACTCGTAATTTCTCCGGCTTCATGCACAAGTTCGGCATCCTGCTGGGCTCTGCCATGGTGTGGATCGACCAGAATATTTTCGGTGGCAGGCTGCCTTTCACCCTTAACGACGACAAGCCGGACCACGCGGCAATGAAGCCGGCGGCGGATTGCAAGAAGATCGATTACCCGAAGCCTGACAACAAGATCAGTTTCGACCGGTTGTCATCGGTGTTCCTGTCCAATACCAATCACGAGGAAGACCAGCCCTGCCACCTGACGCTGATCGACCCCGACGTGCCGATGAACAAGAACCTGCCCCTGTACGACGAGCCGGCACAGCGCTACTGTCCGGCCGGTGTCTACGAGATCGTGGAGGACGAAGGCGGCAAGCGATTCCAGATCAACGCCCAGAACTGCGTGCACTGCAAGACCTGTGACATCAAGGATCCCTCGCAGAATATCGTGTGGGTGACACCGGAGGGGTTTGGGGGGCCGAATTACCCCAATATGTGATATCGCGGGAATACGGACGTTCAATGGTGCGCAGTGCGCACCCTACCTTAGATCGAAGTACCCGTAGGGTGCGCACTGCGCACCATTATCCCTCCACAGCTACCAACGGGTATCTGCTGCCACCGCTCAGAACACACGGCACCCCGTCAACCTCCTCCGCCATCTCCACCAACCGATACCACGCCGCCCGGGTAAACAGCGCACTGAGCCCATGGTCCAGTTCCACGGCAGCGATATCGCCGACCTCCCCGTCCATGAACAGCGGATGCTGCTTGTCGATGGGAACAGTCCTGCCGGTGTTGAGAGTGACTTCTAGGACACCTCCGTCTTCCACCTCTGACTCGCTGACATCGGTGACCACCAACGGGTGTCGCTCCACCTCGATCCGCCACTTCTCCCCGGGAGTAACCAGGTAGTACTCACCGTCTTCCTCGCGCCGCAGGATGCTGGCGAACAGGCCCACCAGTGATTCCCGCTCGATCCTGCCGCCCTCGTGGTACCAGCTGCCGTCGGCGGTGATAAGGATAGCGATATCGCCGCTGAGCGGCGGGTTCCACAGGTGCAGTGGCGGACTGTCAAAATTCCGCCGCTTACCCGCTTTCTGCTCCAGCGATTTCAACTGATCTTCCATGGCCTTTCCTCTGGTATCGCTACCCGCCCTGCGTTATAACGGTAGCACGGGGAACACAGACTGGCCTTATGATTAACTGGATTCGCACCGCTGTTGTCAACTGGCTGAGCCACAAGAAGCCCCTGCCCCACACCCCACTCAGCGACTTCGAACGCATTCGCCACGAGATCAAGGCCTGTGACGTGGTATTGGTGGAGGGGCGTTCCCGGGTCAGCGAGGTGGTCAAGCTGATCACCCAGAGCAGCTGGTCACATGCCGCCCTCTATATCGGGCGCCTGCACGACGTGGAGGATCCCCAGCTGCGCGAGCTGTTGGCCCAACACCACCGGGGACTTGCAGAGGGCCAGCTGATCATCGAGAGCGAACTTGGCCTGGGGACGGTAGTGCGGCCACTTACCGTGTACGAGGGGGAGCACCTGCGTATCTGCCGGCCACGGGGACTGGGTTACCGGGACAGCCAGAAAGTCATCGCCCACGCTATCCAGCAATTGGGCAAAGCCTACAACGTGAGGCAGATCTTTGACCTGGCGCGTTTCCTCTTCCCGTGGTTTATCATGCCCCGTCGCTGGCGCTCCACCCTGTTCAGCGCGCATCCGGGGAAAAGCACCGAAACGGTCTGTTCAACCATGATTGCCGAGGCCTTCGGCCATATCCAGTTTCCCATCCTGCCGCTGGTGAAACGTATCGAGGGAGACCGCGTGCAGCTGTTCCGGCGCAACCCGAAATTGTGCACGCCGAGTGACTTCGACTACTCACCCTACTTCGATATCATCAAGTACCCGTTCCTGGATTTCCATCAGTACGCCGAGCAGCGTCTGTTGCCATGGCAGGGGCCGGTGAGCCTCAGCGAAGAGGAAAGAGACCTTTATCTCACCGGCTTGAGCACGGTCGACCCTCTGTTCGACGATACCCAGTAGCAGGTCAGGCGCAGTCGCCGATCATGCGGACGTTGATGACGCCTTCGAGTGAGCGCATCTTGTCGAGTACTTCATCCGCCGGATGAGTGCCGATATCAATGAGGTTATAGGCCACTTCTTCGCGGCTCTTGTTGAGCATATCGATCACGTTGATATTTTCATCGGCGAGAATAGCCAGCACGCTGCCCAGAATTCTGGGCACATTCTCGTTGGTAACGGACAGGCGACAGCCTGTGACCCGCTCCAGTTGCAGGGTGGGAAAGTTTACCGAGTTCCTGATGTTGCCATTTTCCAGAAAATCGCGGAGCTGGTCCGCGGCCATCACCGCACAGTTATCCTCCGCTTCGTCGGTACTGGCGCCGATATGTGGCATCAGGATCACGTCGTCGCGCCCTATCAGCGACGGCGAGGGAAAATCGGCAATGTAACGTCGCAAATTGCCATTCTCCAGGGCACCCACCAGGGCCTCTTCGTCGACAATTTCCTGGCGCGCAAAGTTCAGCAGGCAGGTATCGGGTTGTACCGCACCCAACAATTCAGCGTTGATCAGCCCGATAGTGGAGTCCAGTACCGGCAGGTGCAGGGTGATGTAGTCACAACGGGCAAACAGGGCCGACAGGGTGTCCGCCTTCCTCACCTGGCTCGACAGCCGCCAGGCCGCTTCCACCGACAGCGCCGGGTCATAGCCGACTACATCCATGCCCAGCGTCAGGGCCATCTCGGCGACCATGGAACCGATCGCACCGAGACCGACGACACCCAGGGTTTTACCGAACAATTCGCTGCCCTTGAACTGTTTCTTGTTGGCCTCCAGGGTCTGGTTGAGTACGGCCTTGTCTTTCTCCTCGGCGAGCGTGTGCACGTATTCGATGCCCTCCACCACGCCGCGGGACCCCAGCAGCAGTCCCGTTGCCACCAGTTCCTTTACCGCATTGGCATTGGCGCCCGGTGAATTGAATACGGGGATTCCGCGATGGGTACACGCGTCTATCGGGATATTGTTGACACCGGCGCCGGCACGGGCGACGGCCAGTACCGAATCGGCGATATCCTCGGGCTGCAGCTTGTGGCTGCGCAGCAGGATGGCATCCGGGTGGGAAAACTCGCTGGCGATTTCATAGCAGTCCCGGGGAAGGCGCTCCAGCCCTTTTACCGAGATCTGGTTGAGAGTAAGAATTTGTCTGGCCATGCTAACCTCGAAAAACTGATCTGTTACAAGACTGTGATGTCGGCGGCGTCGCGCAATCCCTGCTGGAATTCAGTATCCACCAGGCTGCTGTATTCGGCACCCACCTGGCCCCGCAGCGTCTGGCGGCGGGGCTCGGGCAAGGCGCTGTACTCGCCCCGGGTAACCCGCACGAGTTCAAAAACCAGGGCATCCCCGGTGGCGGTCATGACGAAGTCGCTGAGGTTTTCACCCTCTGTCGGTGCGGGCAATTCGAAAGCCCGCTGCAGGACTTGCGGGGGCATCGCGTTGTTGCCTCTCTCGGCCCCCAGCTCGACCTGCCACTGGTAATCATTTTCCACGGCAAATTGCTCCACGCCAGTACCCGCCTGCAGTTGCCCCAGGGCGCGCTTTGCCTCCTCTGCAACCGCAGTGCGAGCAGATGTCTCAGTGATCGACGCGACAATCTCCTCGCGCACTGCCTCCAGCGGCCTAACCTGCGGCTCGTGGTGTGATCTGACTCGCAGCACCACGAAGCGATTGTCGCCAAGCTCTATCACTTCAGAATTGTGCCCGGCCTGCAGAACATCCTCGGAGAAAACGGCAGATAACATGGACGGAGCGGCGAATAGGCCCTCGTTCTGGGAGCGGGTAACACCCTCTGCCCTGGCAACGGTGAGATCCAGTTCCCCGGCGGGCTGATCGAGGTTGTCGGCGTTGAAACTCAGGTCTTTCAATTCCTCCACCGTTCGCAAAAGAACCACCCTCGCCTCACTCGCCTGGATATCGTCGTGCAGCCGCTGGCGCACATCCTCCAGCTCAGGGGGTTTGCCTTCCCTGCGATCGGTCACCACGATCAGGTGAATCCCGGCGTCGGTTTCCACTGGTTCAGACACAACCCCGGGCTCAAGTTGCGCGATAGCCTGTTCCATTGCCTCAGGAAAGGCATCCCCGCTGGTGTAACCGAGGTCGCCACCGGCAGCCGCGGAACCTACATCATCAGAAAGCTCCCCGGCCACATCGGCGAAGGGAGCACCTTCCGCCAGGCGCGCCCTGGCCTCCTGCAATCTCTGTTGCTGTTCCTCTCCCGCCTCAAACAGGATGTGCGATACCCGGTACTCGCTCTGGTACTGGTACTCCTGTTTTTCCAGTTCATAAGCCTCGAGAATCAATTGCTCATCCACCGGCTGCCGGAAATGGTCGACACTCAATTCGATGTAATCCAGGTCAACCGACTCTTCGCTGAGGAACCTCGCGCCATTCTCTTCGTAGTAGCCCGAGATTTCAGCGTCACTGATCTCACTGTCCTGACGGAAGTTCTCAATGGGTATGGTGAGGTAACGCACGTCGCGTTGTTCAGCGGTGATACGGGCATTCAGTTCCAGTTCATAGGGCGTTGCAAACTCGCTACCGGCCAATCCGCTGCGCAACTGGTTTAGCGCCATATCTTCCTTCATGCTCTGTTTGAAATAGCCGGGGGTATAGCCCGACTCTGCCAGCAGCGCTTTGTACAGCTCAGGCGAAAACTGTCCGTCCTGCTGGAAATCTTCCATACCGGTTATCACCGAGCTGATCTGCTGTTCCGAGATAGCCAAGCCCATCTCATCTGCCGCCTGGGTCAATAATTTGCGACCGATCAGCGACTGCAGTGCCTGGGAGCTCAGGCGCTGGTCCTCCAGCATGGCAGGATCGAGCTGGTCTCCCATCATGGCAATCAGCCGGCGCTTCTGGGTATTGAGTGCCTGTTGCAGCTCCTGCGGGCTTATCTCCTCGCCGTTGACTTCGGCGACGCTGCTACCGCCGCCTCCCAGTAGTATCGACTCGATTCCGAAAGCGGCAAATGAAATCACGATCAGCCAAATTACGACCCTGGCGACCGGGCCTTTGACGACGTTCTGGCGTATATCTTGTAGCATGGGATTTACTCTTCGTAGCTAAAAAAAAAGCGCACCATGAGTGCGCCTTTTCACTGGGTCGGGGAGTCATCGTTCTTTCAGCTGCAACGCTAGAGGCCGCGAACTGTCTGCGGTGATAACGCCCTATTCGGCTCAGGAGTTGACTGAGTCCTTCAGCGCCTTGCCCGCCTTGAAGCTCGGAACATTGGATGCGGCGATTTCGATAGTAGCGCCAGTCTGCGGGTTGCGACCGCTGCGGGCACTGCGGTGCTTTACCGAGAATGTACCGAAACCGACCAGGGAGACCTGGTCACCCTTGGTCAGTGCTTCAGTAATGCTGTCTACTACTGCGTCCAGTGCGCGACCGGCGGAAGCTTTGGGCAGGTCTGCAGCGGCTGCAATTGCGTCGATGAGTTCAGTTTTGTTCACTCTTATCCCCTTGAAAAATTTTCTATAACAGGCTGGATGTTGTCGCCATATGGATTGCGGGCTCCAGTCCGTAAACGGTCGAAGCCCGGGTTTCTCTTATAACTCTTCAGGTTCCGATTCTATTTATAGTGTCGGAAACCCCTGCACAGTCAGACGCAGAACTTTATACCAGAGCGGGAATCCCGGTCAATGAATACGGGCCGCTTTAATGCGTATTTATGCGATTTTTTTCTTCCTGTTCCGCTTCCGCGCTCGCTTTCAGGCTATCAGCCATGAACTCCTCGTCGCTGAGGGGCTCGGGCATGCTTTCCAGTGCGATCGCCAGGACCTCGTCGATCCATTTTACCGCGCGAATATTCAGGTGTTCCTTGATATTTTCCGGTACTTCCTTGAGGTCGCGCTCGTTCTCTTTCGGAATGATCACCGTCTTGATACCACCGCGGCGGGCCGCCAGCAATTTCTCCTTGAGACCGCCTATAGGGAGCACTTCACCGCGCAGGGTAATCTCACCGGTCATCGCCACGTCAGCGCGCACCGGAATGCCCGTGAGCACCGATACCAGGGCAGTACACATGGCGATACCTGCACTGGGACCATCCTTGGGGGTTGCTCCCTCCGGCACGTGGACATGCACGTCGTGTTTCTCGTGGTAATTAGCGGGAATACCCAGCATCTGGGAGCGACTTCTGACCACGGTAGTGGCGGCCTGTATCGACTCCTGCATGACATCACCGAGGGAGCCGGTCTTCACGTGGCGTCCCTTGCCCGCTACTGCCACGGCCTCGATAGTGAGCAGTTCGCCGCCCACCGAGGTCCAGGCGAGGCCGGTCACCTGGCCGATCTTGTTCTCTTCCTCGGCGATACCGTAGTTGAATTTTCTCACCCCGAGCAGATCCGCCAGCATCTCCGCTGTGACCGTCGCACCGCCCTCGCACTCGCCCAGGGCATAGGCCTTCACCATTTTGCGGCACACCTTGGCAATTTCGCGCTCCAGTGCGCGTACACCCGCCTCCCTGGTGTAGTAGCGGATAATGTCAATCAGGGTTTCCTCCGCTAATTCGATCTCGTCTTTTTTCAGGCCGTTCAGCTTGACCTGTTTTGGAATCAGGTAGCGCTGGGCAATATTGAGCTTCTCGTCTTCTGTGTAGCCCGGGATGCGGATAACTTCCATACGATCCAGCAGTGGCCCCGGAATATTCATGGTGTTGGACGTGCAGACGAACATTACGTCCGACAGATCGTAGTCGACCTCGAGGTAGTGGTCATTGAACGCGTGGTTCTGTTCCGGGTCCAGCACCTCCAGCATGGCGGAGGCCGGATCGCCGCGGTGATCCATGCCCATTTTGTCGATTTCATCCAACAGGAACAGCGGGTTGCGGACACCCGCCTTGGCCATTTTCTGCAGTAATTTTCCTGGCATCGACCCGATATAGGTTCGGCGATGACCGCGAATTTCCGCCTCGTCGCGCACACCGCCCAGGGCCATGCGCACAAATTTGCGATTGGTGGCGCGGGCGATGGACTCCCCAAGGGAAGTCTTGCCGACGCCGGGGGGACCGACCAGGCACAGCACCGGGCCCTTTACCTTGCGCACCCGCTTCTGTACCGCCAGGTACTCCAGGATGCGATCCTTGACTTCCTCAAGCCCGTAGTGATCCTCGTCGAGGATGGTGGTGGCGCGCCTCAGGTCGTGCTTGACCTTGCTGCGCTTGGACCAGGGCACGCTGACCATCCAGTCGATATAGCCCCGCACTACCGAGGCCTCCGCCGACATCGGGGACATCATCTTCAGTTTACTGAGTTCCGAGAGAGCCTTTTCCCTCGCTTCCTCAGGCATCTTCGCCTCATCGATGCGCGTCTGCAGTTCATCCAGTTCGTTGGGCGCCTCGTCCATCTCGCCCAGTTCTTTCTGGATGGCTTTCATCTGCTCGTTCAGGTAGTACTCCCGCTGGCTCTTCTCCATCTGTTTCTTGACCCGGCCGCGGATGCGTTTTTCTACCTGGAACAAGTCGATTTCCGCCTCCATCAAGCCCATCAGGTGCTCCAGCCGGCTACGGATGTCGGAGATCTCCAGGATGCGCTGTTTTTCCTCCAGGTCGACGCTCATGTGCGCGGCGATGGTATCTGCCAGTCTGCCGGGTTCGTCGATACCGGTCAGGGAAGTGAGCACCTCTGCAGGTACTTTCTTACTCAGGTTAACGTACTTTTCGAACTGTGAAATGGTGGAGCGCAGCAGGCCTTCCACCTCTTCCTCGG
Organism: Haliea sp.; assembly: GCA_009937575.1. Lineage (GTDB taxonomy): Bacteria > Pseudomonadota > Gammaproteobacteria > Pseudomonadales > Halieaceae > JAACFI01. Next base: position 11,724 of record JAACFI010000072.1, read on the forward strand.
GAATCTCGTCACTGACGATCTCGCGCACGCCGGCAATGGCGAAGCGGCCCTCGTCGTCGATATTGTCTACCGCTGCCCGGTAACCGCCCTCCACCAGAACCTTGATGGTGCCGTCGGGCAATTTGAGAAGTTGCAGGATGTTGGAGACCGTACCCACCTGGTAGATATCGTCGGCGCCGGGGTTGTCGTCGGCAGCGTGGCGCTGGGCGACCAGCAGTACCTGCTTGTCGTTGGCCATTGCATCTTCCAGCGCCTCTATGGACTTTTCCCGGCCGACGAACAGTGGCAACACCATATGGGGATAGACCACCACGTCACGCAGGGGCAGCAGAGGAAGTTCAATGACAGAGGAAGAACCCATAACAATCTCCGGGTTGACAGGAATTCAGGTCGCAAGACCTCTATATGGGGGCCACTGTGCCGGAATACAAGCCCGATTGCCGTATTGCGGGGCGTGACCGCCCGTGACGCCGGTATCAGCCCGGCGCCGGCACTACTCGTCGGTTGAGGCCGCCCGCGGGGCGGGCTCGTTGTTCTGGTAGACCAGCAGGGGCTCCGAATCACCGCGGATCACGGACTCGTCTATAACCACCTTGCTGACATCATCCCGGGACGGAATGTTGTACATGGAATCCAGCAGGATTCCCTCGAGGATGGATCGCAGGCCGCGGGCACCGGTCTTGCGCTCCATGGCTTTCTCCGCCACTGCGCGCAGGCCGTCCTCGCGGAAGTCGACCTCGACACCCTCCATCTCGAACAGTTTGCTGTACTGCTTGGTAAGGGAATTCTTGGGCTCGGTGAGTATCTTCACCAGGGCATCCACGTCCAGTTCTTCCAGGGTCGCGATCACCGGCAGGCGGCCGACGAATTCCGGGATCAGGCCGTACTGCACCAGGTCCTCCGGCTCCAGCTCGAACAACAGTTCGCCCACGTTGCGGCTCTCGTCCTTGCTCCTGACTTCGGCGGCGAAACCGATGCCGCCCTTCTCCGAGCGATTGCGAATCACCTTTTCCAGGCCGGCGAAGGCGCCACCGCAGATAAACAGGATGTTGGAGGTATCTACCTGCAGGAATTCCTGCTGCGGATGCTTGCGCCCGCCCTGGGGCGGCACCGAGGCCACGGTGCCCTCGATCAATTTCAGCAGCGCCTGCTGCACGCCCTCCCCGGACACGTCCCGGGTGATGGAGGGGTTGTCGGACTTACGGGAGATCTTGTCAATTTCGTCGATATAGACGATTCCGACCTGGGCCTTGTCCACGTCGTAATCGCACTTCTGCAACAGCTTCTGGATGATGTTCTCAACATCCTCGCCGACGTAGCCAGCCTCGGTGAGGGTAGTGGCGTCGGCGATGGTGAAGGGAACATCAAGGAGCCTGGCCAGGGTCTCGGCCAGCAGGGTCTTACCGCTGCCGGTGGGGCCCACCAGCAGGATATTGCTTTTGCCCAGCTCCACTTCGTCGCGTCCCTGGCTGTGGCGCAGGCGCTTGTAGTGGTTGTAAACCGCCACTGACAGTACTTTCTTGGCGCGCTGCTGGCCGATCACGTATTCGTCGAGGATGCCCTTGATTTCGTGGGGTACCGGCAGGTGGTCCTGAGCGGACTCGCTGCTGCTCTCCTGCACCTCCTCGCGGATGATATCGTTGCACAGGTCCACACACTCATCGCAGATGAAAACCGATGGACCAGCGATCAGTTTGCGTACTTCGTGCTGGCTTTTGCCGCAGAAAGAGCAGTACAGCAGCTTGCCGCCGTCATCGCCAGTAGTTGTGGTTTCGTCGCTCATTCGACCGCCCTACGCCCTCAAATTGGATGATTTATCACCCGGTGCCCCTAAGATGATGTTTTTTACGGACTTTTGCAAGTCCCGAGGGGGACTAAAAGGCAATAATCCCGGATCAAACCCGGTCCGTACAGATACCCGCACTCGGCGTCAGCAAGCGCCTAGCCGGAGGCGCTGCGACTGGATACGACCTCGTCTATCAGGCCGTATTCCTTGCTCTCCTCGGCGTTCATGAAGCGATCCCGCTCGGTATCGCGCTCAATTACCTCAAGACTCTGACCCGTGTGCTCGGCCATAAGTTCATTTAGGCGCTTGCGGATAATCAGTATTTCCTTGGCCTGGATTTCGATATCCGTTGCCTGGCCCTGTGCTCCGCCACTGGGCTGGTGGATCATGGTGCGCGAGTTGGGCAGGCAGAAGCGCTTTCCTTTCGCTCCGCCGCAAAGCAGGAAGGCGCCCATGGAGGCGGCCTGGCCCACGCACATGGTGCTGACATCCGGCTTGATGAACTGCATGGTGTCGTAAACAGACAGGCCGGCAGTCACCGAACCCCCGGGGGAGTTGATGTAAAGGTGAATATCCTTGTCCGGATTTTCAGATTCCAGGAACAACAACTGGGCCACGATCAGGTTGGCCATGTGGTCTTCCACCGGTCCCACCACAAAAATCACCCGCTCTTTCAATAGCCTGGAGTAAATGTCGTAGGAGCGCTCGCCTCGGGAGGTCTGCTCCACCACCATGGGGACCAACCCCAGGTTATTGATTGTATTCGTGTTCTGCCCGTCGAACTGGATTGGCATGGCCTGTCGTCCCCAACTGGTTAATGAATCAGGCTTCGCTCTGCTCCTGGCTGATCGCTTCCTGATAACTGCACTGCTTCTCTGTTATGTTGGCATTCTCCAGCAGTTTTTCAACTGCCTGGTCCTCCAACACTCGTGATTCTACCGAAGAAAGCTGCTCCTGGTTGGAATAGTAATAGTTAATTACTTCTTCCGGGTCCTGGTAGGTTGAAGCCATCTCTTCAATCATGTCGCGGACCTTGTCGGCATCGGCCTTGAGCTGCTGCTGGCTGATGTACTCCGCCATGACCAACCCCAGCTTGACCCGCCGCTCGGCGTTTTCCTGGAACATCTCATCCGGCAACAGCGACTTGAGATCCAGGTCCTGCCCGCCGGCACCGCCGAACTGCTGGAACATCTGGTTGCGCATGCCCTCGATCTCCTGCTCTATCAGGGCCTTGGGTATCTCCACTGACTGGTGTGCATCCAGCAACGCGTCCATCACCTGCTGCTTGAGTTTGTTGTGGACGGCATTCTTCAGCTCCCGGGCCATATTTTCGCCCACTTCCTTGCGAAACTGTTCTTCCCCGCCCTCCTCTACGCCGTACTTGGCGAACAGGTCTTCGTCTAGCGGTGCCGGGTTGAGCTCCAGTACGCTGTTCAGCTTGACCTTGAACTGCACGGCTGCGCCCTTGAGCTCCTCGCTGTGGTAGTCCTCGGGGAAACTCAGTTCCAGGGTTTTTTCCTCCCCTGCCTGCATACCCACGATGCCGTCCTCGAATCCTGGTATCATACGACCGGAACCCAGCTCCAGATCACTGTCCGCGGCGCTGCCGCCCTCGAATTCTTCCCCGTCCCGGGTGCCGGTGTAGTCGATGTTGACCTTGTCGCCGTCAACGGCGGCGCGCTCCACTGCATCCCAGCTGCCCTGCTGTTTGCGGAACACATCGATAATATTGTCGATATCATCGTCGGTGACTTCAGCGCTTACCTTCTCCACGTCGAAGTCCTTCATTTCCACCATGTCCACATCGGGGAATACCTCGAACGTCGCCACGTACTCGAGGTCCCTGCCCGCTTCCAGGTTTTTCGGCTCGATCGAGGGCTGGCCCGCGGGACGCAGTTTTTCCTGCACTACCGCCTCCTGGAATGACTGGCTCATGACTTCGCCCAGCACTTCCTGGCGGACACCGGCACCAAAGCGCTGGCGCATTACCTTCATAGGCACCTTACCGGGACGGAAGCCGGGCAGGCGGACGTTCTTTGCAGCCTTCTGCAAACGGCTGTCCACCTCCACGTCAACCCGCTCCGCGGGCACGCCAACGGTCAGGCGACGCTCCAGTCCTGAAGTCGTTTCAATAGAAACCTGCATGGTATTTCCTCATAAATGGTCGCGAACGCCATTGGCGCCCTGTAGTAACTGGTGCGGAAGGAGAGACTCGAACTCTCACGCCTTGCGGCACTGGAACCTAAATCCAGCGCGTATACCAATTTCGCCACTTCCGCTGTTATGAAACCCCGTCAGGGAAACAGGTCTCGAGCTAGAATGGCAATTACAAATCCCGCATAACCATTTGATTATTAGGGTATAAAACTGCGCCTGACTCGCTACTGGGGGTCTTCACAAGGGCGAGGATTCTGCCACAAAGCCAGGCCTGGTTCAACCGCTCAGGGACGCGGCAGGGCCAGTAGCAGGACCAGTTGACCGGCGTCCTGCGGCACTTGCAGCGCGGTGCGCCAAGGACCGGGCAACCAGGCAGCCTGCTCGGGGCCATAGCGGCGCCCGGAGAGGTGGATTTCCCCCTGTATCACGATCAGCAGAGCGTAGTCTGCCGCTGCCGTCAGGGTCAGCCGCGAACCGGGC
>JAACFI010000367.1 GCA_009937575.1 Haliea sp.
TTCAAATACCGCTTTTTCTTGTTAACGGGAAAGCATCAGAGTGAACCCCAGGCGCACAAGGAAATCCGGTTGTGGAACAAAATTTCCGTTCTTATCCTTGTCATCAGAATCAATTACCCATTGCGGCTCGATGAATGCATGCATCAGCTTACCTTTAAAACGAAATACCTTACCAACACCGAGTGCGATGGGAATGTAGTGTGTTTCATTCTCCAGGTCGAAGCGCCAGATTCCGGAGCTTAGAATGTACCATCCCCGGTTAAAGCTATGTGAATATGCGGGCTGAAAATTGAATTGCTCAACCGGAATGTCGTCACCATGAACATCTTTCTGCCAGTTAAAAATCAAAATCCCCTGGTCCCTTGGAGAGAACCGGACCATGCCAATACCCGCTAAACCGACCCGCCAGTTATCATTGCCAAACCTCTTCCCGTCTTTATTGCTCTGGTTAGTTGGAAAGGTCACACTGGGCCCGACACCCCACTTATAGTTTGTTCCAACTCCAAGAGTAAAGGCATCGAAGATATTGGTATCGCCCAGGCCGGTGTCAGTATTTTGATTGCGCGGCTCATTGGAACTGTTCAGCGTGATATCCACGGGAATTCGTCGAACAGCCGAGGTCACACGAATAAATTGCTCCGGCAAAAACCTGGTTTCGGCGACTGGATGTGTATATCGGACCTGGTAAGCCGTGACATCCTGAAGATCGGCATCCTTGTAATCGAGCATTTCGAACTGTCGGTAGTCCAACTGACGAGAGAACTCGAACGGATCCTGCATACGCTTGGTATCTTCGAGAGAAATTGAAGAATTGGTGGCCGCCATGACCTGCGGGGATGCCAACAATGTTGGTATCAGGGCAGGAATACATAATGCGAGGCGAATAGGGATAACCGACTCTATCCTGCGGGCAGGTTTCTCAATGGGGTCGCAATTCATGCTCCCGAACCGGGCTGCAGACACCCCGGCCCCCTTTTCTACAATCCACCTTTCCTTGAACTATGCGCCCTTAAAGACAAGGTGGGTTGATGTCGATCAACGATGTTTCAAGAAAGTTGGAAAGGCCCCAGGTATTGATACTCGCGGTATGCCAGGCTGTACCTTCACCTAAGCCACTACTCACTTTCTAACACTCTACCCGGGGCGCCATCATCCTTGTTCTACAACCGGAAGCTCAAGCCCAGAACAGGGCCTTTGTACTCGTAATCCTCCTCCAGTCCGCCGTCCTCGTGCTCAGCCTCCTTATAGCGGTAGCCCAGCAAAATACCGTACCGGTTGTTTTCACCCAGCGTGAATCTGAGCAGAGCCTGCAATATGAAAATGCCATCGGAATCACCGAAGGCGTAATCGGCGTGTGTCAGCAGCGCCCACCGATTTGCCAGGTCAAAGCGGTAGCGTGCACCTACGAGTGCGTCGAGGAAGTCACGCTGGGGTCCAAATTTCAGCAGTTCCAAACCAGATTGCCCGGTCTTCAATGTAAAGTCGTCGTCCAGGTCGGTGTAGCGTGCGCCGCCGAAGACATTGAGATTGCTGCCCACGCCCCCTGGCCAATAGGCCAGCGCAGCGTCGATAAACCACTGTTCCGAGTCAGTGTCGATGCGTAAAAATTCTCCCTTGTAGTTATCCGATGTCTCCAGGTAGGTCACGTCCACAAAGCCGGTGAAGTGACCGGATTTGCGCCCGCCCTCAACCGCCAACTGGAAGGAGGAATCCGTTACGTCCAGCAGGTCATTGAAGGTGATCTTGCCCTTGTCGAGTGGCGTCCCTTCCGCGGTAAGGTCGTATTTGGTTTCCGTAGCCCAGATGTACGGGGTGATCGACCAACCGAAACCGTCTCCATCCGAGCCAAATGCGGGTAGAGCCCCAAAAGAAAAACTTATCGTTATAACGTACGCTATCCAGGATCGACTCGACATAGCTCTACTCCTTCAGTTTTTCTGCCCTGGGTGCCTTCCAGGCCTTCATCTTCTTCAGGTCGGGAACGTAAACCCGCATCTGTGGGCTCAAGTCCAGGTTCTCGCGGTTGATAGGCAGCCAGTTCTCCTCAGGCACACCTTCGGGCTTTTCAGCGGCGATGTAGATCTCGATACCACCCTGTTCGTTGAGTTGCATTCCAGCATTCTCACCTACGCTGTATTTCTTTCGCTCATTTGGGATGAAGAAACCCTGGTCCAGGTCGTAAAGTGTCAGCGACCAGAAGGGACCGGCCGGGGGTAGCTCTTGCTCAGTCATGCGTATGACATAGTCATGCATGGCGTTCATTCGCTCACCATCTGTGGTAACCACCTGCGGATAGACGGCTTCTTCCTGTGGGACGCCAATCGGTCCGATGATGGACACAGCCAGGGTTGCCTCAAGATTCGTCTGCCCCTTTGGTTGGAAGATCCGGGGCTGGATCTCGTCCGTCTTCTGCTGATCCCCGAGGCGCGTGAGCCACTCTCGCTGGATTCGCTTCGCTGTCTCACGGAAGCGCTTGCCGTCGATCCTCGCGGCCTGTCCAGGGTCGTAAGCCATTCCCGGCTCAATCCCCAACGGCTTGTATATAGCTAAAATGGCCTGGTCGAGTTCGTTATTTGGATCAAAGGTAGTGTGGTTGAACACGAACTGCATGACTTCGAGCAGGTTATTCCCGAATATGTCCTGGTCGGTTTCGCCAATAGCCGGGAACGTGACATCGTCCATGGGCGGGGCCTCTCCTCCGCGGAACTCGGACAGAGTAATAGGCCTGACTGATTTCATCTGCCCGACGATTTTCTTGAAACGCTCCGCGTCTCTTACGTGCGGCATGATTCGTAACACGGCGGAGACGAAGTCACCCGTGGCTTCGAAGATTCTGTCGACACCTTCGACGGGCTCACCCTTGTATCCTTCAGTTCGTTCCGTATAGATGAGCATTCTTTCTGGCTTATTGAAATCGCCCAACCGGGTCGCCATCGGGATGTTCACATAGTGGTCGTAAGCTGTGACCATCAACGATACGTATTTCGAATCAAAGGCTGGCAATTCAAGAATTACCGGATCCTTGCGCAGATCCAGCATACAACCAATGTAGAGGGTGTCATTGTTGGGCCGGGCAATCTCACGCATCGTGTGATCCTTGAGCTCGGTGTCTGGATCACAGGTGTTCCAACCACCCTGCTTCAACGCGAATTTGTTATTCACGTTGTACATCGCAACGTACTGGTAGGAACGTTCGACAAGATTCTCCACCTCCTGATCGCTTAGCTCGGCTGCTGACACCATTGTTGGCAGTATGGTTGTCGTCGCAGCTATCAGGATTCGAAAAATGACAGCTGAAAAAGAAGTCAAACGCATACAATACACCTCTTGTAAAAAGGAGTCAGAGCCCTTGTTTTAATCGGCTCTGACCCCTTCTTCCTTTTTCACGTTTTCGGGTTGTCTATTACAGGGGCGTTGCCAGCGCACGGGCCTCGGCTTCGCAATCGACCTGAGGGGTAAGGCCTGATTCTCGTGCCCTGGATATATCCTCGCGCGCCGCGGCCATTGCAGCCAGGAATTGTTCATTGGTATGCAGCCGCGCCACTGCCGCCGCACCCGCCATGCGACCGGCAACGATATCGCTGCGCCAGTGGACGTTACAGACGTTACGGCTCTCGCCGAACGCCCTGCCCCGAGCTACCAGGGCTTCGGTCCTGCCGGGTGCCAGCTCGGACAGGATCAGGCCCCAGCCCCAGCCGATAGCCGTGTGACCGGAGGGATAGGACCCGTCGCCACGCAGCATCTTCTCCTCTTCGGGGGTGCATATAGGCTCCCCATTGATCATGAACGGGCGTTCACGCTGATAAGCGTTCTTGGCCGCGTAGGTCGCCAGCCCCAGGTCCGCCAGGGTTCGGCGCAGCAACATGTATAGGTCTGGTGTATCTTCCTCGGTAATCGGCAGTCCCAGGGCACAGGAAAAGGCATCGGCGGCAGCAGGGAACGCGAGCCGGGCGTCCCTGGTAGCCAGCTCCCAGCGCGGTGTATCACGCAGGGGCAGCATTTTCGCGACAATAGCGTTGTCCATGGCCTGCCTGGGTGAGTCAGCTGCGGGCGCCGCCGGTACGAAGACCTTACTGTCCAGTGGGGCGTCCGTCGGCAGGTAGCCCATCAGAATGCCGGGGCGAATCTCAGGCACTTCCTCGGGAGCTTGTGTTGTTTCGAGGCTGGTGCAGGCGCTGACGCCGAGCATCAGTACGAGACCGCAGTTGAAGAATAGTTTACGTGCCATGTCTGCTCTCCCTTTTACCATCACTTTGTGTCGCGCTACCTTCCGACGAACTCTCTCTGGGCCATGATGTCGTCGGCGGCGGTGAT
>JAACFI010000368.1 GCA_009937575.1 Haliea sp.
AAGCAGGCCGCACTTGCCTACGAGGGCACGTTGCAGCAGTCTTTCCGAGAGGTTGAGGATGCGCTCGTCGGTGTGCGGACCTACAAGGATGAAAACGCGGCGCAAACTCGCCGGGCCCTGGCGGCCAAGAACGCGGCCAGGTTGTCCCGGGCCCGCTACGACGGTGGGGTTGTGGATTACCTGGAAGTGCTGGATACCGAGAGAACACTGTTCAATGCGGAGCTGGCACAGACCGAGACCCTGCAGCTTTACTACAACGCCATTGTGCGACTCTACGCGGCACTGGGTGGGGGATGGAGCGTCGAAGCCAACTAGGTTGATCTGAACAATCATCATACGGCGGTACCTTCGCTCACTAACACTTTCCGGGGGTGACCAAAATGCATAAACTCCTACCAAGCCAGCTTTTGTTCTGGCTTGTGTTGACCATCGCCCTGTCTGGTGCCCACGCAGCGGAACCGGAAATCCTGGTGATGTCGGAGCAGTCCGCCACGGTCGCAACGGATAAACTGTTGCCGACCAAACTGTTGAAAAGTGGGTGTCGCGATCTACAAGATGGACAGTGATTTCGGACAGTCCACCCTGGTGGGCGGTACGGGCCTGATCGAGCGTATCGACGAGCTAAGCGCCATCGACAAGCTGCGCGCCATGAAGGGCAGCGACGTGTATAAGGAAGCCCTGAAGAAATCGGGGAAAGCACCCGTGGAAACTGTGAAGAATCTGGCGAAAGAGCCCGTCGATACGATGAAGGACATCGGTCGTGGCCTCGGTGGATTTCTCTCCGACGTGGGTTATTCCATCGTCAGTGACGATCCTAACCAGGAAAACGTGGCCAAGACAGCCCTGGGCTTCGCCGCTGCCAAGCGGCAATTTGCTTACCAACTTGGTGTCAGTGCCTACTCGTCTTTTCAGCCATTGCAGGATGAATTGAGTGATGTCGCGTGGACGGCGGTCAGTGGTGGGCTTACGGTGAGCATGGGTTTCAGAGCCGTCGACGGCGCCGGTGGGGCGCTACTGCGGACGACCGGTACCGCCGAGTCCATGCGCGGGCTGGTGCGCGATAATTCGCCGCGCAAGCTCAAGAATATCAACCACGAAAAACTGCTGGCCATGGGCGTCAGTGAGTCCCTGGCGGACGCCATGTTGGATAACTTCAACTACGACCCGGAGAACGAAACGCGCATGATCGGGGCGTTGGACAGCATGACGGACGTTCCGGGGCGGGAGCTTTTTATCCAGCGCGCCGCGCTGCAGGACCAGCCCTACAACGCGCGCTTGATGAGAGAGTGGGCGGAACTGTTCGCCGCCTACCATGAGAATGTCGCCCCGGTTAAAGCCATGGTGATGGCCAAGACAACCCCGTACCTGGTGCTAAAGGACGGCTCTACTCTGGGCCTCTTTCCCTCCGATTACGTCGCCCTGGACGAAACCTTCGTGGAACGCAATTCAGAGGTTATCGCGTCGCTGCGAGCCCAGGATCTGGAACCCGGGGAAGCCTGGATAACCGGAAAGGTGGATCCGGAACTGGTGCCGGTGTTGCAGAAAATAGGTTGGAAGAAAGTGTCAGGCGATGCTCGTCGCCTTCTCGCTATCAGCAGTGAAGACTAGCCCGGGAAATACCGCCCGGGCCCGGGAGGCCTACAATTGCCCCAGTGCTCTCGCAACGTTCTTGAAGTAGACGATGCGGTTCTGGACGCGTTCGTAGGTCACGTTATCTTTCGCCTTGGGCAGGGCCAGTTCCAGTTGCTGAATGGCCTGGTTCATGGCGCCGTTGAGATAGAAATACTCCGCCCGTGACTGGTGTAACCCAAGTATATTGCCGGTCTTGCCCTGGACCTCCGCCAGCATGTACCAGAGCTGGGGGTCGAGGCGCTTGACACGGGAGTGCGCCTTCAGCAGTTTTTCCGCGTCACCGAAGTAACCCGCGCGGAAATAGGCTTCAGCCAGGTACATGGTAATGGGATGGCTGCCCGGGGACAGCTGCAGGCCATACTGCAGGCGAGTGATGGCCTTGTCGTAGCTGCCGGATTCGATCTCGATGTTCGCTTCGGCGAGGGAATAAATCAGGTTGTGGGGTGCGTAGGAACGCATGGGCTTGAGGAGTTTCCTGGCCTCGTCGAACTGCCCGTTCCGGGTAAGTGCCAGTACCCAGCCGTATTGGGAGGCCACCGCGTAGCGGCCGCCTTTTTTACGCTTGGTCTCGAAGTGTTGCACGGCTTTCTTCGGGTCATCGATGAAACTGAGCTCCACCCGGGCCCGCATCAGTTGGAATTCCGTGTTGTCCGGGTAAATTCTCTTGGGATAGCCACCTGCCCGGTTGCGGGCGTCTGCAATCCGCTTTTCGGTAAGCGGGTGGGTCATCAGGAACTCGGGTGGGCGCGAGCCGTAACGGCGGGACTCCTTTTGCATCACGGTGAACATGGCCGCTGCCCCACCCGGGTCCATCCCGGAGGCCGCGAGGTTCTGTATGCCGACCCGGTCTGCCTCCTGTTCATGCGCCCGGCTGTAGCTCAGCTGGCTGTCCATGGCCGCCGCCTGGCCGCCCATGATGGCACCCATACCGGCATCCGGAGCGCCCGCCGCAATGGCGACCAGCCCCGCCAGCAGGCCGCCCATCATCGCGGCGTTGGATTTTTTCTGGTTCTCGATGCCCCGGGCAAAGTGCCTCTGGCTGAGGTGTGCCAGTTCGTGGGTGAGTACTGAGGCCAGCTGGGCCTCGGCCTCGGCTTTCTGTATCAGTCCCGTGTGGACACCCACGATGCCCCCGGGTACGGCGAAGGCATTGATACTCTGGTTCTTGACCAGCACGATAATCAGGCGCCGTTCCTGCAACTGGCTGGTTTCCACCAGGCGGTAGACCAGGGACTCGATATATTCCTGCATCAGTGGATCGTCGTAGATTGGCGCCTGGCGGCGAAAGGACATCAACCAGGCGCGGCCCAGGTAGTACTCCTGCTGCAGTGATACCGAGTTGCCCTCGCCGAAGGAAGGCAGGTCAGATTGCGAGTGTGCCGCTGGTGCAAGCAGGGCCAGGCAACTGAGCAGTATCAACAGGCGGCGCATAATTTGGAGTCCAATTACTGGAGGAAGATAGATGGCAAGCGCAGGGATGATGCCAAACGAGGGGCAGGGGAACAAGCTATTTTCCCTTCTGCCGGTGGAAGGTTTCGTTAGCGACTGCATTATGTTCATCTGCGAATGCTGAACTGGGCCTCCACCAGCACCTCGTATCCGACCCGCTCGCTGATGATCTGCTTGAGCTCTTCCACATGAGCCTGGTCCAAACGCTCCGGCGAACTGAGTACGAGTCGCACTACCCAGGGTTCACCACTCCTGACGCTGACACCCCCCACGCGTACCGGGACGCCGGAAAGCTCCATATCGCCCCGGGGAACCCGGGACAGCAGCTGGTCCTTCTCCACCAGGTGACTGAAGGAAATGTACAGTGGGATGGCAATCACCAGCAGCATGCCCAGGGTGATGGCCAGGCCACGGCGCGCCCGTTGGAAAGGGGCGAAGCCCAGTACCAGGAAGGTCGCACTTGCGGCCAGGGCAATCCCTACCAGGTTGGTGATAAGCAACAGCAGGGCGCCGCCGGCCATCTCCCACTGTCCCCAGCCAAGGGCAATGCCTCCCACCGCCAGTGGTGGCACCAGGGCCACCGCGATAGCCACTCCCGCAAGACTCCTGGCTACTTCTTCCTTGGCCGAGGCATAGGCACCAGCAATGCCGGAGATAACCGCCACCAACAGGTCGAGCAGGGTAGGTGACATGCGGGAGCGCATTTCATCGGTGGGCAGGTCCAGGGGCATGGCCCAGGCCAGCAGGATGGCACAGCCCAGTCCCCAGGCGACACCGACGGCAAGGGTGCGCAGTGAGGTGCGGATAAGCCCCAGCTCGGTGCGGGCCAGCCCCATTGCGAGTGACACCACCGGCGACATCAGTGGCGCCAGTATCATGGCACCGATGATCACCGGGGCGGAATTGGCATACAGGCCAGTGAGTGCCAGCAGTACACTGAGAACCATCAGTACCTGGTAGGAGGACGAGGCGTTGGCGCTGCCGCGCAGGGCGACGAACAGCTCCCGGTATTCTTCCTCGGTGGCGTGACTGAACAGGGGCAGGTGGCGGGTATCCACCAGTGGGTTGACCGCCTCATCCACAGGAATATCGTTGAGGCGCACGGTTTCCTTACCGCTGGTGGGCTGTTCCTCTCCCCTGGGTTTGAGTGCGGGTCCGGGCAATAGTTGCAGGCGCTCCTCAAGCACCCGGAATTCGATCTCGGATGCATGCACGGGCTTGCCGTCCAGCAGGTACTCTGTGCCCTTCGGCGCGTGTAAGTGCAGCCGGTTGGTCTGGATCAGCGCCATCGATGAGGGAAGTTTCGACAGGCTGATTTTGCCTGGCCATAACAGGCGCAGCAGGAACATCAGGTATCCCAGGACGCTTCGTGGCGCCAGGGCCAGCAGCGAGAGCCGGCCGTCGGCGATGCCCAGGTTCTCGCTGAAGGTACGCCCCACCAGGGAGCTCTGGGTGTGGCCCACCGCTACCAGTCCCAGGGCGGCGATGTGAATCTCGCGCTCCTTGCCGGTGACCAGTCTGTAGGGCTTCAGGCACAGTCTGTGCAGGCCTTTCAGGGCCCCTTTCAGCAGGCTCCAGGTGGTCTGTGGCCGGTTGATATCGTAGGGGCGCAGGGCGAGAACCTGGCCGATGACGAC
>JAACFI010000073.1 GCA_009937575.1 Haliea sp.
GCGAGGGATGACAAAGATGTTTTCAGCGATTCGGCCGAGAATCTCCGCCTCTACGAACAGCCCTACCGCCAGTGGCGGCCGGTCTCCAGCTGTTTTATAGGGAGCCTCTACCTGGGCAATGATATTGATCATCCGAGTCTTCGGGTCGAGTTCACCCTCGGTGCGCACGACGCGACCCTCCCACTCGTGCTCCTTGCCGGCGAACCTCGCCCGCAGAATCGCCCGGGGCAACGGGGCATTGCTGTCACTGAGACCTGCCAGTGGCAGTTCCAGGAACGCCAGTTCCTCGTCGTGGATCGGCAATCGTACCTCAGCAAAATCGGTAGAGTAGAGACTGGCAATAGGGGAACCCCTGGTGATGAACTGCCCCACATCGACGCGCTCAGATCTCACCCTGCCCTCAAACGGGGCGGTAATGCTGGTTCTCTCGATGTCCCGTTCAGCCCGGGCAAGCCTGGCCTGGGCTTCACGCAGCGCGGCCTCTGCCGCCTGCATGCGATTTAGCGCATCGTCACGCTGTGACTCGCTGGTAGATTGTTTTTTCGCCAGATCCTGCTGGCGAGCATGGGCTTTGCGGGCATTGGTCAATTCACTTTTGCTGGAAGCCAGGGTTGCCCTGGCCTGTTCGAGGGCGACCTCGTAATCCAGTGGGTCGATCTTCAACAGCACATCCCCCTTACTGAAGAAGCCACCCGATACCAGGGATGGGCTCATATAGATGACCCTACCGGAAACCTCCGGCACCAAGTCGCTTTCGGTACGGGGCAGCACCGAACCATGGGTGATCGTGGACATCTGTACCGACTCTGCTTCGGCTTTCCAGGTCCTCACCAGGGGGGCGTTTGACGGGGGCGGCAGTTGTTCCAGTTTCGGGCCGGTGGCGATAATAAGCCCGGCGAGGCCGAAACCGCCGATCACAATGCCGATGGGAAGAAGGATTTGTCTGGCCAAATGATTCACCGCTGTTCACATGTTAGCCCGCTACCACAATATACGCTAAAAACGGGCTCCGGGACGACGATAAATCCAGATCAGAAAACCACCGACAAACAACTGCAGACCGCCGTACAACAACAGGCTGAATAACACCATGTCACCGAGTGCGGCGGTCGCGGCGGAGGCCGCGGGAAAGATCGAGGCTTTTAAAAGGACCCCCAGGTTGACGTTGCGCACGATCACCTCGAACTCGATAGCGGTCGAATCCGGCCGCGACAGGCGCATCACCCTGGGCACCAGGAAAGCCATCACCGACAGTGCGACCGCAAACAGGGCTACCAGCAGGATGTTTTTATAGCCGAATGCCTCCACATCCAGTCGCCCCGCGAGCGCAGATCCCAGCACGATAAAGAGAATAACCAAAAGCGAACCGCGGATACTCCACTTCGACAGGGTGGGTGCGCTCCTTGGATACATGTAAAGGAACAACATACCGATGAACAGGGGAAGTAGCAGTGTCAGCGCAATCTCGCTGATTATTTGCCCCTTTGGCATGGTGAAATCCTGGGGCAGGTAGTCGCTGATCAATAGCGAGAGGATCAGCGGCGTGGTCACCAGGCACGCCAGGGTCGTGATGGCGGTTATACTGATCGAAAGCGCGGTATTCCCGCGCGCTATAAACGTGAAGATGTTGGAAACCGTTCCGCCGGGGATCGCGGCGATCAGTGCGATGCCGACCGCCACACCATCGTGAACACCAAGGAATTTCAGGAACAGGAAAGCGGTCAGGGGCACTGCCACCAACTGTATCGCCGTACCCGCCGACACGGCCAGGGGTTCGCTCACCACGTCCCGAAAGTCCTTCCCGGTCAGCGTTGCACCCATTCCCAGCATCGCCAGGATCAACTGAACAGCGGCAAACCAATACTCATGCTGTACATAAAACTCCGCCACCACGCCGCTTCCCCCGATTCTCCAACTGGCCAATCGCTTGACCCAAAAGACACTATGCTACGGACAGGCCCCGATCAAGGGGTCAGACTCCTTGATCCACTTGATCCCCAAGCTACTTTTGGTTAGAGATCAAGGAGTCTGACCCCTTGATCCTTTGGTCGTCAATCGCTATTTTTTGCAGCGCTGGTAGTCCATCATCGGCAAATCATCTCGACGGCGCCCCTGGCCATCTTATTGAGCGAGGGACGGGACTGCCCTGCCCTCGCGCGCAGGGCAAGACTGTGCAAGGTCGCCTGGGTCAGTTGGGCCGCAATCATTGGGTCAGTGGCCGGCGGTAACTGGCCAGCGTTTTGCGCGCTGTCGTAAAAGCGCTTGAGTGCTTTGTCAGTGTTCGTCGTTATTTCCAGGATGTCGGCGCGCACATCAGGGTGAGCGATGGCTTCTGCGGGGGCCGTGCAGAAGATAAAGCAGCCTAGCGGCGTCTCACCGGTCGTATAGACGTCCAACGCGCTGTTGAAAAACCGCCGCAGGGCTGTTTTCGGGTCATCCTCCTGCAGTAGCGCTGCCAAGCCGCCACTCAGCTTGCTTTGGAAAGCATCCAGAGCTGCACGATAGAGCGACTGCTTGTCGCCGAAGGCGTTGTAGATACTGGGCCGCTTCATCTCCATGGCACTGGCCAGATCATCCAGGGATGTACCAGAGAATCCCTTGCTCCAGAAGACCATCAAGGCGTTACCCAATGCCTCATTGGAATCAAATTTCCGCGGTCGCCCTCGAGCTCTGTTCATAATTTACCGATTCGCATAAAATCATTGACTTACATGATTATATGCGAAATAGTATAAAAATAAAGCGGAGCATCGTTGCGAGGATTGCCATGAATAGATTGCCGATAGTGTTGGCCCTGTTAGTGGTCATTGGAACAGTAGCGTATATGTCGCTCGGAGGTAAAAGCGGCTTGCGCAAAGCAATCTTCGCTCAAGCCATGCCCGTCACCTATTTCGAGCCTTACAACGCACGCCCGGCCTCGCTGGAACAGATCTCAGGTCCTGTCTATGCGTTTACCTACGGGTTTTGTCGGTCAATGGTGATCGACACTCCTGAAGGCCTTGCCGTTTTTGATACCTTTGATTCGGAATTCGTGACCGCACTGAGTGACGAGCTGGCGGCACAATTCCCCGGGAAGACTGTGAAGTGGGTGATCTACTCCCACAACCATCTCGATCACGTACGCGGTTCGGCGGGTCTGGGGCCTGAGGAAGTCATCGGCCACAGGCTGGTCAACCAGTTTGTCGCTGACTGGCCCAAAGCCATAAGCGATTTTGCGCCGGTATCGCGAACGGTCGAGGGTGATGTGACAATCAGCCTCGGCGGTATTGAGGTAGATTTTCTGTACATGCCTCACTCGCATTCAGCGACGCTTTATGGATTCCACGTGCGGGAAGCCGACGTGGTATTCGCACCGGACATGATGTTCGTGCGGGCAATGCCCCCCTTCGATTTTCCCGATTTCTACTATCCCGGCTATGTTCGGGCGCTGGACCGGCTTATAGCTCTGGATGCCGCTCATTACGTGCCGAGCCACCTTGACGCCGGCACCCGCAGGGACCTCATGGACTTCCGCGACATGACGGCAAGGTTTCACGAGACCGTCAGGTCTGAACTGGCTGAAAACGACTACCACGCAGCGGACGGTGCCGCCATGCGCCGGGGCCTCCAGGCGGCGTATGACAAACTCGAGCCCGAATACGGCGACTGGCACGGCTTCAATGAGATGTTCGTCCCCAAATTTGGTCGCCACTGGGGCGGGGTGTATCTGGGCTATTGAGTCTGAGCCAATCGACCTTGGATGCGGTAGCTGCTATCAAAAGGAGTTATGGAACATGGATATCTTGAACAACGGACTCGCCACCCCCATGCTGGCCACGCTCCTGCTGACCATGCTGGTATGGATCTATCTCTTTATACAGCGCATCGGCTATGCCAAAGCAAACAATATCGATATCGAGGATTTCAAGACCCCCGGGGATACGGCCGCGCTGATACCGGGTCCGAACTCCTCAGCCAGCAACAACTTCCAGAACCTGCTGGAAATGCCCCTGGTCTTCTACACGATCTGCTTCTATCTGACGATTTTCGGGGGAGTGGATGACCTCCACGTCGCCTGTGCCTGGGTGTTCGTCATTTTTCGCGTGCTGCATAGCTTCATTCACTGCACCTTCAATCGCGTGTTGTTGCGCTTTATCGCTTACCTGGTTTCCTCTGTCGCCGTTTGGGTCATGGTGGTCCGGGCAATACTGTCCGCCCTGTGATCAAGTGATCAAGGGGTCAGACTCCTTGATCCATTGATCCCTCCAGCTTCTTCTGGCTACGCAAATCAAGGAGTCTGACCCCTTGATCACCTTGATCCACCTTGATCAGCAATCAGCGATTTGAACCTTCATATTTGTAGTACTCCAGGCCTGAGTCCTCGCCCAGGTTGCACCAGCTGGTGGTACCCAGGTACAGCTCGCCATTCACCTTGGCGTAGTTGCGTACACCGTTATTACAGGGATTGCCAAAACCGTCCTTGAATTTAACTGCCGGGGAGTGGGTGTCTTCGAAGACCATCAACCAACCCCTGCGGGCCTCCTCCAGCGTATAGCCATTACTTGCGGCATCGTCGACAACACTCTGGTACAGGAAGTAAGCCGGGTTGTTCTCAACCACTGTGGTCTGCCCGAAAGGACTCAGGGGAATGGGAAGGCCGATAAAGTACAAGGCCCGATGGTTCCAGAAGGCGTAATCGCGATACCTGAACATGTCAAACAGACCCGCCGTCGAGTTCCAGGAACCCAGGAACAATTTGCCGTCGTGTTCCACAAAGGTAAATGTGTAGACCATACCCTGGTGCCCGAAGCCCTCGTCGCCAAACAGCGGCTTCTGACCCAGATTGTTTTCTTTCAGCACAAATTCATAATCGTCGTAGGCATCGCTGCCTTCTGATCTGGTGGGCTTGAAGACCCAGTCGCTTTCCTTTCCATACAGCAGTTCGATCTTTTCTTCAGCGGGCTTATCGGACGCCAACAGGTCGTCGATCCTGATACGGAAGACCGATGCCGCACGCCAGGTCTTCATCATGAATTCACGGTGGGCTTCGATGTCCTGCGTGTCGTACTCGGTCAGTTTGCACAAACTCTCAATCTGCGCCTGGTCGCAGTACTTGTGCATGATCTTGTCGTAGGCACCCGAGGTGCCCTGGTGGTAGGAACCGAAGTACAGGTAGTCACCAAAGAAAGCATTGGCTGCCATTTTGGCACCCTTACCGCCGACCGGGTCCGGGTCGTAATCGGTGTATTTCATGATCGCCTGGTAAACCACCGGCTCATCAGTGGAGTAACCATTGTCCGGCATGGCATTGCTAACCAGCATGGCGGCCGGCTCACCCTGGGGGTTATACCAGGAACTGCTGACAAAGTGCTTGGCGTCGCCCACCGAAAATTCACGGAAATCGCCGACGACACCGAATTTTTCAAAGCGCGCGTCGGACACGATATCAAAGCCGTTATCCAGCATCCCACCGGACAGCGGGTTTTGTGGCGTCCCCACCCAGCGCAACATGGCATTCAGGCTGTTGCCGATCTGGGTGCCTGACTGGTCGGGACCGCCGAACCAGTACAGGCCCTTGCTGCCATCGGGGTGTGTTACGGTCTGGAAACGGCGAACCGTGTCGAAGAAGAACTCGGCATAGCCAAGGTACCTCTTTCGCACATTATCGAACACAAAAATCCGGTTGTAGCCGATCCTGCCATCCTGATCGAAGTCGTAATTCGCGGGGAATTTTTTCAGTTCAATGGCTCGTTGCTCCGGGGTCAACTTATCGAGCCACTGGGCCTTGATTTCCCTGACCGGGTATTCATTGGATCCGGCAAAGAAGGTCAGATTGTCGATGGTCCCCGCGCCACGGTAGGTGTAGCCTGGCATGGACAGCATACTGTCGATGGTTGAGCGCTCTATAACGCCGCTTGAGGCGTCTTCCCAGAACTGCCGGCCATTGCCAATCGTGTCCGGGCCCACGTGGGTAGTCTCTCCCGTTACGACATTGTGAAAATAGATCTGGGCAGTCGGCCGCTGACCGGCGGGCGGTGTCATCTGACAGCCGTGATGGGGTGTCTCGTGGTTCATCAGGGTCAGCGGCATCTTCATGGAGATGTAAGGCCAGTAACACCAGACAGAAGCAGCCGTGCCGTACCAGATCTCGTCGCCGGCCGTAGTGGAGCTGAGAGCATACTGCCCGGACTTGAAGACTGTCTGCTCAGGCTCCTGATTGGCATACCGGATCGGGTCCAGGACATTATCCCCGGAAAACAGTCCATCCCAGGAGCCATCCGCAGGGACGCTGAATGCACGGCTGAAGCTGACTTTCAGGGGCTCGTTGGTTTTTCCAGGGTCCTGTACATCCATCGCCAGGCTGTTACTGACACAAGATGCGGCCAGGGTGATGTAGAACAGGCGTATCAGTCGGTGCATAGTCAAACCTCAGATCGGTGTTGGCCGCAACAGGCTAGGCCACGTATTCCTCGACATGTTCGTCCTCGTGGGTAACTTCGCGGTCGCTAGCCGTGTCTACCACTTCCACCTTCACCGGGACACCATTGACGATGGCGTTATTGGTCAACTCGTCATAGCCCTGGATATCGGTGAGATCGTTCATGCTCACCCCCGGGTTGGCATTCGCCACCCGCTGGCGAGTGCCCTTACGGCCGTGGCCCCAGTGGTTAGGCATGCAGACCACCCCGGGCATGATGTCCTCACTGATAGTGACCGGGATCTCGATCTCCCCGGTGCGCGAGGTGACCCTTACACGACTGTCTGCCTGGACGCCCCGGGCGGCCGCATCGTCCGGGTGCATCATCAGCTCGCAGGGATTCCGACCCTTGATCAGACGGTAGCTGTGGTGCATCCAGCCCAGGGTGCGATTGGTGAGGCGGCTGATAATGCGCAGGTCGAACTCCGACTCCGCCTGTTCCGCCTCCATGCCGCCTTCCACGAAATAGGCCTTCAGCCGCGGCAGGTCATCCACCAGCACCTGTGGGGTCAACTGAATCTTCTTGTCGGGTGTGTAGAGTCCCTCTGGGAAGCTGTATTCGAGGTCGCCCAGGAACACCCCGTGAGGATTGTCCTTCAGCTTCTGCAGGGACAGGACAGCTTTCCTGAACGGGTTCAGGCCCGCACCGTAGGGGCCGAACCGCAGGCCGAGGGCCACAATGCGCTCTGGGCTCAGGAGCCTGCGCACCAGGGAGTGTGCCCGGCGGATCAGGAATTTTCTGGCAGCGCGCTGCTCGCGCTGGTGGGCAAAGCGGCCCATCAACTCCCTGAATATCTCGAAGTCGGTCCACTGGGAGTGCTCGGTAATAAACAGGGGCGGCGAGTACTTTGACCAATTGATGGTGTCGTACAGGTGGTAGAACATGTCGTAATGGCCTTTCTCGAAAGGCCCGCAGGGTGGCAGGATGACATCGGCAAACCGCGTGGTTTCGTTCAGGTAGGGATCCACGGCCACGTAGAATTCCAGCGCCTGCAGCAGTTTTTCCGAGTGGTGACCGTCCGCCATGGACAGCACCATGTTCCCGGCGAGGCCCACCAGCGCGCGGACCTGCCCCTCACCCGGGGTCATGATCTCCTCGCCCAGGATGGCCATAGGAAATTCACCGGAAAATTCCGGGCGATCGCTGACCCTCGACTGGTAGGTATTCCAGCTGGAATTGGTCAGGGGCAGGGACGATATGGCCGGCTTGGGAAACATCATCCCCCCGATCTCGTCCATATTGCCGGTGATAACGTTGACCACCTGCATCAGCCACTGGGTCAGGCCCGCAAATTGCACCATGGAAACCCCGGTGCGCCCATAGCAGACGGCGCTTTTCGCGCTGGCGAATTCCTCGGCAATGCGTTCGATGTCCGCCCTGGCGATTCCGGTGACCTCGGCGATACGATCCAGGTCGAACTGGGCGGCCAGGCGCTCCATTTCCTCCCAACCATTGATGTGGCCCGCCATGCGCCCGGGACTGGCCAGGCCCTTGGCAAAGATGACCTGGATAATACCAAGCAGAAACATGGCATCGCTGTGGGGGCGGATGAAATGGTGCTCATCCATGTATTTGGCAGACTCGTTGCGCCGCGGGTCGATCAGTACGCACTTGCCCCCCCTCTCGCGAATAGCATTGAGCTTCTTCCAGGGATTGGCGCCTGTGGACATCTGCGCGCCGTTGGAAATCTTGGGATTGGTACCCAGCATCAGGTAGTAGTCGGTACGATTGATGTCGGGAATGGTGCACAGAAACTGGTGGCCCAGCATGAAATGCCAGACGAAATTGTGTGGCATCTGGTCCACCGTGGAGCCGGTGTAGATATTGCGGGAACCGATGATTTTCTGCACCGGGGCCACCGCCAGCAGGGCACCGAGGTTGTGGGCGGTGCTGCGTCCCCAATAAGTGGCGATACTGTCTCGCCCGTGTTGGTTTTGGATTCGCGCCAGCTCCCCGGCGGCATAGTCGAGCGCTTCCTCCCACTCGATTTCCACCCACTCGTCGTCTAGGCTCTTCTCGTCAGGATTTTTACGCACCCGCTTGAGGGGCTTCTTCAGGCGATCCGGGCAGCTGTGTATATCCTGCAGGCCAGTGGCCTTGGGACAGATATTGCCCTGGCTCAGCACGTCATTCTTGTCGCCCCGGATCGCCAGTATCTGCTCGCCGTCGTGCTCAACCTCGATGCCGCACATGGTTTCGCAGAGGTGACAGGTACGATAGTGGAGTTGTGCCATGGTGCTCGCCTCGTCCGGGGTCAGCTCCCGGGAATCATATTAATACACGTGTATTAAAAGAGCAGTGTACATTACTCTCAATATTTAAGCAACTCGTATTAATATGGATCAAGGGGTCAGACTCCTTGATATTCTCGCAATATCGAGTTATCAAAAGAAGATTGGATCAAGGAGTCTGACCCCTTGATCCCCTAACGTTCCCACCCACAGTGCCAGCAGAATTCGAAGGTCGCAGGACTGGATTTGCCGCACTGGTCGCAAGACCACTCAGGCTCTTCGACCTCGGCGGTAAACACCTCCAGGACCTGGTTCGCCCGATCGTAATCACTGTCATTCTGGATCCACAGCTCTGGCCAGGCATCCAGTGGGGCGAGTTCACCAACAGCCCCGGCGGCATACTCGTTGCGCAGCGTGCAGGCGATGCCCTCCCGATCCAGCAGGCTGAGAACCTGTTGTACGACAACCAGTTGTGGGTGGGTAAATGCCAGCTTCACGGCGTGTACAAAGGTCAGCTGGATTAACGCGGCCACCTGGACCGGCACGCCGCTCGCCCGGCTATCAGCGGCAGGTCCAGGTAGGTCTTTATTCCCCGATCTGCGGCGCAAACATAGGGTATTGCGTTCACACAGTGATTGGCAGTGGCCACGATCCCCGGATTGCGCTCAAGACCCGCCGCCACGGATTCGGGATGCCAGCCGTGGAAAGTGACATGGGAGTCAGGATCACCGCTCACCTCGACTTCAAAGCGCTCGCCCCCAGTCCCGAAGGTCCAGGGCGGATCGAGGTTTTCCTCTCCCATCAGCCAGTTGACCCTGACTGTGATAACCGGGATACCGCCCACAGTGTACTGCCAGGTGAAGCGCTGGGCCGCGACGCGGCCCGCCCCGATCGGCCCGATAGGTGAGTCGATCGGCCGGCTGGCGAGCGCCACCTCATGCGTACTGACCGGCTCCTTGTCGACGTCGAAACCGAGTTCCGCCGCCACCATGTCCATGGACTGCATAAACCCCTGCCCCAGGAAATGTATCATGGGACTGGTAGCAGCCTCCTCGGGGGTTTTCCCGAACAACATGATGTCGCTGATCACGTCCGGAGCGCCGTAGGTGCGAATGTCGGAAAATTCCTCTGCCCTGACATGGGTGATCGCGCTGGACAGTGCGGACACCATGAGCGGAAAGCGCTCGGTGATGCCTCCCGGGTGAATGCCAGTGCCGTGCAGGGTGCTGTTTCCGACCCGGCAGGCCTGTTCCAGGTCGGACACGTCCCGGCCCCCCGGGTAAAACCAACCAAGCGGCGTCACCACGTTTTTCCCGGATGCCAACAGCCGGGCCACCAGCGTAGGGTCGGGCATAACGGGGCTGTAAAGGACACAATCCGCCGCCATCGCTACCAGGGCATCAGCGTCGTTGGTGGCGTTCACACCCAGTGCACCGATACCTGCGATTTCTCCCGCATCGAGACCTTGCTTGTGCTCGCTGTGCACCCAGCAGCCCACAAGCTCCAGGTCCGGGTGCGCCGTAATGCCCTCGATTGCTGCCCTGCCCACACCACCGGTGGCCCATTGTATTACCTTCAAGCTCATACCTGGTCTCCCTTAGCAGGTCCGCGAGTTTACCGTTCAGGCGGTATCGAACGCATGCGCCAGGTGGCTCCAGGCGGCAGGCAGGTCGGTGGACCAGTCGGGCTTGCGGGGCGGCATGTTGAATTCCGGCGGTGGCTTCCACGCCATGGCCTTCAGCGTCTCACCGATATAAGTCATGTTCAGGTAATCGTGGCTGTAACAGAACAGCCCGTCACCGGCGTAATACAGTATCGACAGACCGGGAACCATCCACTCGCCACCATCCGGTTTCTGCCCCAGTATCTGGTCCCAGTGGCTCACCAGACGGTGGCCGTCCACCATCGTCCAGCGTTCGGGTGTCGACCAGCCGTAACCAGTCAATCCGGCCATGGAGTCGACAAAGAACTTCCGGATTGTCTCCCGGCCTTCCTGTCGGCCCCAGGCGGGATCGATGTACACCGCATCCTCGGTGAAAAAGTCGGCCAGGTCCGCCCAACTGATCTCCCCCGAGTCAACACGGTCGCGCTGCGCCACAAAGCGCTCGTAGGTGGCCAGTGCTTCATTCTCGATAGTATGTTTATCCTGCATAAATCCTCCCTGCTATTTTGTGGCTCAACATAGATCATGTTGGCGAAGATGTCGATGTGCTGCGGACGCTGCCATGGGTCTGTCAGGGTGAATAATGGTAAGCATAGCCGTGGCAGACCGTGACATTGATACCCGCTGCGTAGGCATTGCCCGCGAGACGATAATAGTCTTCTATCGTCAGAGCATTGAAGTCCGTTGTCATGGTAATAAACGACTCTGAACTGACCAGGCGACGTCCGGCCACGTGACCGGCAGAAGCCGCCAACTTGAGAAAATCATAGCTGCCACCCGCAAACAGTCCCTCGGCCTCTGGAATATCCGCCAACTTATAACTGTCGAGATAGTCGCCGTAGCCACCATGCGCCTGGAGCCGAAGTTGCAGGCCACGTGATTGCGCCCAACGCGCCAGGGGCTGCACAAAGCTTTCATGAAACAGTTGCTGACGGACAGCTTCGTAATCCTCCCGAATCCGCTGCCCCATTTTGTCCAGAGATCGATAGGCAGGCACCGGTGGCAGAACGACGTTCACATACTTTGATTCACCCCGGGTCATAAACAGCAATGGGAGATACGGGGTGATGTCGTAGCCCATCATTTCACTAAAGCGTTCGGAAAACCGAGTAGCCCAGGGTAACTCTCCTATGAGCTCGAAACTGTCGACAAATACCGCCCTTGGTGTGAATGGCAACAGGGCATCCAGCCAGGGGTTACCAAGCTCTTCCAGGTACTCTTCAACGCCGCCAGGATCCAGGTGATCGAGCACAGGTGAGGCGTTTAATGCGCCGGGGTAGGCAGACGCCACAGCGTTGTGAGCAGTGGCATTCTGATAAAAGGCGAATACCCGGTGCTTGCCCTCCGGCACCCGCCAGTCCAGGATATCTTTATTCACCGCGTGGGAAATATCGGTGAGATCGGTGAGAACAAGGGCGCCTCCCCGCTCCTCCAGCCTGGCGGACACTGCAGCCTCAAGGCGGGTATCGGTGTCGAAGTCCCCGATCGTGTTCCTGATAATCCAGTTGCTCGGCATCGCGTACCATGGCTCCTCCGCCTCAGGAAGGCGCCTGTTCAAATGGCCCGGCCCATCTACATCAAATTGCGCGCGCAACAGTTGCTGTTCGGGATATTCATCGATAAATGGTCCCCCGCTCGACCAGCCGCTACCCAAGGTCAGGTCGACAGCCATATCGAGATCCCCGGCCAGGCGAAAAACAGTTTTGAGATGCTCAAAAAAGGAGGCAGTGCCCACGGTGTAGATTGCCTGCTCGTTTTTTTCCAGATGCGTTTGGGACATACCGATGGTCAGCGTCTGGATCTCAACGCCGCCATAGCCAGCCTCATACAGACTGAGCAGTTCACGGCGCAGCTCCTCCCTCTCTACTGCATTCCCGGGCCACCACCAACGCATCATAGGGTGCATCTGCCTGGGGGGGTCCCGCCACTGTGCCCAGTCCCAGTCATCTACCGCATCTGACTTACGCTTGCCCGGCGAGCTACCTATCGCTGCCTGTTGCAATAACAGCAGCCGGATTCTTCCTGCGGGAACTTCAATAGCTATCTCGTCACCGCCACCAGCCAGCAGACTATCTTCCCCAGTGGCGGGATCGAGCAGGCGTATGTCTTTCCATCTACCTTTCCGCCGGACCTGTCGGGCAATGGTTTCAGTGGTTTCATTGAAAAGTAAAACCACCTCACCACTCTGCATTTCCCGGCGGCTGAAGCGCAGCTTGAAGGGTTCGGTACCCGGCAACAGGCGCAACCTCGTATCCAGGCCCGACGAGAGCAAGGACGTTACCGCTTCAGCAGGCGAGTCAACCAGTGAAATCGCCTTCAACAAATGAGCCGAGACGGTTGAAACTGCCTTGTCCCGGTTTACATTGTCTCGCCAGCCAGATGCGCGCCGCGGCAACTCGCCCTGCCACACCACGGGTAGTCCCGACCGGCGTATCCGCAGCACTTGTTGCAGTAGCTCCGGCTCCGCAACACCGAGGTCGTCTACCAACAGAGCACCGAAATCAGCCTCGCCAACCAGCAGCCTGCCTTCTTCAACGCGGGCATGCAGTAAATCATTGCGGCTGATGCGATGGTAGCCAACACCAGCACCGACCAGTGCCCGGCTCAGCGACGATTCACCCGCGTTGAGGGTCTTACCCTCACCGATGGCCGGTCGGTCGGGCCACTCCGCATCGGCCAGCAACCAGGCCACCTCAACCTTCGGACGTCCCCGACTCATGGCGTAGGTCAGGCGCGCCTGGTACCTGTTGAACTCTGGTAACTGATTCCAAACAGGATTGTCTTCACGCGTATTACTGGTCATCGCGAAAGGGCCGGTGACGTAGTAATCCGAAAGCAGGGACGTGACGAAAGGGTACCACCAGCTACCGGTGGTTTTGACATAACCGCCGGTAATATAAAGCCCGCCAAGGATCAATATCGGCGTGAGAAGAAGAGCCGTGAGAAATTGGATCAACCGCTTCATACTGAAGCGGCGGTTAACACCCCTCCCCCTTTCCTCTTTCATCTGAAGTTATAGCGAAACTCCAGACCGTACATGCGCGGCAGACCGGAAGTGCGGGTAAAACTGCCCGAGGAATCCGCTACCGCGGCGGCACCGAAATGGTAGAACTCATCGGTGATATTGGTCCCGTACAAAGCCGCCTCAAATGTTGCCTCGGGGCTGATCCAGCCGAGCCGGGCGTTGAGCAGGAAATAATCATCAAAGGTGGCCTGGTCCTCATTCTGCCCGGCTCCAGCATCAAGTCCCATGAAAATTTCGTCGACGTAGCTGTAATCAAGGCGTGGTACAAAGGTACCGTAAGCAGTATCCAGTGAGTATTGCGCGGCGAGACTGTAGGTATTCTCCGGCACTTCGGCAAATGGCTCGCCGGTGCGATCTACCACCGGTAGTGGTTGTTGCGTTAAAAGTGCGCGGGTGCTGAACTGGGATTCATCGAAATCCCTGTATTCATAATCATTAAAGCTTCCAGTGGCGGAGAGTAACAGATTGTCGATCGGGCTCCAGGTGAGCTCCAGCTCGACACCCTCAATCCGCGTCTTCGATGCATTGCGCAGCACAACCCGCGGGATGTCGGAGCTGTCGAGCACTACCTGGCGTAACTGCATGTCGTCGAAATTAGTGCGGAATACAGCACCGTTGAGACGCATTCTCCCGCCCAGGATATCCAACTTGAAACCGAGCTCATAATTGTCGACATTCTCGGGCTCCACGGTCGCCTGCCCGTCCACGCCAACAGGTTCGAACGTGCCGGACTTGAAGCCTTCGGCATAGGTTGCGTAAAACATCCCGGCATCGAAGAAGTCCCCATCGGTGAAGGACGAAGGCAGGTGGTAGGCGAGGCTCACCATGGGCGTAAATTCGTCCCAGGTTTCGTCGATGTCCTCGTCGATATCTGGATCGAGTTCCTGGGCAGGCACCAGGGGGTAAATTGCCTGGTCGTAATTATCCCGCGGGAACTCCTGCGCTATCAGCGAGAAAATATCCGCCTCCATTACAGCAGGCAGATCAGTCACTAAGGCTGCTGGAGAGTCCTCAATCGGAATCAGACCCGGTACACCCTCGATGGCGCCGAATGCGATTTCCCGGTAAGCCGGCTGGTCCAGCAACTGCAATTTCACAGACTGCTCCCGCTCTTCACTGGTCCAGCGCAGCCCCGCGGTCAATTCCAGGTTGTCCGTGAGATCATAGCTTCCCTGGAAAAAAGCGGCGTAAGTCGTATTCTCAAGGTCATAGGTCTGTTTTTCGGCGTTGGGATCATTGATCACCAACACATTTATTGCTGCCGGAATCAGGTAGCCCGACGGTGCGCCGGATTGTGTGTCGGTACCGTCGTCGATATTCTCCTTCATGGCAAACAAGCCCAGGGTGTAATCCAGGCGATTATTGAAGGCGCTACCCAGCAGTTGAAATTCCTGTGACCAGTGATCGCGGTTGCTGGGACTGCCATTCGCGCGGTAGCGAGATGAAATCGGCTGGTAGGTGCCGTCAATATCGGGGTTGCCCGCATTCCCGTATTTCTTCTGGTCAGCGTATCCGCTGATACTCTTGAGGGAAAACCGATCGTTGATTTCCCATTCGACTGTCAGGCCCAACAGGGTATTGTCGAGTTTGAAGTCAATCGGCAATTCCGAGGCTACCTCGTAATCTTCCTCCCTTGCCAGCGAGGCGTTACAGGCGTTTTCATAGACCTGTGACTGATCGACAAAACCGGGAACGACCGGGGTGTCATCGTCATCAAAAGCATCCACGGGAATGGCGTCACCGGGGAAAATGCGATTGCCAAACAGCGAATCTTCCCCGTTGTAACTGCTGTCTACCATGAAGCTGCAGTTGGTCGAAGGCTGCACTTCATCGACTTCTCCGTAGTAGGCAAAGCCGTCGACCATGAGCTCGTCATTTGCAAACCAGCGCAATTGCAGGGCCGCCGATTTACGATCCTCCGAGCCCGGCTCCTGGCCCGTGGTGATATTGTCCTGGTAGCCATCCCGCTCCACTGAACCCAGAGTGAGCTTGGACAACAATTTGCCTTCGATGAGAGGAATGTTGATAGATGCGCGCAGATCCTGGCGATCATAGTTCCCCACCCTGCCCTCCGCAAACCCACTGAGCGTGTCGGCGGGCGGGTTGGTGGTGACGATCAGCGCCCCGGCGGTCGTATTCTTACCGAATAGTGTGCCCTGAGGACCCCGCAGGACCTGAACGCTCTGTACGTCGATCAAATCCAGGAGCTGGCCATCCCTGCGCGGCAGGTAGAGTCCGTCGACGTAAACTCCCACCGGGCCATCCACCCGGGCACCATCGTCGCGCTGCCCGATGCCGCGAATCCATATCTGGGCGCCACTGCCCTGGTCGATCTGCAGTCCCGGGGTCTGGTAACCAAGATCCTTCAGGTTGGTGATGCCCGCATCACGCAGTTGGTTGCCCGTAAAGGCTGTCACCGAAACCGGCACATCCTGGATGGCCTCCTCGCGCTTGCGGGCAGTCACGATAACCTCTTCCAGAATACCACTCTGCGCATGTACGGTCGTCGGCAGCGACGTGCCGGCGGCTAAAAGATAGAGTGTGGCCACAGCGGTGTAATAACCGGGTGCTCCGGAAAACCAGCGCTGCATCGCCTTCTCCTGATTATTAAACTTATTTTCCTACATAGCTTAGTTTACCCGGCCCGGGTAACGCAACTCACGACACCAGAGGTCAGGCGGCTGTACTGAAACTGAACCGCACGCT
>JAACFI010000369.1 GCA_009937575.1 Haliea sp.
ACACAACTACCCACTCTCCGCCTTCGCGGTAGCTGCTGCGCGACACCAGGCCGGCCTGGCCGACGCGTGTGGTGCCGCCAAAGCCGCCGGCAGCAAGGTTCTGCGGAGCCGTCAAGCCCGCTTTCCAGTACCAGATATTTACCGGGCCATTGGGTGCCCCCATCATAAATGAGGTCGTAGCCGCATCCCCGAGGGAGAACTGTACCGCGGCGCCGTCCGCGAAGTCCGTACGACTGCTGCTGTTGTTTTCCGAGTCGTCGGGCCAGCGTAGACGCAGGTAGAGCCGGGTGCCGTCGCTGGCCGCGCGCAGGAACACCGGTATCGCCGGTGCGGTCGGGTCATGGCGCAGGTTGATCGACGGGTGCACGGGGGGCGCCAGGCCCAGGTCCATGCGATATTCCTGGGCGTCGCGCCAGCTGGCGTTTTCCGGATCACTCAGGTCCACCGCGGTCTGCAGGGTTTTGATCGCGCCGCCGATCTGCAGTGCCTCGACCGGGGTGTCGTCGATGACGACCGGCGCAGGTGCCGAATCGGTGGCCCTCGCCTGTTCCGGCGCCGTTTCCTCGGGTGACCCGCAGGCGCTGATCAGCATTAAGGCCAGAATTATCAGGATCGCAGATTTCATAGTGTCAGCCCCACAAATTCACAGCGGCGATCTGTTGGACATCACCACCGTTTCCGGATCGATCGGATTCAGCAAGTGCTGTGTCGAATTGCTCCAGCATGCAGTCGGTGAGCTCGAGCGACAGTGCTGCCAGCGAGCGATATAACGGTTCGTGTCCCTCGCCGGATGCCCGTTGCTGAAAGCTGGTGACCAGTGATTCCAGGAAGGCCTGCAGGTGGCGCTTTAGAAAGTCCCGCTGGGCGCGCTGGTAACCCTGCTGCATTTCCGGCTCGTCGCCGGCTCCCGCTTCCAGGTGAGCCAGCCAGGCCAGGAATTCCAGCTGGCAGACCAGGTGGTCCGGCAGCTCGTTGGTCTCCCCTTCCTGGTTGGCCCTGAGACCGAAATGCCGGTACCAGCCACTGTATTCCAGCAGGACTTCAGGCCTCCCACGTTCGCTGGCAATGTCAGCGTGGTCGGCGGCGTTGAGGGAGACCAGGGGCTTGCCGCGCCTGCCCATCTGGAACAGCAGGATAAAGTCCGACTCGAATTCGGCGAAGTCGTCGGTTTCCCGGTGAGAGAAGTTGATCGGGCAGCGGCTGACTGATGCGGCGGATACCAGGGCCTGGCGATAACTGTCATCGACCAGTACACGGTGGAAGGCCTCCACCGGGTGGGTGAATCCCAGGGCCAGCAGCTGGAACAATTGCGAACGGCTTTCTGCAACTTCTGCGAGTGTCGTCATGACTCACCCCAACTTGAACATATCGCTGTGTTTGTAGGCGATCAGGGTATCCATCAGTTCGGATTCCTTGCCCGCCCTCTTCTTCGCACGCTCCGATTCCAGGGTGTCCAGCGCTGCGCGCACACCTTTGCCAAACAGGCTCTCCAGGTAGGACAGTGGGATTCGGTCATCATCTGCAGGGGTGCCATCAGCGTCGTAGGCATCCGGTGCGGTGGGTGGTACATAAAATACATTGGGCTGGGTGCCCCACTCGGCGTGCAGGGGCAGGGCCACCCTGTACTTGTCCACCAGGGTATGAATTGGTCCATCCTCGTCGTCGCGGTAGCCGATCCAGCGGATGCGGCCCACGCACTGTTGGGCGCAGGCGGTGGGCAGCCCTTTCTCGATCCGCGGGTAACAGAAGATGCACTTCTCCGACTTGGACACCTGCTCGTTGAAATACACCTTCTTGTAAGGACAGGCTGTGACGCAGTAGCGATAACCGCGGCAGCGCTCCTGGTCGATCAGCACGATGCCGTCTTCCTGTCGTTTGTAAATGGCATTGCGCGAGCAGGCCGCCAGGCAGGCCGGATTGGTGCAATGGTTACAGATACGCGGCAGGTAGAAGTGGTAGCTGTTGGGGTACAGGCCCTCGCCCTCGTCCTCGTCCCAGTTGGGTCCCCAGGTGGGTTTGACGTTGGGGCGCAGCCACGGATCGGTGCCGGTCATCAGCGCCTCTTCGTAATTGTACTCCCAGGGTTCGCCGTAATCCTCGGCGCTGGGCAGCTTGCCCATTTTCAGTTGGCCATTCTCGTCGAAGCCGCCGCCGCTGGCCTCGTAGTAGCGCGGGTAGCCATCGCCGGGCTTGGTCTCCACGTTATTCCAGTACATGTACTCGCGGCCGTTGCGGTTGGTCCACTGGGTTTTGCAGGCGGAGGTGCAGGTGTGGCAGCCGATGCACTTGTTGAGGTCCATGACCATGCACAGTTGTCTATTGCTCATGATCTAAGCTCCTACACGCGCTCTGCGGGTTCGATATCCACGCCGGCTTCGTTGGACAATTGGTTGGGATTCCACTTGTACATGTCGAACTTCAGGTGGCCCCAGTTGCCCACCAGTTCCAGGGGCTGGATCAGGGTGGCGGTCACCGTATTGAGGCCCTTGCGGCCGCGGAACTGGTAGGGCTCCCAGGCGTGCTCCATCATCACCTGGTTGTCACGCACCGTTGGGGCGACCTTGGCCTGGGCATAAAACTCGCCGAGGCCGTTGAACACCCGTACATGACCGCCGTCCTCGATACCTTTGGCCGCGGCCAGGCCGGGGCCGATGTAGACGTAGGGCTCCCCCCGCTGCAGGCGCATCATGTACTTGTTGGCGCGCCACGTGGAGTGGATGCCCCAGCGGGTGTGGGGGGAGTACCAGGTCAGGGGGTAGCTGGTGGCTGCCGGACCGGCGTTGTCTTTCGCCGTTGGCACGGTGGAACCCAGTTTCTGGAACCACTCGTGGTCGATGTAGAAAGTGATGCGCCCGGAAAACGTGGGGTAGGTCGTCTTGTCCTCTATCTGTGCGCGCCAGGACTGGATGGGTTTGTTGGGGGTGACCTTGGCGCTTTCGGGGGAGGGGCTCTCCCAGATGGTGACAAAACCCTTCTTCTCGGCCTCATCGAAAGACTGGCCGGCAAACTGGGGATTGTTCTCCACCAGGAAGCGCACCTCTTCCTTAGCGGTCATCAGCTTGCCGCCCATGGTGTAGTCGTCGTGGATGGTTTGCAGGTCGCGTGTGAAAGGGCCGTCCTGGTAGGAGCCAATACCCCGCGCGATGGCGCGCTCTTGGATCTTTTTCGTCAGCAGTACGTACAGCTCCCACTCGGGCTTGGCCTCGCCGATGGGTTTCACCGGCGCGGTGAACAGGTTACCGAAGCGGTGCAGGGGTGTGGTGCGCAGGTCCCAGCCCTCGTAGTGGCTCGCGGCGGGCAGTACATAGTCCGCGTACATGGCGGTGGAGTCCATGCGGATGTTGATGTTTACAAACAATTCGGAGAAGTGCTCCAGCATGCGCTCCCGGTAGTGGGGTCCCTTGTTGCGGGTGAACTTGTTGTCCGCCTGCAGGATGGCGCCCTTGAGCCCCTCGTAGACGGGCATCTGCCCGGTCTCGATGGCCTCCTCGATCATGTGCTGCATTTCCTCTATGTCGAAGCCGGCGCGCGCCTTGAGTTTGTCGTTGTCGTAGTGGGATCTGGCCTCGATGATCTTCTTGCCGTGTACGAATTCGCCCAGGCCGCCGCTCTCGAATCGCGGCATCTTGCCCAGCTGCATGAAACCCAGGAAGAAAGTGCTCTCGTAGCCCATCATGCTGAAGGGGCTCCAGTAGCCGCCGCGCTTGCCCACGTGCCCGGTCAGGGCACACATCAGGCACTGGGCCCACTGGGTGTAGATGCCGTTGAGCATCTTGGCAGAGGCGAAGCCCGAGGCGATAACCGCCTTCTTGGCCTTGGCGAAGTGCCGGGCCTCCTCGCGCACAACGTCGGGGTGGATGCCCGTTTTCTCCTGGGTCGCCTCGGGTGAGAATTTCATCGCTTCCGCCTGCATATGGACGAAAGCCGGCTGCACCGCGATATCGCCGACCATGAACCGGCCTTTCAGGGCGGGACGAACTTTTCCCAAGTCCAGGGACTTTGTGTCGTGTCCCATGGTGCCCGGCGCCTGGATCGTCGCGCCGGTTTTTTCATCCCACAGGTAGAGGATGTCCTGGCGACCCTCCGGCTCTAGATCCGACTCGCGTAGCAGCTTGCCGTTGTCTTCCCGCACAAGCATCACCAGGTCGGTCTGCTCGCGGACGAAGTCCTCGTCTACCAGCCCCTCTTCCAGAATGGTGTGAACCATGGCCATGTACAGGAAGGGATCGGCCCCGGCCTTCACATTCAGCCAACGGTCAGTGTGAATGGCGGTGGGGTTGTAGTCCGGGGAAGTGG
>JAACFI010000370.1 GCA_009937575.1 Haliea sp.
TAGATCGCCGCCCGGTTGGGCCCGATCAGCTGGTTGCCGCGAGTCCACATGAGCATGCCCAGCACCGAAACCAGCAGAGCCAGGACCACCACCACTATCACTGACTCGACCGAAAACGCCATTGGCCTGTAGACGGCGGACTCCGCGATATACAAAGGCAGCAGGGGTAACAGGCCCAGCAGGATGATCGCAAACAGGGATTCAGTGACGTGGAATTCCGCGGGAATGCGACGGATATTGATGCCGTAGGCGGCGAAACCGAACATGGCCAGCAGCACCACCAGGTCCCCGGGATTGAAATCCAGGGCGACCAGCACCCGCCAGTCCCCGTGCAGCAGCATCAGGGTGATCCCCACGAAGGCGATGCCGATACCGCCCCACTGCAGTGGACGCAGACGCTCTGCCAGGAACAGCCAGCAGAGTAGCGCTGTGATGGTGGGCTGGGTGGCGTTGATCAGGGAGGTGTTGGTGGCGGTGGTGAAATTCAGGCCCAGCAGCACCAGTGTGGTACTTCCAACGATCAACAGACCCAGCAGCGCCAGTATCCGCCAGTGCTCGCGGTAGAGCGGCCACAATCTCCCCAGGCGCGGCGCCACCAGCGGCAAAAGGATCAATGCCCCGCACACCCAGCGCCAGAAGGACAGGCCCAGGGGGGGAAGGTCCGCGTGTACCGCCCGGCCGATCACGTGGTTACTGGCGTAACACAGCATGGTCAGGGTCAGCAGCAGCGTGGCGCGTGAGTTCAGTTTTGCCTCCAGTATCCATCATGGGTGATGGTGCGCGGAGCGCACCATAATTTTTGACGCCATTTGAGCTAACATAGGGTACCCGAAAAGCAAGGCAGCCCCCCCGCATCCCACAGCGACTATACTTGCTCCAGCGCGCATCATTACTTGATCCAGAGTGACTATGCGTGCCCATGGGTAGTTTACATCCCAATCAACGAGGCGTATAAAGTAATGATTAAAATAAACATTAAATGTATGCCAGTACAGGACCATGGATTCACTCGACAATAACGAGGATACGTGATGGCCAGCCAGACCCCGACAGCGAACTCCCTCAAGAGCGGTAAGTGGGTTCCCTCCACCTGCAAGATGTGCCTGCACTCCTGCGGCAACCTGATTCACGTCACCGACGACGGTGTGATCAACAAGATCGAGGGCAATCCCACCAATCCATCCAATAACGGCAAGCTCTGCCCCAAGGGCAACTCCGCGATCATGCGGCACTACGACCCGGCCCGGTTCAAGCAGCCGATGCGCCGTACCAACCCGGAAAAGGGTTGCGGGATCGATCCAAAGTGGGAGCCGATTTCCTGGGAGGAAGCCTTCGACATTACCGCCCGCGAAATCAAGAAATCCATGGACGAGGACCCGCGCAAGATCCTCCCCTCCATCGAGGACTTCCAGAAATTCAACGTATGGGCCTGGCCCCTGGCCTTTGGCAATTTCAACTTCTACCAGTCCGGCGGCACCATGTGCGGCGGCGCCTACCACCCGATCAACGGCATGATCCACGCCGCCTTCGGCTGCGCCAACGATGCCAAGTACTGCAACTACTGGATCAACAACGGCACCGGTGACGGATTCTCCTCCCACCTGCACGCGGCGGCCCAGAGCAACTGGGTAGCCAAGGCGCGTATCGAGCGCAATATGCGTGTGGTGTCGATCGAACCGCGCCTGTCCATCGGCTCCGCCAAGGCCGAGGAATGGGTGCCTATCCGCCCCGCCACCGACCGCCACTTCGCCATGGGCATGGCCCACGTGATGATCCGCGACGGCCTGTGCGATTACAAATTTCTCAAGCGCGATACCAACGCGCCCTACCTGGTGGGCGAGGACGGCTACTTCATCCGTGACGAGAACGGCCAGTGCTACATGTGGGACGCGAAAAACGACTGCGCCAGGCTGTGGAATGACGACAGCATCGAGGAGATCGCTCTGGAGGGCAGCTACACCGTCAACGGCAAATCCTGCAAGCCTTCCTTCCAGCTCTACAAGGACATCCTGGAAGAGTGCACGCCGGAGAAGATGTCGGAGATCACCACCGTGCCGGCGGAGACCATTGCCCGCATCGCCCACGAGTTCGCCGAGGCGGCGACCATCGGCGCCACCATGAAACTGGAAGACGGCCGCACCGTACCCCTGCGTCCCGCCGCCTACAACTACTACCGTGGCGCCCAGGGCCACAAGAACGGCGTGCAGACCAACCACAGCTTCAAGCTGGTAAACATGCTGATCGGCAATATCGACGTACCCGGCGGGCACATGGGCGTGGTGCTGGATACCAAGGAAGTGGATATCAATCACTGCGAACCGGGCGAGAGCGGCCTGCTGCTGACCAAACCCCACCAGCTGGGACCGATTCCGGGGTTCAACTGGCCACCCAGCACCTTCCACATGATGGACTACTTCCCGTTGGGGGTGCATCCGCCCCACCTCAACCTGATGGTGTGGGAGGATCCCGAGAAATGGGGCATGGAGTTCAAGCCGGACGTGATCGTGAACTGCCACTCCAACCCGGTGTGGGCGATCCAGGGACCGCGCAACAAGTGGTTCGACTTCCTGCGCGACATGCGCTTCATCGTCTGTGTCGATCTTATCCCGACCGAGATGACCGACTGGGCCGACATCATCCTGCCCTCCAACGACGTACTGGAGAGCTGGAACTGCACCATGATCGAGCCCCCTCACACCGAGGGCCAGTGTTTCCGCCAGCCCGCGGTGGAGCCCCTGCACGATACAAAGAGCGAGGAAGAGATTTTTTACGAACTCTCCGAGCGCCTTGGCATCCTGGAGGCCTACAACGACGTGATCAACCAAACTCTGGGATTCGCCGGCCATCCGGAACTAGAGCTCGAACTGGACCAGAAACACACCGACAAGGAAATTGCGCGTCGCAAGGGCCTGCTGTGGAACGGCGAGGATATCGACTGGTACATTGAGCGTGGCCATTCGGTGACCGAGAAGCGCCTGGACAAGTGGTACCGGCCCTGGGAGGGCCTGCGCCTGCACTTCTATATCGAGGAGTACATCAGCGAGCGCGACAAGCTCAGGCAGCAGATGGAGGAGCATAATGTGCCGTTCATCGATGAATGGCAGTGGGACGATTACCAGCCTCTGCCCACCGCGGTGCTGGACCCGGTGCACGAGGAGCCGCCGGAGTATGACCTGTACGCCATCACCTTCAAGGACATCCAACTGAACTTCGGCGAGAGCCTGAGCAACCCCTGGATCAAGGACATCGTGTACCGCGACCCGGTACACACGGGCCTGCTGCTCAACCCGAAAACCGCGGCCGAGCAGGGCCTGGAGAAAGGCGATATAGTCAAGGTGGAATCCCCCTACGGTCACCTGTACGGGCGAATCAGTGTCTCGGAGGGCATGCACCCGGAGACTATCGGCGTGTCCAACGCCCTGTCGCGCATGAAGTCCAAGGAGAGCGGCGTACTGCCCGCCGGCGGCCACTACAACGACATGCTTCCCTACGACCTGCGCAATACGGACGCCGCCAGCGCCCAGCCGGAAACGGTGTGCAAGGTGAAACTGACGAAACTCGACGACTGGCCGGACTTCCTCAAGGAAGGCAGGACGGTCTACGACGTGATCGAGGAACTGGAGAACAAGCGCGGCAAAGGGGGGCAACACTGATGGCCAGGATGGGAATGGTCTTTGACCTCAAGGCCTGCATCGGCTGCAATGCCTGTGTCATCGGCTGCAAGCAGGAAAACTCTCTGCCGGACGGCGTGTTCTTCACCAAGACCCTGAGTGAGGAGTACGGGGTTTACCCGATGGCGAACCGGGTCTACATACCCACCATCTGCAACCACTGCGACGACGCTCCCTGTGAAAAGGTCTGCCCCACCGGCGCCACCTACACCCGCGAGGATGGCATTGTCATGGTGGACGACGCCAAGTGTATCGGCTGTTCCACCTGCGCGGTGGCCTGTCCCTACGACCAGCGCACCCAGATGGAGGAGGAGAGCTTCCTCAAGGGCCTGTTCGGCACCGGCGAGCTGACTCCCTTCGAGGAGCAGGGCTACGACCGCTACACCCCGGGCACCGTCACCAAGTGCGATTTCTGCAGCCAGCGTGTGGACGCCGGCCTGGATCCCGCCTGCGTGGTGACCTGCCCCACCAACGCCCGCATATTCGGCGACCTGGACGATCCCAACAGCGCGCCGGCGAAGATGATCCGCGATCGCCAGGGGCGGCCGCCGATGCCAGATAAAAACACCAAACCCAAAGTCTTTTACGTCAACTGAGG
>JAACFI010000371.1 GCA_009937575.1 Haliea sp.
TAGTTGAGGCTTTCTTCGCGTTTGAATATATCGATCAGGGTTTCCCGTAACCAGCGGTGTCCCTCGTCGGCGTCGAGGCCTCGGGGCCAGAGCAGGAAAACGGGAAACTCCATTTGCAGGGGTGAGCGCACCATTTTCAGGCTGTGCACCTCGGCGAAATGCCTGCCCAGCACCTTTGGCATTGTAGACACCATGTCGGTCTGGGAGAGAACCCGCGGCGCGTCGAAATAGTTGTGAATTGACATGCCCTGTTCACGTTTGAGCCCCAGACGCCAGAGTTCCCGGTCGATGATGCTGGGCCCGTAGGCGCCAGGCAAATGGATGGCGATATGCCGCAGGGCGGCGAACTGTTCCACCGTCAGGCTGTCGCCCACCGTGGGGTGGTCCTTTCGCACCAGGCACACCTCGCTCATATTACCGATCTGGGTACAGGTGGTATCGCTCGACTCGATTGGCACGATCCACATGTATAGGTCGACGTTGCCGTAGCGCATTTCTTTCTGGACGTCCGAGTGGGCGATATGCCGGGTGTTGATACTGATCCCTGATCCCGCCTTTTCCAGTGAGCGCATCAGGGTGGGTAGCATCACGATTTCACCGATGCCGGACAGCACCACGTTGAAAGATCGGTCGCTGCGGCTCATGTCGAACTTGGATCCGTGCTCCAGTGCGTCTGCGACGATATCCAGCGCGCGGCGTACCGGTGCTGCAAGTTCCAGGGCTCTTGCCGTCGGCCGCAGTCCCCTGCCGGTGCGTTCAAACAGCTCGTCCCTGGCGATATGGCGAAACCGTGAAAGGGCGAGGCTCACTGCCGGCTGGCTCATGCCGACTTTATCCGCAGCTCGAGTAACATTGCCTTCGGTGATAACGGCGTCGAAAACTGTCAGTAAATTGAGGTCAACACTGCGAAGATTCATGTTTAGCTGCGCTCATATGCCATACATCATGATATTTATAAACAATATATCATGAATATTAATAATAAATTTTTTTAAATTTGCATCAAATGTTACAGTTCCTATCAATCGAAACTGATATCTATATATCCGGTATCAAATTCTTATAAAAAACAGTCCGAGGAGGACATATGAGCAACTACCGCAGAAATATCCTTGCCACCACCGTCTTGAGTGCTTCGCTCGCTCCGCTGTCTGGCGTTGCCGTTGCTCAGGGGCCCGTGCTCGAAGAAGTGATCGTGACCGCCACCAAACGCGTTGAGGGTATGCAGGATGTGCCTATCGCGCTGTCGGTCATGTCTGGCGACATGATCGATGACATGGGCATGAGAAAACTGGCGGACGTCACCGTCTACATGCCGAACGTCACTATCAGCCAGACAGCCGGCGCCAGCCAGATATTCATCCGCGGGGTGGGATCGGCCAACAACTTTGGTTTTGAACAATCGGTGGGCACTTTCATCGATGGCGTCTACTTTGGACGGTCCCGTAACGCGCGTGCGGCGTTTTTGGATATCGAGCGGGTGGAGGTGCTCAAAGGCCCGCAATCCACCTTGTTTGGTAAAAATACCGTGGGCGGTGCCATCAACATTACCAGCAGGCAGCCAACCGAGGAGTTTGAGGCGTTTCTGGAGGCCAATTACGAAACGGAGATCGAGGGTTACGGGCTGACCGGCGCCGTTTCCGGGCCCTTAACCGATAAACTGCGTGGTCGCCTGGTGGCAAAGGTGTATGAAGATGACGGCTGGATGGATAACCAGGCACCCAATGGTGAGGATGGGCCCGGACAGGACAATGCCGTAGTACGAGGCAGCCTGGTCTGGGACACCACCGATAATCTGCGCTTTACGGCCAAAGCCGAACACGGTGAGTTCGACGTGACAGGGCGGCAGCACAAGATCACAACCTCTACGCCCACCTCCACTTTCCTGTTCACTGCGGGCAGTAGTGACCCCAATTTCGAGAATAGCCTGGGTTTCAATGAAAAGCAGTCGCTGGGTTCGTTTCCCGGCCGTAAGGAAGATGACGACACCACCTCGGATATCTTTCAGCTGACGGCCGAGTATAACTTGGGTGACTACAGCCTGCGTTCCATCACGGCGTATACCGAATACGATTTCGATAATTGCGTCGATGGGGATTATTCGCCGCTGTCGTACATCGACCGCTGCCGCAGTGAAGATCACGAGCAATGGACCCAGGAGTTCTTGCTGACTTCGCCCGGCGGCGAAACCTTTGAATACCTGGCAGGTGTGTATTACCAGTATGCGGAACTGAATAGTGACACGAGCACCTATCTATTCTGGTCGGGTCTGCCCGCTCTCGAGCCGTTCCTTCTTGCTGCGGTTGGTGGCCTACCCTCCGGCTCGCTGGATACCGAGTTTTTCAATGACTTCAGCCAGGATACTGAAACCTGGTCGGCCTTCGCCAGCGTCACCTGGAATATCACCGATGCCTTTCGCACCACAGTCGGAATTCGCTACTCTGATGACAACAAGGACGTCGATAAACGGACTTTTGCTGCAGTGCCGGGGACCAAAACGGAGGACCCCTTTCTCACCATAATTGCCAGCCCCAGTGTACTTAATTTCGCGGTGCCCTATGACTATAGCGAGAACCGCGGGGAAGACCACTGGACCGGCAATATCAATCTACAGTATGACCTCAACGTGGACACCATGGCCTATTTCAATGTCGCCAATGGTTACAAGGCAGGTGGTTTCGATGCGGACAATGCCCTGGATCGTTCGCGGGAGTTCGAAGATGAAGAGGTGATAGCCTATGAGCTGGGCTTGAAAACCGAGCTTTGGGATAACCGTGCGCGCATCAATACCGCGATCTTCTACAGCGAGTTCGATGATCTCCAGGTAAGTGGTTTTGAGAGCGCCGGGTTTGTTGTGGGCAATGCTGCAGAAAGTGAAATCTACGGGTTTGAGACGGACTTCACAGTCGCGGTTACCGATGAGTGGACGCTCAATGGTGCCCTGGCCTACCTGGACACGGAGTACAAGGAATACCCCAATGCGGCTTGCACCATAG
Source organism: Haliea sp. (assembly GCA_009937575.1). GTDB lineage: Bacteria > Pseudomonadota > Gammaproteobacteria > Pseudomonadales > Halieaceae > JAACFI01. Next base: position 2,997 of record JAACFI010000371.1, read on the forward strand.
GCCAGATCCTGGACGGAACCTGCGCTGCTAATGGTGGCTTTCAGGATCTGGGCGGTACCTCGCTGCAGTTTGCGCCAGACTGGTCGGGCAATATCGGTGCCGCTTACGAAACTTCGCTCACCAGTAGCCTGGACATTTCACTGCGGCTGGATGCACTGTATACCGACGATATTCTTATTGCTCCGGATGCGGATGACGCCGTCATTGAGGACTCCTACTGGAAAATCAACGCACGTATTGGTCTACAGAGTGCTGACGGTAAATGGTCGCTGGCTGTAATTGGCAAGAACCTGACCGATGAAACCACCTTCAACTGGGGCAACGATGCCACTCTGTCTGGTACACAATTGGCCCCGGGGCAGTTTGTCGGCTTCCAGAACGCGTATTTCCACATGATAGAAGCGCCGCGCACCTATGAGTTCCAGGCGCGCTACAATTTTTGAGTAAGTAGCCTTCGGGAGGCGTTCGCGCCTCCCCCCTTTTCACCACAACCTGGAATGAACGACTGATGTCTGCATCGATTAGCAGAAGGGCACTGCTCACCCTTGCGGGCGGCACAATCGCGGGTCTTGGGGCTGGCCCGGTGCTTGCGGGAGCGTCCGTCGTCGAAAAGAACGCGATGGCAACCGCGGTCACCCAAGACCTGGAGTTGTTGCGCCACGACGGTATCGGCCTCGCTGCATTGGTCAGGAAAGGGCAGGTGACCCCGCAACTGTTGGTACAGGCCACCGCGCGGCGTATCGCCGCTCTGGACAATGACCTGAATGCGATAACGACCCTGAGTGTCGACAGAGCCTTGAATTTCGCCAGTAGTGTGTCCTCCCGGTCAACCTTCGCTGGAGTACCCACTTTGGTAAAAGATCTAGTCGATGTGGGCGGTGTCCGGCGCACTAATGGCTCCCTGATGAACCTGGCTTACGTGCCTGAAGAATCGGTTGACTATATCAAGGCGATGGAAAATGCGGGCCTGGGCGTCATGGGTATGACCAATACCCCAGAATTTGCCTCGCTGGCCCTCTCCGACAACCTGGCCTTTGGTGCTACCCGCAACCCCTGGAGCCTGGAGCACACGGCCGGCGGTTCCAGTGGCGGTTCTGCCGCGGCAGTGGCGGCGGGTTATGTGCCGCTTGCCCACGGTACCGATGGCGGTGGCTCCAACCGCATTCCCGCTTCCTGTTGCGGCCTGCTGGGAATGAAGCCCAGTCGCTACCGGCAGCTCTCCGGGGAGGCGGACGGCGGCCATTTGTTCCTGCGTACCCACCAGTGCCTGAG
>JAACFI010000372.1 GCA_009937575.1 Haliea sp.
CGCTTGCCCGCTTCGGCCAGGCGGGCGGCATATACCATGGCCACGGCTCCTGCCCCGACGATCACCGCATCGACTTTATCGCTCACAGGCAGTCACCACTTTTCCGTTGGCTCGATATGAGCCAGGTAGGGAATGTCGAGGTTTTCAAAACCCTCCATGGTGCCGTACACCACGTCCACCGCATCGCTGCGCAGGCACAGGTAGACCGGCTGGGAAGGCGGGCCGCGCCAGTCCGCGGGTTGCTCGGGAAACAGACTGGCAACCAATTTCTCCTGCTGCGCCTGGTCGAGTTCGGCAAAGGGCTTTTTCGCGCGTGTCCGGGCGAATCCGTCCAGGGCCTGGGCGGCGCCTTTATAGAAACCGGTATACGGAGGCGGCACCTGCAGGTAGCGGGCGATCAACAGGGATTCATTGGGTTCCCGCGAGAGTTGTTCGTCGATGAAGTAGCCGACACCCGCCGCGGCAGAACCGGGCAGCAGGATTTCCGCAGCTGCCTCCAGGGTTTGCAACTCCGCTTCAGTCAGCACCTTGAGCGCAACCTGTCGCTCCCGCGCCTCGCTCGGGCTAAGTAACAGCGCAGGGCCTACGATTCCAGCGACGGCGATGCCACGACCGGATTGCCTGAGAAATTCGCGTCTGTCCATCCGTCTCACCAACTTAGTTTTCCGGCAATGGCGGTGGGGTGAAACCTTCCCACACACCATCCATGATGTAATCAGACATCTTTGCCTCACCGCTGCGCGGCGCTTTCTTGAAGGCCTCAGTGGTGGGAGGCGGGGTCACCCGATCGGGAAATACCGCCGCCCGGGTCACGATTTTATCCTTGCTGACATTCCAGACCGTGAGGTCAGTTGCTATGGTCAGAGGGCCGTCATAGGTCTTGCGAATGGCCTCCAGCATCCCCTGGTAGATGTCAGGGAGGAGCACGGTATGGTAGGCAACCGCCATGCGAGGCCTGACCGCTGACATCACCTTGCCGAAGCCCTCAGGCGGTGTGTGAATGTAGGATGATACGAAGGTCGACGGCCGCATCTCCCACTGGTTGAACCTGGCCAGCCCTTCGGGTGTCGGAAAGCACTCGTGGATCACGAAATCGGCATCCACGGCATACTTGATAAACCAGCGGTTTGGCCGCGTGTCACCGCCGAAAACAAAACTCAGGCCATTCCACTCCAGGCGATAACTTACGGATCCGTCCAGTGAGTGAATGGCCGGCCAACTGCTTATCTTCACGCCGCGTTCTTCGTACACGACCTGGTTCTCTTTCCTGTAATCGAATTCGTGTATCACAACTTTGCCGCCGAGGTCCGGCAGTATTCCGGTCCGGCTTTTTGTATCCCAAGCCACTGCCTTCATCACCGCCTCGACAGCGGCACGCGTACCCAACTCCGGCGTTTCGCCGGTTGCGCCGTAAACGTGCAGGGGCGTGTAGCGGCCGCTCAACCAGCTGCCGACGTAAAACGCGTCCAGGTCACCAAAGTGATCCGTATGCAAATGACTGAGAAACACTTTATCGATCCTGGAGAAGTCGGGGCGCAGCCCGAACAGGTTTTCCATGGACCCCGTGCCGATATCGAACAGGAAAACATCGCCATTTCCCAGCTCTACCATCCAGGAGGTACTTTTCTGCACGCGGGTGAGCGGTGTCGGCAGCCCGGTGCCCAACGCAGTAATACGCATTTCGTCCGCGGCCAGGACTTCCGTATTGGGGAAGAACGTGGGAAGCTGGTCATCGGCGGCGTGGCTTACAGGTCCAAGCACGATGCACAAGGTCACTAGCACTATCAGTCTATTTAACATCTCTCTCACCATCCGTAACCCAGGCCCGGGAAACTGATGCCGGCTGGGTTCTGCCAGCCCGTGCAGGCGTCTTCCCCCACGGCCTGGGCGCCAGCCCGAGTTACTTTTCAGGCATCGGCGGCGGCGTATACTCCTTCCACTTACCGGCAACAATAAGCTTTGAAGGGCTCTTCTTGTTGGTGCGAGGAGCCTTCTTATAGGCATCGGTAACATTCGGTGGCAATACGTACTCATCGACTGTCGCCATACGCACTACGATGTCGTCTTTGGTCACGTTGATAACCATCAAATCACGAGCGACGGTGAGCGGACCATCGTATACCTTGAGCACTTCATCCATTATCGCCGCGTTATTCTCCGGGGACTGGACCGAGTGATAACCTACCGCCATACGGGGTTTGAGCGTAGCCATCACCTTACCGAATGCCTGTGGTTCCGTATGGATACGGGTTGAAACGTAGGTAGCCTGCCCGAGATCCCAACCAAAATAGGCTGCCAATGCCTTGGGAGGGAGGAACAGTTCGTGTGAGGCGATGTCGGCTCCCTGCGCATATTTCATATACCATTTATTAGGGTAGGTATCGCCCCCAAAGACGTACTTGAGACCATTCCATTCCAGGCTATAACTTACCGATCCGTCCAGGCTGTGGATGGCTGGCCAGGCGCGAATCGTCACGTCGTTCTCCTGATACACCACCTGGTTTTTCTCGGTGTAATCAAACTCGTGAACAACTATTTCGCCCCCAGCGTCTGGCAAAGCCCCTGAACGAGTCGCAATATCCCACTGGTAAGCCATCTTCATGCCCTTGATGAAGGTCTTGCTCCCCAGTTCAGGGGTAGAGCCGCTGGGCCCGTAAAAGTGAATTGGCGTATAACGGCCGGAAAGCCAACTGCCGATGTGCAAGCCCATGAAATCTCCCACGTGATCCACGTGCAGGTGGCTGGCGAAAACCTTGTCGATTTTGGAGAAATCCGGGCGCAGGGAAAACAAATTACCCATCGCACCCGAACCTATGTCGAACAAGAACTTGTCGCCGTTACCCAGCTCGACGAAGTAGGAAATGGACACCGCTCGTTTGGTCTGGTTGGGCATCCCGGTGCCCAGCGCGGTGATGCGCATCTCATCGGCACCCAACAGTTCCGTGTTGGGGAAATAGCTTGCTGGATACTGGCCGTCCACAATCGCCACCGCCTTGCGTCCCAGGGGCATATTATCCCCCGGGGTGGCTGCCCAGGTGCCCTGAACGGCCAGGACGCCTATAAAACAGGCTGGCACAAGCGCGCCCAGTTTCTTCAAGATAACTTTGATCATGATTCCCCCACAGTGACTTAAATTTGTGTAGAGCAAGCCTTCAGCGATAGTGACTGCTCTCGAGCTCGCCCGCCAGCAGGGGCATAATGTCCCCCAAACCGCCGTCGGCTATCATGCCGTCGATGAATTTCTCATGAGCCACCACGCTTGTCCAGTGCTCCACCAGCATTAGCTCGTCCGGGTTTTCGATACCCGCCAGCAAGTCCGCCGCCAGACAGGCCGGCTGGGCGCGGGTCGCCTCCACCGCCGGTGCCATGGCGGACACCAGGGCGTCACGCTGCCCGGGCAGGGATGTCAACTTTACGATCGCGGTCACACTCATGACAGCCGTCCCTCCTTTCAGGCCTGGCAGGCTCCGGCGACCGCACAGGTATCAGACAATTCGTCAAACTGTACGATCTTGCCGCCCTGCACCGTCCAGATGTGGGCTACGAGTACATCATAGCCTTTGCCGGTCTCCTTGACCTTGCAACCTTCCTGGATCAGGGCAATGACCCGGTCACCCCCTGCGTGCATGCCCAGCAGCTCGAACTTCTCGGTGTCGGTAGCGCCGACAAAAGTCCGCAGCTGCTCCCCGGCCCCGGCCTTGCCGCTGTAGGCGCCGGCATAGGGGATCTGCTCACGGGGACCGTGATAGTGCCACACCACGTCGTCCGACAGGGCATCCATGACGCCGGCGATATTGCCGGACTGGAAGTTGGCGTAGATGTTCTGTGCGACGAAATCGATATTTTCCTGGCTCATTTGGTTTGCTCCTTGGTGATTCGTAAATACCAGTCCCGCATCTGGCGACCCCAGGCCTCGGGGTTTTCCTCCTGCAGGAAGTGAATGCCGGGGCCGACCCAGCTGGTTTCGTGTTTGGCGATGTTCTCCTGTTGCCACTCAGCGTCAGACTCGATGGTGACCGCCCCCGGCGTGGCGTAGAAACACAGGGTGGGAACCTTCTTGTTCGGGTTGACGAACCAGCCGTTGTACTTGTCGTAAGAGGCGCAGACGTCCGCCGGCTGGCCGTCGATGGGCACGTCCCGTGGCATCTGCAGGTTGGCTTTGCGACAGATCGGGTCCATCAGCGGCTCGCGCCAGTACTGGAAGGCCTCCTGGTTCATGCGGCGGTAGATGTGCTCGATCACCACGCATTCCAGGAACAGGTTGTG
>JAACFI010000373.1 GCA_009937575.1 Haliea sp.
CAGACCGAATGGCCTACTGCCCAGAGGTGAATCACATAATCGAATTTATGCGTATTCCCTGATATTTCCTTGTTAATTAGGCCTGGAGATAATAGGGATGCCAAGAAAATCCAATCAAAACAACGGGGTAGGGTGGCTTTCGATCCAGAGATAGCCGAGCAAATCGATTATTTCCCTGTAGATTTCCCGTCTTCAGGGAATTTCCTGGAGACAATACCTGCCCAGACTGCCTCCACGGCCATACAGTCTGCGGATTAGAGGTTTTCTCCAACGGCCAATTTGCCAGTCAAGAATGGGTGGCTTGATTTAGTCCGAAGTGCTCGCGGTTGAACTGCCTTCTCGTGGTCATCCATAACTTAAGTCAAAAAGGACCCCGACATGCCTAATTCCCCGGATGCACCCAAGCCAACGGGCCTCTCCACGGCTGAAAAAACGGTTATCTCCGCGACAGCTTGGCTATATGTTGACACCGATAGTGCCACTATGTATAGTCAGAATACTGACACGTACAGTGCCACTATTGGCGCCTGGTTAAACAATAGATCGAGTATGCATTAAAACGCCATAATAGATAAGAGGAAATAGCTATGCGCCACACCACAAGGAAAATGTTTTCGAACCGTTTGTCCGTAGCGATAAAAACGGCGGTTGGCATAACAGCAGTGGGTATGCTGCCAAACACATATGCCCAGACGGGCGCCCTGGAAGAGGTAATCGTTACCGCCCAGAAGCGTGCGGAGAGTCTGCAGGACGTGCCGGTGGCCGTTACCGCCTTCAGCGCAGACACCATCCAGGAAGCCGGTATCAACGACACCACTGACCTGGCCATCATGACGCCCAGCCTGAACGCAAACGCCAATTCCAGCCCCTTCACCACCAGGATGACGATCCGCGGTATTGGCACGGCGCAGGCCGACCCGGCCCTGGAGCCCTCAGTGGGCCTGTTCGTGGACGGCGTATTCATGGGCCGTAGCGGCCTGGGTACGTCCGATCTCACCGACATAGAGCGTATCGAGGTATTGCAGGGACCCCAGGGCACCCTGTATGGCAAGAACGCCAATGCGGGCGCCATCAGCGTGATCACCAAGCGGCCCAACATGGAGGAATTCGAGGGCTACGTGGAGGCCTCCGTGGGCGACTACAGTATGGGAAAATTGACCGCGACAGGGTCGGGCCCCCTAGGTGACACGCTGGCCTACCGGCTGTCGGGTAATATCCACCAACGCGATGGTTACTATGACAACGCCGGGGTCGACGACCTGAACGATGCCGACGATTGGAACATCCAGGGCAAGTTGTTGTGGGAACCCACTAACCAGCTAAGCCTGCTACTCAGCGCCGCCCATGTAGACCGCGATACCAACTGTTGCGCCGCTGATTCCATACAGGGCGATGCGGTAAACCAGGCACTGATCAATGAAGGCCTGTCACCGGACAAGAACGATCCCTACGATTACGACGTTGCAACCAACTTTCAAGACGCGTTCAGCATGGAATCCGACCTGGTATCGCTGCATGTCGAGTACGACTTGGACTGGGGATCCATCACGTCTATTACCGCCTGGAACGACTATGACTATACCTCCAGCGTTGACGCCGACCGCTCGCAACTGGACCAGTTTTTCCTGCATAATGAGCACAACGAGGGAGACAGCTTCTCGCAAGAGCTGCGCCTGGATTCCTCCCTCGGTGATAACATTGACTACCAGCTGGGGCTGTTCTACTACGATCAGACCACCCAGCGTGGCGACGGAAGCCCCGCGCCCTTCATCGGTGAAGACTTCATCACCATCGCCGACCAGCAGGGCCTGCCCTTTCCCTTTCCGAGCATCAGCGCTATCGCACAACCAGGCGATTATGCGGCCTATAAGAATACCTGGGAAAACGAGACCATTGCCGTGTTCGGCCAGGCCACCTGGCATCTCGGCGAGCGCTGGCACCTGACGGGCGGGCTACGTTGGACGGATGAGCAGCGGGAGGCGCAGCTATTCAGCGAAACATTTTCCACAGCCCCGCTGGCTCCGGCTATAGCCTTCATGAATTTTGTAAGCACACCGATCGACGCCAAGCTTGATCGCAGCAGCGACAACGTGGACTGGCTGGCCAAGGTGGCCTATGACATCGGCGACAACAGCATGGTTTACGCCAGCGCCTCCACGGGCAGCAAGTCCGGCAACTTCAACGGCGTGAACGGCCCCCCCGATGAACGCGAGTACGATGACGAAGATACCGACAGCTACGAGTTGGGCCTGAAATCCACGATGCTTGACTCTACCCTGCGCCTCAACGCCGCGGCCTTCTATACGAAGGTCTCGGACTACCAGTACCAGGACCAGTTGCCCGCAGGCATCGGCACCTTCGTCAACACCGACGGCGAGGTAGAGGTGTCCGGCCTGGACCTACAAGTGGATGCTGTACCCCTGCCCAACCTGACGCTTACCGCCGGGCTGCTGTATATGTACGACTACGAGATAACCGAAGGCCTGAGAGACGGTCAGGACTTACCCTTTACGGCAGAATATAGCGGCAACCTTGGCGCCACACTGGTATTCCCGCTGGCGGACGGCGGGCTCTACATTCGCGGCGATTACATTTATATGGACGATCACGCGACCAATGGGGGGAACGCGGACGGGTTGGAAGACAAGGACTTCGACGACCGCGAACTGGTGAATGCAAAGATCGGCTGGCGCAACGATAACTGGAACATCTCCGTCTGGGGCAAGAACCTCACCGATGACGAGTATGCCGCGCAAACTGTGATCACCCAGGGTTTCAGTGGCCAGACCAGCTATTTCCTGGCACCGCCGAGAACCTACGGTGCCACCTTGCGCTATGACTTCTAGGACATCCAGAGACGGGGCACCGTGCTAATACGGAAGCTCTTACCTTTTTGGGCATAGCGCTTCTGGCCTATGCCTTTTTTTATAACACTGTACCGGCTAGGTCCTGCGGCGGTAGCCTTAAAGGGGCCTCTGGCCAATCAATCCGGAGCAATCGCCTTTTGTTGTGGAGGGACCTTTAAGACTGCACAGGCCGATTGGGGTAAATCATGATGAAGAAAGTATCAATTTTCGGGGTAGTTCTGGTCCTGATATTGGCGGGGTTGGCCTACATGAACCAGATCCCCCTGATGCTGGCGCTGGTGAAAATCCAGTCAACCATGGAATACGAGGTGGGGCCACCCCGTGATCTTCCCTGGAGTGAGGGCCCGGCCCAGGCCGCCAGCGAGCCCGGTGAACGCCCACCCAATATCATTCTCATTGTTGCCGATGACCTGGGTTATAACGATATTTCCACGTTTGGCGGGGGCCTGGCGGGTGGGCGCGTAAAGACGCCCCATATTGATCAACTGGCGGCGGAGGGTGCAGTATTCACCCAATCCTATTCCGGTGCAGCCACCTGTGCGGTTTCGCGGGCAATGTTGATGACCGGACGCTATCCTACCCGAACCGGCTTCGCGTTCACGCCCATGCCTGCCGGCATGGCGCCTATAGGAATGCGCATCTCCGCCAGCATGGGGCGTGGAGGCCCCTCCGGTATCTACTATCCGCAGATAGATGAGATGAAGCCGCCCTACGAGGAGCAGGGTTTACCGGCCGAGGAAGTGACGGTTGCCGAAGTGCTGCGAGACAGGGGCTACCAGACATTCCATATCGGTAAATGGCACTTGGGGCGCACGGGCGGTATGGCGCCACATGAGCAGGGTTTTAATCAGAGTCTGCTGATGGCTGATGGCCTCTATCTTCCCGAAAACGACCCCAATGTGGTGAATGCCAGGTTGGATTTTGACGGTTTGGACAAGTTCCTCTGGGCGAAGCTGGGCTTTGCCAACAGCTTTAACTCGGGCGATGAAGATCGCTTTGAGCCCGGCGGCTATCTCACAGATTACTGGACCGATGAGTCGATTAAGATCATCAAGGCCAACAGGAACCGGCCGTTTTTTCTCTACCTTGCACACTGGGGGGTCCATACCCCCTTGCAGGCAACGCGCGAAGATTATGAGGCAGTAGGCGATATACAGCCGCATCGACTGCGAGTTTATGCGGCGATGGTGCGCGCCATTGACCGCAGCGTGGGCCGGCTCAACGCGGCGCTGGAAGCCGAGGGCCTGGCAGAAAACACCATCGTCGTGTTCACCAGCGACAACGGCGGAGCGGACTACATCGGTTTGCCCGGGGTTAACCAGCCTCTGCGTGGCTGGAAGATGACCAATTTCGAAGGCGGCCTTCGCGT
>JAACFI010000074.1 GCA_009937575.1 Haliea sp.
ATCTTTTCCGCCACCTGCAGCGCCTGTTCCAGGGAGCGGTCCAGCAGCAAGACCCCGAACTTGTCGTCCTCGATCCTTGCAGAGGATGTTTTCTTACCGTGTAGCTGGGCCAGCAGTTTGGCGAATTCCAGTAATACCTGGTCACCGTTGACCCGGTCGTAGACCTCGTTGACCAGGCTGAACTGGTCTATGTCGATAAACAGCACGGCGTGCTGGGACTGGCGTACCCTGGTGTGACGCAGCGCGCGGTTCATCTGGTCGAGGAAAGTTTCTCGATTGATCAGGCGGGTGAGTGAGTCGTGGTTGCGGGCGAAACTGAGGGTTTTCTGTACATGCTCCAGTGTGTGGTACATGCTCTTGTCAACCACCGACAGACCGTCGGCGGGGGCCGGCGGCTGAACCCCGCGGCTCAACTGTCGGGCAAGCTTGATGGCGCTCAGGTCTGCAACTTTCTGGCCCCGCTCATTGACGAAGATGAAGCGGTCTTTATCCTCGCTGATCCAGGCCAGTTGCATGCGTTTTTTCTGCCCGTCCTTCGAGCGGTAGGTCAGCCAGCTGTCCTTTTCCAGCTGTTCCACCCGGTTTACCCAGCGGCGCAGGCGCGGCAGGTCCTCGATCTTGGCTCGCAGCTCCGCCGGCTCGGGCTGGACACCGGCAAAGTCCTCGCTGACCTCCGAGGATTCCACGTCCCGGGCGCCGGAGAAGATCTCGCGCAGTTCCTGCAGCACGCTTTCATGGCTGATATTGGTGGGCAGGGCGGTGGCGATCTGCTGCTCGATCAGGTCGATCATCGGTTCCGCTTCCAGGCCGCGCTGGGTCAGCAGTTCCTCATCGATCTCCTCCTGCAACTGCTCGGACAGCCAGCTGTTGAGCAGGTCCAGGGTCCTGAGGTGCTCCGACCATGACTTGCTTTCGGGGCCCTCCTTGACATGGGTGAGCACCAGCAGATCGCGCCAGCCGCACTCTATGAGGTCCATCAACACGCGCGGCGCGGTGGGTGATTGCAACCGCTCGCCGATGGCCCTGCCCACAGCCTGCCTGGCCTTGTGCAGTTTTTCCTGTCCCTCCTGGGTGCGCACGACCCGTTCGATATTGCGGGAAAGGGCGCGTTCTTGCTGGGCCGCCAGTTTGTCGATTTTCTCCATGGCCGCGTCGAACACCGAGCTGTCATTTTCGTAGTCGGAAACGATGTCGTCGACAATGGTGTTGATGCGTCCCTCGAGAGCCTTGTTGGGGAAATTGGCAGAGGTGGCAAGCTGCGACAGCTTGTTCACCACGGCGCGGGCAGTGTGACTGCGATCCACAAAGAAGCGGGGATCGAGAAGGGCCAGCTTGGCCAGCGGAATCTGCAGTTCCCCCAGGGCAGGCTGTATCTCTGCACTGACATCGAGTTGCGACTTGATGGTGCCGAACAGGTTGTCCACCATGTCCAGCTGGTTGAGGCTTTCCGCCGTCAGGCCGCTGGTATCTCGCAGGTCGCCGATCTGCTCTTTGTTGTTGGCGAGGTATTCCCGCAGTGAGTCACTGTGTTGCACATCCTCCCTTACCCGGGAATTCCGTTGCAGGTCGCCCAGGGCGCGGGCGATGGCCTGGGCGTCCGCCAGTCGTTGTTGGTCGATCTCGGTGCTCGCTACCGTGGCCCCATCCCAGGTGCCGCTTATCGCGGTGCCACTTGCAAGGGTTTCCCCGTCGGCGAGCCCCTCGGCTTCGCGCTTGAAGTTCAGGGCCTGGACCACCGAGCTGTAAAGCTTTTCGGGGCTGAACTGGCCGACTGTCGCCAGCACCTGCTCACCGATCCGGCGGTGGGCATCCTGCAGCGCCTTGGTTTCCCGCGCCTGCACCTCGGTGACCGGCGGGGGCTTGCTTTTCGCCTGAGGCTTTTGCTCGGGTCTGCGAGGCTGTTTTTTCTCCTTCAGCAGGGTTCCCTTGTGCTTGATCTCATTTTCGACCTGCGGATCGACGCCGCGCCTGGCCAACCCCTCGTTAATCGGTTCGTAGTAATCGGCCAGCTTGCGAATGAAGTGTTTGGCGAAATAGTCGAAGATATGGGACAGGACTTCCTGCGGCATTTTCTGCTGTTTCAGGGCAAATTGGAAAGCCCGGCACAGCTGCCGCACGTGAATCGGGAGGCGTACCTGGTTGGGATCGGCGTCAATCAGCACGCCGAAGCGAATAACCAGCGCTTCCAGTGTTACCCGATACAGATCCTCTCCCAGGGTGATCATGCGATCGATAGCCAGGTAGTCCTCGAAGTCCTTGATATCGATGAGGTCCAGGCCTTCGGAGCCCTCTATATTGTACTGCCACAGCTGGTCATCGCCTTGAGCCGGCGTGAGATCCCGGTAGTAACCGTCTACCTGGTTCAGCATGTCGCGAATGATCTTCTTGCCCTTACCGCGAACCTTGACGGCGGCCTCGTAGTGAGGGTTTTCCCCGCTCTCGGCGTGTTTGATACGCGAGGACAGCTCCAAAAGGTATCCGTTCAGGTCACCCAGGAATCGCTGCAGCATCTTGTCCAGTTCCGCCAGGCTGTGCTCGTGCAATGCAATCAGCAGATCTGAATACTCGGCGGTGGCACCGGTCAGTACAACCGATTGTTCCTCTGAACGCGGTGCCGGTTTCGCGTCTGCCACCAGCTCCCGGTAGCGGCGCGCGGTTGCGCTGTTGCTGTCGGCGAATTCCAGCGTCAGGCGGTCCCCGCTTACCCGGGTCAGGGTCACCGGGGAAATATCCGGTGGCTGGGGATAAGAGTCCGCGTTGTCCAGGGAGAGGGTGGCGACCATACCGGCCCGCAGTTTCAGCTCGCCTCCGGAGGCCGGCCCCTGCAGTATCCTGATCGGCCCGAGTTGCAGTCGTCCGTCTTTCAGTGCAGACAGATCGCCGGAAACCTGGATGGCATCCTGCAGTTGCAATGTGGCTGCAAAATCTGTTGTCTGGGCTAGGGATTCCTGCATTCGATCTCTGCGAACTGGTCATGGAGGCGGACAGCCCGCCCGTGCAAGCTCAAGCAACGCCAGTATAACCTGATATCCTGTGCTGAAAAACCGGCGCGCCAAGGCGCGCCCGACGTTTTATTCCGGGGGCAGGGCGAAGGCAATGATTGCGTCCCCGGGCTCCGACCAGCCGTGCCCGCCGGCGGCGATCACAACATATTGCCGACCGCCGTGACGGGCCCTGTAGCTGATCGGGGTGGCGTTGGCGGTAAAGGGCAGGTCGGCCCGCCACAGCTGTTCGCCGGAATCGGTGTCAAAGGCCCTGAAATACCTGTCAGTAGTCGCGCCGATGAACAACAGGCCGCTGGCGGTAACCAGCGGCCCCCCGGTATTGGGTGATCCGGTTTCCAGCCACAGGGGCCAGGGGGCCTGCCCACGGGTGGTTCCCAGGGGCCGCCGCCACCTGATCTCGCCGCTGTCCAGGTCCACCGCGGTCAGCGATCCCCAGGGCCGCGGGTTGCATGGGGCGCCCAGTGGCGACAGCAGGGGAAAGCGCCGCACACCGTAGGGGCTGCCGCTCATAGGGTAATGTTCCAGGGGGTAGCCTGGCGACGGGTTGAGTGCATCGTATTCTTGCCGGGGTATCAACTGCACGACCGAGGCCATGTGCATCTGGTTGACGTACAGCATACGCTCCACCGGGTCGATACTGACGCCCCCCCAGTTGATGCCACCGGTGGTGGCGGGGTAGAGCACGCTGCCCTCCAGGGTCGGCGGCGTAAACATCCCGTCCGAGCGATACTTTGCCAGCTCGCGCTGGCAGGCCCGCCGGTCGAACCAGGCGAATCCGTCCATGTCATCGGCAGTAAGCCTTTCAGGCAGGTGTAGTGACGATGGGTGGGTGGGGAAGGGCTGGGTAGGGGACAGTTGTTCCCCGGGGACCCCCCGTTGAGGTACCGGGCGCTCCTCCACCGGATACAGGGGCTCGCCGCTCAGGCGATCGAGCAGGAATATGTGCCCCATCTTGGTGGCCTGGGCCAGGCCCCGGCGGGGACTTTTTTCCCCCTCCGGGTAAAGGTCGACCAGGGCGGGCTGGGCAGCGACATCGTAGTCCCACACATCGTGATGCACGGTCTGGAATCGCCAGCGCACCGCACCGGTGGCGGCATCCAGTGCAACCACCGAAGAACCGTAATAATCAATGCCGTCCCGGTCGCCGCCGTAGAGGTCAGATGAGGGATTGCCGGTGGGTACGAACACCAGGCCGGCGGATGGGTCGCCGGATATGGGCGCCCAGACATTGGGTGTACCCAGGTGGTATCGGGTCCCGCCCAACTCATCCCGATGGCGCTCGCGGTAGTCATCACTGACCGGATCCCAGGCCCAGGCCAGTTGGCCAGAGCGCACATCGAAAGCCCTGACCACGCCGCTGGGTACGTCCGTGCGTTCGTTGTCCGGGACCATGGCGCCGATGACAGCCAGGTCGCCGATGATGTAGGGGGGGGAGGTGGGATAGTACTCCCAGGGCCGGGCGCCTTCGATCCCCTCCTTCAGCTGCACCCGGCCGGAGTCGCCGAAGTCGTCACAGGGCCTGCCGGTGGAGGCGTCCAGGGCGATCAGTTCCGCGTCGCGGGTGCCGTAGATAATCCGTCGGCTGCAGCTGTCCTCACTGCCGGCCGGGTCTCGCCACAGGGCAACACCGCGGCATACCACTGGGTACATGCCGCTGTGGCGGTTCTCTATCCCGGGGTTAAACGTCCAGCGTTCGCCGCCGGTTTCCGGGTCCAGGGCAAATACGCGGCCGAAAGGTGTGCAGTAGTACAGGGTTCCGTCCGCCATCAATGGACTCACCTGCAGGGAGGTAAAGCCCCAGTCACCGCTGCCGTCTGCGTAGTCGCCTGAGCGATGGGTCCAGGCCACTTCCAGGGAGTCGACATTATTGCCGTTGATATCGGACAGCGGCGAATAACTTGCCGCGTTGTCACCGCCGTAGGTCGTCCACTCCTGCGGGGGGCGCTCTGCCGCCGGATCGCTGTCCACGCCCGTACCGTTCTGGCAGCCGCCGAGGCACCACAGGAGCCACAGAAGCAGTGCCTGAAGGCATCGGGTGCGATTCATTGAGATGCGTTCGCGGCCTCCAGGAAAGCAGGTTTCTCCCCGCCGCCGTGAACCGCGAAACTGGTGCCGCTGACGTAGGATGCCAGCGGGGAGGCCAGGAACATGCAGGCGTTGCCGATATCGGCGGGCACTGCCATACGCTCCAGCGGGATAGTGGCACCAACTGCGGCAATACCTTCCTCGTCACCATAGTGCAGGTGTGACTGTTCCGTGCGGGTCAGGCCCACAATCACCGCGTTGACCCGTACCCGGGGCGCCCACTCCACTGCCAGGGAGGTGCCGAGGTTGACCAGTCCCGCCTTGGCGGCCCCGTAGGCCGCTGTTCCCGGGGAGGGGCGGATAGTGCTGACGCTGGCTATGTTGATGATACTGCCGCCCGTCTCCTGCTGTTGCATCACCCGGTTGGCCACCTGGCTGAAGTTCAGGGGTGCGATCAGGTTCAGGCGGATAATGGACTCGGAGAAGCGGGGCGAGGCGCTGGCCGCGTCGGCGTAGGGTGCTCCGCCGGCGTTGTTGACCAGCACGTCAAGGCGACCACAGTTTTCCACGGTGAAATCCACGCAGGCCTCGATCTGCTCATAATCGCGCACGTCGCAGGGGGCGAACAGGGCCACCCGGTCACCACTGCTCGGCAGGGACTCCGGTTGGGAGCGGCCGCAGATCACCACCCGGGCGCCAGCCTCCAGGAAAGACTCGCTGATGCCCCGGCCAATCCCTTTGCCTCCGCCGGTCACCAATACCACCTTGCCGCTGAAATCCAGGGGGTTGTCCATATACTTTGACTCCTCGTGCCCAATCGGTTGATCACTGGTGCAGCGCGATGCACTGCTCTTGTGATCGACCCGTGATTTACTTACTATGCCTGCGGGTTGCACATCCTAACTTAATTCAAGATATCAGGATATTAGGCGTGGATAACTGCACACAAAGACACACGACTATCGTCAGTCAGTTGTCATTTCTGAACTGCACACTAGCAATCACTGGATAAATATTTATGACGACAGAAAATTTACCTGTGCTCGCCATTCTGGGCGGTACCGGGGATCTGGGAACGGGGCTTGCCCGCCGCTGGGCCCAGGCCGGTTACAAGGTCATTATCGGCTCGCGCACACTGGAGAAGGCTGAGGCGGCGGTGAATGACCTGCGCGAGGTCATGGCCGAACGCGGGGTGGCCGAAGTTACCGTGCAGGCAATGGAAAACATGGCGGCGGCGGAGGCGGCGGATATCGTCACTCTGACGGTACCCTTCAGTCACCAGGCCAGCACCCTGGAACTGGTAAAGCCGGTTCTGCAGGGCAAGATCCTGATCGACGTGACCGTACCCCTGGTGCCGCCGAAGGTGGCCCGCGTGCAGTTGCCCGAGCAGGGTAGCGCCGGCCAGATAGCCCAGGAAATTCTCGGCGAGGATGTTGCGGTGGTATCCGCTTTCCAGAACGTGGCGGCGGCACACCTGCAGGAGGGCCGCGGTGTCGATTGCGATGTGCTGGTCAGCGGCAACAAGAAAGCCGCGCGTGAAGAGGTTATCAAACTGGTTGAAGCTGCCGGCATGCGCGGTTTCCACGCCGGCATGATCAATAATGCCGCGGCGGCGGAGGCCCTGACCTCCGTGCTCATAATCATCAACAAGCAATACGGCTGCCACGCGGGCATCACTATCAGCGGTCTGGATAATGACTGATGGCCGGTACCCTGGAGCTGATTCCCCTGCAGGGTTTTCCCCTGGTGGAGCCAGGGGATGACCTGGCGCAGCTGTTAGCCGATAGCCTGCGGGAAAATCAGCTGGCCCTGGTTGAGGGCGACGTACTGGTGATTGCACAGAAAGTAGTGTCCAAGGCGGAGGACCGTTACGTGCGCCTGGCCGAAGTGGAACCGGGTGAGCGCGCCCAGGAGCTGGCGCAGCAGGCGGATAAAGATCCACGCCAGGTGCAACTCATACTGGACGAAAGCAGGGATATCCTGCGGGTCAGGCCCGGGGTGATCATTGCCGAACACCGCAACGGCTATGTCCTGGCCAATGCCGGCATCGACAAATCCAATATCCCCATCGATCCAGAAGACCCCCGGGTGCTGTTATTGCCCCGGGATCCAGACGCCTCCGCGCTATCTCTGCGAAATACCCTGGCCGCTCACTGTGGCATCGCCCCCCAGGTGATTATCAACGACAGCCTGGGTCGGGCCTGGCGCAACGGCACGGTTGGTATCGCCATCGGGACCGCCGGACTGGATCCCCTGTTCACCCAGATCGGCGATAGCGACCTGTTTGGCAACCTGCTGGAGGTCACCGAGCCGGCGGTGGCGGACGAACTCGCTGCGGCGGCTTCACTGGTCATGGGGCAGGCCGCCGAGGCCTGTCCCGCGGTACTCGCCCGGGGCACCTCACTACCCGCCGCGGAGGGTGGTTCCGGGCGCCTGATCAGGGAAAAGTCCCTGGACATGTTCCGCTGATGACGGCGTCCGCTGACAGCGTATTGGCCCTTTCCGGCGGGGTGGGCGGAGCCAAGCTGGCCCTGGGGCTGGCGGACGAGTTGCCCCCTGGGCAATTGCACGTACTGGCAAACACCGGGGACGATTTCGATCACCTGGGACTGCATATCAGTCCAGACATCGACACCCTGCTGTATACCCTCTCGGGGCTGGCAAACCCGGAGCAGGGTTGGGGCCTCGCGGGAGAGACCTGGCAGGCGATGGACTCCCTTCAGCGCCTGGGGGGCGAAACCTGGTTTCGCCTGGGAGACAAGGACCTGGCGACCCATCTTCGGCGACGCCAGCAACTGGCGCAGGGCCTGAGCCTGAGCGAAGTGACGGCCGGCCTGGCCGCAAGCCTGGGTGTCGACACACACATCTACCCCATGAGTGATGACCCGGTTCGAACCACTGTCCATACCACCGACGGAGACCTGCCATTCCAGCACTATTTCGTGCGCGAGCAATGCCGCCCGGCAGTTACCGGTTTTAATTTTGACGGCATCTCCGCGGCTCGTCCCAATCGGGCGGTGTTGAGGCTGCTGCAGGACGGCCAGTTATCCCGGGTGGTTATCTGCCCGTCCAACCCGTTTGTCAGTGTCGACCCGATCCTGCAGGTTCCGGGCTTGTGGCTGGCACTTCGCGATTCCCCGGCGCCCGTGATATTGGTGTCGCCCATCGTTGCGGGTCTCGCCCTCAAGGGCCCGGCGGCCAAGATGATGACCGAACTGGGGGTGCCGGTAACCGCGACAGGGGTGGCGGAGCACTACAGTGGCCGCTACCCTGGGCTTGTGGATTACTTCGTCATCGATGAAAGTGACGTTACACTTGCACCAGAGATCGAGGAGCTGGGACTGGAAGTGGCTGTGACTAAAACCATTATGAAAAGCCGGGATGACAAGCGTCGCCTGGCCCGCTTTACCCTTGGGCTTGGGGAGGATTGATCTCGATGGCACAGGCGCTGGTACCGCTGAAAGACCTGGTTCAGGCCAAGACCCGCCTTGCCGGGTTGATGAACTCGTCCGAACGCCGGGCCCTGGCCCAGGCTATGGTGGAAGACGTACTCGGGGTATTGTGCCGCCATCCCCTGCTGGAAAAGGTCACCCTGGTGTCGGACGACCCGGGTGCGCGCATGCTGGCGGGCAAATACGGAGCCTCTTACCTGGCAGAGAGTTCCCTGGGTAGCAGCGGGCTGAACCAGGTCGTGAGCGCGGCAGTGGATCAACTACTGGACACGGCCGGCGGAACCTTGCTGGTACTGCATGGGGATCTGCCGTTGCTGGGTGCTGCGGATATTTCGGCGGTTCTCCAGTGTCAGCGGGAATCCGGTGGCCTGGTGATCGGCTGTGACCGGCATCGGCGGGGAAGCAATCTGCTGGCTTTCGATGAGCGCAGCAGGCCGCGTTTCTGTTTTGGTGTGGACAGCTGCGCTGCTCACCAGCGAGCTGCAGAACAACTCGGCGCGAATTGTAGCGTGCTGTATCGCCGGGGTCTTGCCCTGGACGTGGACGAGGCTATGGACATGCTGGAACTGATGCGAGCCCTGGACGAGGCAGGTGAACAGACCGGCGCCCTGTTGCGTGGCACGGAGTTGGGTAAGCGGATCTCCCTGGCCCTTACCGCCCCGGGGGGCGATGTGCACGAGCCCGCAGAGGAATCACGGCACTATGATTGAGCAGCAGATCCTACTGGCTAACTTGCAGGGAGGCGAACTTCCCGACCGGGACCAGGCCCTGGCACTGGCGGATGTCGCTGACACGCCTGCCCTGGCGGCGATTGCCGGCGCGTGGCGGGACCGCGGCCACCGCAACACGATCAGCTACTCGCGCAAGGTATTCATTCCCCTGACCCACTTGTGCCGTGACGTTTGCCATTACTGTACCTTTGCCCGCACGCCGAAGAAGATCGATAGCCCGTACATGCCTGTAGAGGAAGTGCTGGAACTGTGCCGGCAGGGCGCTGCCATGGGCTGCCAGGAGGCCCTGTTCACCCTGGGTGAGAAACCCGAGCTGCGCTACAGTGCCGCCCGCCGCGCTCTGACCGAGATGGGTTACGACTCCACACTGGACTATGTACGGGCAGTTGCCGGGCGGGTTCTGGAAGAGACCGGCCTGCTGCCCCATATCAATGCCGGGTGTATGACCGCTGATGAAATAGACGGTCTGCGCCAGGTCAGCGCCTCCATGGGCATTATGCTGGAGTCCGCTTCCCCGCGCCTGTGCGAGAAAGGCATGCCCCATTACGGCTCGCCGGACAAGGACCCCGCGGTTCGCCTGCAGACCCTGGAACTCGCCGGACAGGCATCCGTCCCCTTTACCTCGGGCATTCTTATCGGCATTGGCGAAACCCGTCGTGAGCGCGTCGAATCGCTGCTGGCCCTCAGGGATGTGCACCTGCGTCACGGGCACCTGCAGGAAGTGATCGTGCAGAATTTTCGTGCCAAGCCGGGCACCCTGATGTCTTCATCCGAGGAGCCGGACCTGGATGACCTGCTGTGGACTATCGCCGTCGCGCGACTTGTATTCGGTCCGGCAATGAATATCCAGGCGCCCCCCAATCTGAGCCCGGGTGTATTGCCCCAACTGGTGGCTGCGGGGATCAACGACTGGGGCGGCGTGTCGCCCCTGACACCGGACCACGTCAATCCCGAGGCCCCCTGGCCGCACCTCGACCAGCTGGCGCGGGAAACCGCTGCCGCGGGAAAGTTCCTGGAACAGCGGCTGACCATCTACCCGGCGTATACTCGCGACAGCCGCCGCTGGCTGGACCCGGCAGTGCGCACTGCGGTGCTCAGGCAGATAGACAGCGGTGGCTTCGCACGGCGCGACCACTGGGCACCAGGGGAGGGCCGGGAGGTCCCCGAGGTGGAGGCGCAGTTACTGCGCAACCCCGTTGGTCCGGTCACTGTATCGGCCCAGGTGAGGGATATCGTGGAACGCTGTCGTGACGGGGGTGAGCTGGCAGAGTCGGAGGTGGCACGCCTGTTTGAAGCCCGCGGCGCGGATTTCGCCTGGATCGCGGCGCAGGCGGACGAACTGCGCCGGCAGGTAAACGGCGACACCGTGAGCTACGTGGTCAACCGCAATATCAACTATACCAATGTGTGTTATTTCAAGTGTCAGTTCTGCGCGTTCTCCAAGGGTAAGCTCAGCGAGAACCTGCGCGGCCGACCCTACGATATCAGCGCCGGTGAGATCGCCTCCCGCTGCAGCGAGGCCTGGCAAAGGGGTGCGACCGAGGTGTGTATGCAGGGGGGTATCCACCCGGATTACACCGGGCAGACCTATCTCGACATCCTGCACACCGTACATGCCGCCACCCCCGACATGCACATACACGCCTTTTCACCGCTGGAGGTGTGGCAGGGCGCCAGCACCCTGGACCTTGACCTGGCTACCTACCTTCGGCGGCTGAAGCAGGCGGGACTCGGGACGCTGCCCGGTACTGCCGCAGAAGTGTTGCACGACGACGTGCGCCGTGAGCTGTGTGCTGACAAGCTGACCACTAACCAGTGGCTGCAGGTGATGGAGGCGGCGCACCAGGCGGGCCTGCGCACCACCGCCACGATCATGTACGGCCATATTGACCGCCCCGAGCACTGGGCTCATCACCTGCTGAGTATTCGCGAACTGCAGCAGCGCACGGGGGGCTTTACCGAGTTCGTACCGCTGCCCTTCGTTCACATGGAGGCTCCCATCTATCTCAAGGGCAATGCCCGGCGCGGTCCGAGTTTCCGTGAGGCGTTGCTGATGCACGCGGTGGCGCGCCTGGTATTCCACGGCCTGATCGATAATATCCAGACGTCCTGGGTGAAAATGGGCCCACAGGGCGTGGCCGCCTGCCTCGATGCCGGTGCCAATGACCTCGGTGGTACCCTGATGAACGAGAGCATTACCCGGGCGGCCGGTTCCGGCCACGGCCAGGAGTGGTCGCCGGCGCATATGGAGGCGCAGATCGAGACGCTGGGCCGGCGGCCCCGCATGCGCGATACCCTTTACCGGGACGCCGCCCCAGGCCGTAAGCGGGCGGCATTCGCGGCGCCGGAACTGATCCCTGTGGCGAACGCAGCCGCGGGCAAACGGCAGCGCAGCAAACGCCTGGAACCGGTCGAAGTCGCCCCCTTTATAGCCCCCCAGGAAGACCTGTTATACCAGCGGGTGCTGCTGATGGCGGCCTGTAACTGACGCGGGGCATCGGGAGCAGAGCGTTGTCCGCAGAGCGTATTGTACAACTGGAGCCCAGCTGGCTGGCCCGTCTCTCAAGTGAATTCGAACAGGATTACATGCTCCAGCTGCGGGCTTTCCTGCAGGCGGAGAAGCGGGCGGGCAAGCGTATCTTTCCCGCTGGCAGCGAGATCTTCAACGCCTTTGCCCACACGCCGCTGGACAGGGTCAAGGTGGTGATCCTGGGACAGGACCCCTATCACGGGGAGGGGCAGGCCCACGGCCTGTGCTTTTCTGTTCGCCCGGGGGTGGCGGTGCCGCCGTCGTTGCAGAACATCTACAAGGAACTGAATGCCGAACTGGGACTGCCAGTTCCCGGGCACGGTCACCTCACTGCCTGGGCCGACCGGGGGGTGCTGCTGCTCAACAGCGTGCTGTCGGTGGAGTGTGCCCGGGCCGCATCACACCAGGGCAGGGGCTGGGAGATATTCACCGACCGGGTGATCGATGTGATCAACCGGGAGCGCGAGGGCGTGGTGTTCATGCTGTGGGGCAGTTACGCCCAGCGCAAGGGAGCCATTATCGATGGCCAGCGCCACTGCGTACTCAAGGCGCCGCATCCCTCGCCCCTAAGCGCCCACCGGGGGTTTTTCGGCTGCGGTCATTTCCGGGCGGCCAATGAATACCTGCAGTCCCGGGGCGAGAATCCGGTGGACTGGAGCCTGCCCCAACAGCCCTGAATTTCAGCCCGGCTCGAGTGAGTAAGGAAGCTCACCCAGCTCCAGGGCAGGTCCGCCAGGTGCTTGCAGGTGCAGACCCTCATCGATGGTGGCCACGGTCGCCACCAGCAGCGCTGCCGCGGTGTCGTTCGCCGAATGCACCACGTTTACCAGGTTGCCGACACTCTGTTCACCGTTGCTGCCGTAGAGGGCATCACCCGGTTGTGCCGGGGCGCCCGTGGGCAGCCCGGCGCGGTACAGGCGCCGTTTTGGAGTGCCCCGATAGTGCAGCCTTGCGACCACTTCCTGCCCGGTGTAGCAGCCCTTGTTGAAGCTGATATGCCCGGTGAGATCGAAGTTCAGCATTTGTGGCACGAATTCGCTGCTGGTTGCCGCCTGCAGGCGGGCGATGCCCGCATCGATGTCCAGTACCTGCCAGTCGGCTTCCCCTGCGAGTTGCAGCGTGCTCTCCAGTCCCTCGAGGATGGAGGGTAATCGCGACTTGTGCACATAGCACTCGAATCGTTCTCCCAGGGAGTCAGTCTGCACCACCAGGAATCCGTCGCCGCCGGCGCTGGCATAACCGGCCCCCGGTATCGATCCGAAGATCCCCTGCAGGGCGGGTGCCACTCCGGAACCCCAGCAGCCAAACAGCTGCCAGTCGTCGTTTTCGCTATCCAGCTCTGCCTTGGAAAATATGATGTACTTGCCGAACACGCCGGCGGCCGTGGCCCGCAGGTCGCGTCTCAGGCGCAGGACCAGGTGCTGCTCCTGCAACTGGCACAGCAGGAAATCACAGACCACCCGGCCCTGGGGCGTACAGTAGGCCCCGGGCAGGCTGTGGTCGGCGGTGACCTGGTGCACGTCACAGGTCACCTGGCCCTGCAGGAAAGTCTGCGCATCCGGTCCTGAAATATGCAGCAGGGCTTCCTGCTCCAGGGGCGTATAGAAATGACTCAAGTTCTCTGCCTCGATTTTTGGGGCGCCGGCGCGGCGATTGCAATTGACGCTATAATGGCGCCTTTTGATGACCATCGTGAATGAACCGACAGGCATGATACAGGAAGAAGAAATCAATCGCATGCGCTGGGCCAGCAGGCGCGGCATGCTGGAACTGGACCTGGTGCTGGAACCGTTTGTCGACGCCCGCTACGCGCAGCTGGACCTGAGAGATCGCCAGCGTTTCCAGCAGCTGATGTTGTGTGAGGACCAGGAGCTGTTTGCATGGTTCCTGCGCCGGGAGCGTCCGCAGGACGAGGAGCTCGCCGCCATTGTCAATCAGGTGCTCGAATTCGCCCACACTCCGCCTGGAGATCGCTAGCTCCGGGCAGTACGCGAGGCTGGCCAGTCTGGTCGCGGTCTGCTCGTTGTTCACCCTATATCTGCTGTACCAACGGGGTTACCCATTGCTGGCAGTGTTACTGTCACCCGCCGTTCCCTTCTGGCTGCAGCAGTTGCGGCGGGATTCGCTGGCGGGAACTACTCTGCTGTGGCGCCAGGGGGCCTGGTCCGTGGAGCGCGGCGGCGAGTTGCGCACAGTGGAGATGCTACCAGAGAGCGTCAGTATGGGCCGGGTGATCTACCTTGTCTGGCGAGAAATGCCCGATGGCGTGAAGCACCGTTGCTGGTTGTTTCCCGATTGCGCCGGGCGTGAACAGTTACGCAGACTTCGCGTCCGACTCGCTCTGCAACGGTGAATTCGGCGGGTAAAGGACGGTATCGCGCGCCTCTGGCAGGATCTCCGGGTAATCCAGTGTATAGTGCAGGCCGCGGCTCTCCCGGCGGGAAATGGCGCAGCGAATCATCAGTTCCGCCACCATTGCCAGGTTGCGCAGTTCCAGCAGGTCGTTGCCCACCTTGTAGTTGCCGTAGTACTCGGCAATTTCCGCTTGCAGCAGCTCTACCCGGTGCAGTGCCCGCTGCAGGCGCTTGTTGGTGCGCACGATGCCGACGTAGTCCCACATGAAACGCCGCAATTCGTCCCAGTTGTGGGAGATCACCACGTCTTCGTCGGAGTCGGTAACCTGGCTCTCGTCCCAGGCGGGGGCCGGATCGGGTGCAGCCACTTCAGGCAGTGTGCGGGCAATGTGCCCGGCGGCGGATTCGGCATAGACGATACATTCCAGCAGCGAGTTGCTGGCCATGCGATTGGCCCCATGCAGGCCCGTACAGGAGGCTTCGCCGATGGCATAGAGATTTTCCAGGTCGGTGCGGCCGCTGGTGTCCACCACGATGCCCCCGCAGGTATAGTGTGCGGCGGGCACCACCGGAATCGGCTCGGCCGCGATGTCGATGCCGAAATCCGCACAGCGCGACATCACCGTGGGAAAATGACTCTGGAGGAATTCCCGGGACTTGTGGGAAATATCCAGGAATACGCAGTCGGCCCCCAGGCGTTTCATCTCGTGGTCGATGGCACGGGCCACCACGTCTCGCGGGGCCAGTTCCCCGCGATCATCGAAGCGCGTCATAAAGCGCTCTCCATCCGGCAGCAGCAGCTTGCCCCCCTCGCCGCGTATCGCCTCGGTGATCAGGAATGACTTGGCCCTGGGGTGGTACAGGCAGGTGGGATGAAACTGATTGAACTCAAGATTCGCCACCCGGCAGCCGGCGCGCCAGGCCATGGCGATACCGTCGCCGCTGGCTCCATCCGGGTTGCTGGTATAGAGATAGGCCTTGCTCGCTCCACCCGTGGCCAGTACCACGCTGCGGGCCTGGAACAGGTCGACCCGGCCGCTGCGCTGGTCGAGGATGTAGGCGCCCTGGCAGCGTCCACCGGCTGCCACCAGGTCCACCGCCACCCGGTGGGTGAAAATCTCGATATTGTCGGTTGCTTCCGCCCGTTCGCTAAGTACCTCCGAGATGGCCCGGCCGGTGCGGTCTGCCGCATGGATGATACGCCGGTGGCTGTGCCCTCCCTCCATGGTCAGGTGGAATTCGCGCTGATCCTCTTTGGGCTGGTCCTCACGCCGGTCGAAATCCACTCCCTGTGCCACCAGCCATTCCACGCAGTGTCGACTGTTGCTCACGGTGAATTCCACCGCCTCCCGGGAGCACAGCCCGGCGCCCGCCGCCAGGGTGTCGGCCACGTGGGAATCCACCGTATCGCGATTGTGCAGCACGGCGGCCATCCCGCCCTGGGCCCAGTAGGTGGATCCCTGGTTGAGATCGGCCTTGGAAAGCAGCGCGACGCGATATTCCCGAGGCAGGTGCAGGGCCAGGCTCAGGCCTGCGGCGCCACTGCCTATTATCAGCACATCGTGTTGGTGACGGGTGCCCATTGCGCTCTTTGCTTGCTGCCTGTGGTAGTGAATTATATGATGTGGGTCAAAGACTTAGCTCCAATAACGCAGAACACACATCGCATGGGCTGAGTATACGACCCGGCGGGGAATAAGGAAATGATGATTCCGGGGAACTTTATCGATAAAGATAGCTCTTACTATCGAC
>JAACFI010000374.1 GCA_009937575.1 Haliea sp.
TGCGAACCTGCGTCACGATCTATTTTATTCCCTACACCGCCATGGGGGCGGAGCTGTCCCGCGACTATGATGAACGCACCGTCATCGCCAAGGCGCGGATCACCATGGCCTGGCTGGCGGGCATGCTGATGCCGGCTATTGCTTTCGCCCTGGTGTTCCAGCCCACAGGTGGCATTGACGGGCGCCTGGTGGAATCCAACTATTTTACCTACGGTCTTATGTCCTTTGCCGTAGCCCTGGTCACCGTATTGCTATGCCTCTGGGGTACGCGCACCGTGATTCCCCGGCTGCCGGTCGCCTCCCCGGACCAGGGCAATTTCCACTGGCTGCAACCGATAAACGACTTCCGGGAGGCACTGGGTAACCGCAATTTCCGCTATAAGCTGGGCGCCAGCCTGACCTTCGGTATGGCGGCGGGGGTGTTCTTTACCCTGTCGCTGTATCTCGCCACCTATTACTGGGAGTTCTCCAGCTCCCAACTGGCGGGGCTGCTGGCGCCCACGGCGCTGGGTACCCTGCTGGGTTTCACACTTCTCGGGCGCCTGGGGCACCGTTTCGACAAGCCGGTGTTAATGGCGGCCGGGGCGATGGCTGTCGCGCTCAACGCCTCGTGGATGATCGGGGCGCGGCAGTTCGGCCTGCTGCCGGAAAATGGCGATCCACTGATCTATCCCCTGTACCTGCTCAGCACCTGCATCAGCACCTTCGTGATCATGGGCCTGCAGACGGTCTCGGCATCCCTGATTGCGGATATCCTGGACGAACAGGAGTTGGCCACGGGCCGGCGGCAGGAGGGAACGTTTTTCGGTGCGGGCACCTTTATCAACAAGGCCACCACCGGTATGGGCACCCTGCTGGCAGGGGTGGTCATCGACATGGCCGGCATCCAGCCCGGCAGCGCCCCGGGGGATGTATCACCGCAGGTGCTTCAGTCCCTGGGCTGGTTTACCCTGGCGGTGGTCTGCAGCCTGTGCCTGTTCTCCTTCTGGTGTTTCCGCCGTATCCTGCTGGGCCGGCGGGAGCACGGCAGGATCCTGCAGCAACTGGCGGCGAGAACCGGGGCCTGAAGCGGGGGTGTGATTTTTTCAGGCAAATTCAGGGGTGATCGTCTATAGTCAAACCGGTGTTTGAGAGCCATTCAACGATATTCCTGAGGCCGACGTCATGATGGCCCCAACAGACCACCCGAGTGCATCAGGCTATTTGTTTGCTCAGGCGTACCTGATTCACCACCTGCTCAAACCCGCGCTTGCCGCACTGCTGACCCTGTTGCTGTTCGGTTGCAAACTGGTGGTGACGGTCCCCGAGGGTGGCCGGGTGGTGACCGAGGACGGTTTTGTCTGCGTTGGTCCGGCCGAGTGCGTCATCGAGGTCACCACGGA
The DNA here is from genome assembly GCA_009937575.1 of Haliea sp. Lineage (GTDB taxonomy): Bacteria > Pseudomonadota > Gammaproteobacteria > Pseudomonadales > Halieaceae > JAACFI01. The sequence goes on from JAACFI010000374.1 coordinate 1,383, forward strand.
TGACTTCGACAGTGTCTTCACTGCCGAGCCGGCACGAGGCTACACCTTCACCCAGTGGGCGAAGAAGAAGAGCTCGTTCTGCGGCCACAAGACCACGCCCTGCCCGCTGTCCACCAAGGGCTTTTCTGCCAAGCAAATCCTGATGGATGTGCTGGCCAGCGACAGGGAATTCTACCTGGAACCCATTTTTGTCCAATACGACGTCGCTTACTGGCGCAGGGTATTGGCGGAAATCGACCAGGGCAGATTTTCCACCGCATCTTACCTCTACGGCGCAACACCCGATGTGGGCAACTGTGGCCCCGGCAGCCTGAAACCGGCCCCCAAGGCCCGCGCCGAGGAAGCACTCGATCAAACCCGGTCCCTGCACGAATTGCCGCCGGTGGATTACGACGCTTTTTACGATATGCAGATGCAGGAAACCAGCCTGGTGCAGCGCGCCAACAATTACGGCAATCACTTCCCCGCGGAAGATGATACCTGCTATACCGCCGAGGCCGCTGCGGGAGCCCGTTCGTCCAATCTCGGTTCCAGTTCCACACCCACCGATCCCGCCGCGGATATCTTCGGCTGGACCAATGACAACACCAACGCCGCCAACCTGATGCTGGCGGGACACCGCCGCTGGGTGCTGTTCCCGGAACTGGGCTTTACCGCCTACGGCCAGGTAGACGGCTTTACCGCCCTCAAGGTATTCGATTTCGGCTCCCCCAGCCCCTACCCGGTACCCCCGGACCTGGAATTCGTGGCCATGCCCTATCGGTACTACCCCTATGTACTGGTGTCCCAGCCGCCCCAACCGACCCCCTGGAGCATCTCCATGGTGCCCCAGAACGGGGCCTCCGGTTCCTTCAACTATTTCGGCAGTGCGATGGTGGAGGTCATCGAGAAATCCAGCGGCAACAAATTACCGATCAGCAACCTGACCAGGGACAACCAGGGCTTCGGTACGGCCAATTTCATGTCCTGGATGGTAGGCGGCTGGAAATACGATATCGAGTACACGGTGAGGGTGCTCGGGGTGCGCATGCCCGACGGTGGGGTGAGAGATATCGAATACCCGGTGGTGGTGGACCGCTACCACCTGTTCAATGTGAACTATCCCAGGGAAGGGGGGGATACAAAATCCGGCGATGTGCTGCAGGGCAACTTCAATATGCCGGAGGACACCGACAGCTACACGGTCTCCTACACCGGTCCGGTCAACGTCAGCGGCACCAGTGAATTCTCCAATACGGGCTATTTTATCCGCGTGTACGACGTCGACAAGAAGCTGTTGGCCTCTTCCGATCAGCCCTTCCAGCTGAGATTCCCCCCCGGACCGACCACCGTCCTGGTCGGCCTGTGCGATGAAAACGACCGGTGCTACCCGTCGACGCAGACCTACCGGGTCACCTTCACCCCCCAGTAGGGGACAACACCTCAGCCCGCCTGCTGGCCCAACACGGGCCAGTAGTCGTCTATACGGCCTCCGTCGTAGACAGCGATATCACCGAACTGCAGGAACACGAACTCGCTCTGGGTGGGGCGCAGGAAGACCCAGTCGTCCACCGCCAGGTCGATGGCGGGGGAACCGTTGAGCATCTCCTGGTTGGTGGATCGGCCAAACAGGGGATTGGGTGACAGCCCCGCGGGTGACACCGGCTGCGCCTTCCAGTAACCGCCGTAGATAAACACCGTGCGCTGCCGGTTTGGGTCCCAAAGGCTCTGCAGCGGGCCCAGGTCGATCCCCGGGATCTGCACACCCTCCGAGGTCTTGAGTACCGGGGTGGCAATATAGGCGGCGGGGCCGTGGTCTGCCAGGGTGGGAATATCAAAATCGGTGGGCTTGACCAGGCAGGAACCCGTGGCAAGTTCGTTGAACGGGTAGTCGCCGTCATCGTACAGCTGGTAGGTGGGGCTGCCGCCGCAGTTCAACACCGCATCTTCGGGCCACTGCTCTCCCAACTGTTCACGGGCGATATCCACGTAGTGCCGATAGGCCGCCATGGCCTGGTCGCGGTATTTGAGCGGATCCCCCGGGACCTTGACCACGTGGGGCTCGTACCCCATGAAACCGGTAAACTGCAGTCGCGGTGAGCGGGAGACCAGGTCCAGCATCTCCAGCAGTTCCCGGTCGCCCTGCACCCCGCCCCGGTGCAGGCCCACATCCAGCTCGATACAGGCCAGCATGTCCTGCTGCAGCTGCTCCGCGAGCTCTGCGTACTGCACCACCCGCTGCGGCGTGTCCAGCAACCAGCGCAGCTGCCTGGCCGGGTCGAAACCCGTATCCGATCGCTGCCGGTAGAATTCGGCGGCGGCGCTCACCGGCATCGGCTTGCCCAGCAGGACATCGGCCTCCGGCAGGGACTCGGCCACGCGGTTGATAAACGGCTGGTGAAACAGCATCAGGCGGCGACTGGCGGATTCGCGCATCACTTCCTGCAGCAGCCCGATGGAGGGCAGCGACTTGGCCACGATACGGTAGTCGAAGCGATCGCCGATATGTCCGCGCAGGGTCTGCAGATTGGCTTTGAGCCCGGCCCGGTCCACCACCAGCCGCGGCGTCGCCAGCCCCGCTTCCTCTAGAGCCCCACTCAGGTCCCTGAAGTAACTGGTATGGGGCGCACCCTGGTCCTCGGGCCGCAGCAGCAGGCCCGCACCGGCGGCCCCGGCCAGGGCGCCCAACAGCAGCGTGCGTCGTTTCATGCAGCCGCCCCCGGGAGCTGCTGGATTTTCTCCAGCTCGCCCAGGCAATGCTCAGCGCTTTCGTAGCGGTTAACCCACACCAGGCGGTCCACCCCGGCGCCGGCGAAGTCTTCGATGGTCGCCTGCGCTTCGCCCGGGTCGTCGGTATTGAGCTGCG
>JAACFI010000375.1 GCA_009937575.1 Haliea sp.
CCGGTCTGCAATCGGAAGGGACGCAGTCAGGCCGGTGCAGGTTATTCGATACTGAACTAGACTGGGTTACACCACTGCCAAAAAATAGTGTCGAAAGGGTTGCGCTGTTGGCATACTGGATCAACAACCAGTATCGCGACACCCCCGGATCCGACTGTCAACGAGTTGCAAGGATGCCAATGAGAACCTGCCTAAGCCTGTTATTACTCTTCACCCTGGTGGGCTGCGGTGCCACTGCGAGCATTGAAAAGTCCTGGGTAGACAAGGACGTTCATACCAAAGACCTGCAGGGCGTACTCGTCTTCACCAGCGCCACGACTGAGGACGGGAGACGTGCCTTCGAACAGGACTTTACCGAGGCCTTACAAAAACACGGGATACATGCTGTTGCCAGTTATACATTGAAGGGCGGCACCGATATCGATAAAAGTGACGTCCTGGATATGGCGGCGAAGGCTGAAGTAGATACTGTTCTTGTGACCTTGTTTGCAGGCCGGGACCAAAGCGAGGTATTACATCCAGGGCGCAAATACTATGCCTACGCTCCGGTTTACGGCCGTGATGCCTACGGTCGCGGTCGCGTCTACGGGGTGCCCTACCAGGTTGGTCAGACATCAGACTTCTGGGCTCAACACAAATCCATTCACCTTACGGCGAAACTCTACGAGGTCAAAACCGAAGAACTACTCTGGCAGGCCTACTCCGGCATGGAAGAGCAGAGTGACGTGAACGCCATGCGCCCGACCTTTATCAAATCTTTCATGCAGGATCTGGCAGACCAGGGATTGATTGACTAGGGTAGTAGGTGATATTCCCAAGATTATCCAGATACCACCGAGCCAAATATGTCAAAGAACAAGCATGAAGCTGAGCTGGTCAAGAAAGCGCTTGTCGTAGGTGCCCTGTACGTTAAAAAACGCGGCTATGGGGAAATCGAGGCCACGGACTCCCACAAGCTAAAAGTCGAATATATCTACCGCGCACTGGTTGAAGATAAACTGATCCAACCGCTGGCCAAGAAGGATATAAGTATTCCCAATATGGAGCATAAACTTGCCCTTTGGATCACCCGGCAACTCCCTGCCGATCATCCCCTGGTCACCGGTGAGTGACCTGCTTGCGCCTGGCCAGCTTTACCTGAGGCACGATTTTCACTGAGTACTGTCAGGAGCCGGGGCCTGCCGGTTCATGGATGGGCCAGTCCACCGCGTCGACGACATGCCTGGGCTGTTTTGGACGGTTGCCGCACCAGCGGAGCGTGAACTCGCCCTCCGGATCGTACATCGCAAGCTGTTTTTCGAGGTTGAAATGGCGCCCGCCCCGGGGGTCGGCGCCGACACCGGCGATGTACTGCCAGTTGCCGTAGTTGCTGGCAACATCGAAATCGACGAGGTGCTTCTCAAAAAAAGCCGCGCCGAAGCGCCAGTCGACCTGCATCTCGTTGATCAGGCAGCTGGCGGCAATCTGCCGGCCGCGGTTACTCATCCAGCCGCTCTCCACCAGTTGGTGCAACAGCGCATTGACCAGAGGGTAGTCTGTATCACCTGCGCACCAACGGGCGAAGCTGCGCGGTTCAAAGCAACAGCGGTACCGTTTGCCAGCAGCACCTCCCGGCCGGAACAGGTGGTTGCCGTCGCGAAGGGCCCGCCAATGGAAAAACTCGCGCCACAGGAGTTCGAGCCGCAGATGCTCCGTCGAATCGCTTGTCCCGAAGCGAGCTTCGTACCGGTCCAGTGCATCGGCTACGGATCGAACCGAAAGACAGCCGTTCGCGAGCCACGGCGATAGGCCGCTGGAAGCGCACAGGCCCTCAAGTTGGTTGCGCGTCTCCAGGTAGTGGTCGACAGCGCGTTCCCGGAACAACCAGTCGCGTAATCGACGTTCCCCCTCGCCCTGCCCACCGCGCACAATGAAGGCCGGATGGGGGCGATCTGGACAGGAAACCAGGGTTGCGACTTTTAATCCGGGCGGTGCAGGGGACAGCGAACGGAAATGCTGCGCCTGCTTACGGATCACTCCCGCCAGTGCCTGGCGGAAGGGTGTATAGTGCGGCGGCAGTCTCGGCAGCAGGTCCTGGACCTGGCTGGCGTCAAAAAGTGTGTTGCCCCGGTGGACCACAAGGGGGATGGCAAGTCGCTGCCGTAGCTTCTCCAGCAGCCTGTGCTCATAAACGCCCGGCGCCTCAGCCACCCCCAGTCGTTTCACGTTAAAGCGCTCGACGAGATCTGGAATCAATCGCAACGGCTCCCCGTCAAGAACCAGCAATTCCTGACCTAGGGAACGAAGCCGATGCTGCAGGTGAAGCAGCGACTCCTGCTGGAAACGCTTGCGATGAACGCCGGGGCCAAGGGTATTGCACCACGGGCGGGCGGGCTCCCTCACATAGACGCACAACAAAGCCTTTCCGTCGCCGTGATAGGCCAGGCCTGGATTATCGCTGACTCTCAGGTCATTGCGGAACAGGAAAAGATCAGTCATTGGTCACGCCTCGCCGTACCCGGGCCGCACACGTTTGCGGTTCTACTCCAGGTGGCCATAGATTCATACGATAACCAGCAGTTTCGTGGATCAAAATCAGCCGCAAACCGCCAGTCACGGCTGATCCGAAATGTAACGAAGCGCGTAATTATTCACCGACAATCAGCTTTTAAGGAATCGACAGTGAAATTCACCTATCACGCCACTATGTGTGCCCCCGATCAGTACCTGCCGCTGGCTATTGCTGTGGAAGAAGCTGGCTTTGACGGCTTCACCTTCCCGGACAGTATCTGTTACCCGCAGGAAGGCTCAGATGTCTATCCCTACAATGACGACGGTACCCGGGAATTCCTTGACGGCGTACCCTTCCTGGAGCCATTCGTGGCAATTCCCTATCTCGCCGCGCGCACCGAGAAGCTGCACTTCACCACCTCGGTGATCAAACTGGCGATTCGCCAGCCGGTAATCGTCGCCAAGCAGTTGGCAACCCTTGCTGTCATGCTCGGCGACCGCTTTGCTTTTGGCGTGGGCATTAGCCCCTGGCCGGAGGATTTCGAGGTCTGCCAGGTACCCTGGGAGCAGCGCGGCAAGCGCATGGATGAGATGATGGAGATTCTCAACGGACTGATGAGCGGCGAGTACTTCGGCTACGAGGGCGAGATCTTCAATATTCCCCCGATCAAACTGTGCCCTGTGCCCGAGCACCATGTGCCACTGCTGGTAGGCGGTCACGCCAAACCCGCCCTGCGACGCGCTGCGCGCCTGGGGGACGGCTGGGTATCCGCCGGTTCCTCACTGGAGGAACTGAATGCGATGATCGGGCAGATCGAGGAGTTTCGACAAGAGTACGGCCGCGACCAGGGTGACTTCCAGTACCACGCCATGACCGAGGCTGCCTACTCGCAGCAGGGCCTCGAAGACCTGGCCGAAGCCGGCGTGACCGAGGTCATCATCGCGTTCCGTAACCCCTACGATGCCACGCCTGACACCCAGACCGTCGAGGATAAGGTCGGTATGATCAACTGGTATGCGGAGAACGTCATCCGCCCGTACCGCGGGACGTAAGGCAACCCGGCGTATGCCAGCATACATCGGCGTACTGGTGTCAGGCCTCAGTTGTCTGTGAGCTCGGCTTGCGGGCCACGATGAACACCGCCTTGTCATCACCCGGCTGCCAACTTGTTTCAATCACGAACCCGGCGTTCTTCAGGCTGTCCTCCAATTCTGACCTTGAAAATACGGTAACCGATGGCAGGAACGGTAACCATCTGAACAGCGGGGCAACATACCTGAAGAAGGTGGACATATCAGCAATGCAGGGGCTGCTGGAAACAAACACCCCACCTGGCTTCAACAGCGAGTGAACCAGAGTAATATCACCAGTCATGTCAGGCACCAGGTGCAAGATACTCATGCCGAGGATGACATCCCAGTTGGCAGTTTCACCGCCCGAGTGGCGCAGGTCGGCCTGCTCGAAGGAAATATTAGACACCCCCGCCGCCGACGCCTTTTCCCTCGCGATGGCAAGCATATTGGCCGATATATCGGTGGCATGTATGTGACCGACATGGGGCGCGTGGGCAATCGCGGTCGACCCGGTGCCACAGCCGCACTCCAGCACCCGGCAACCCTGGCCGAAATACTGCCGAGTACGTGTTAGTTTCTCCTGATAGATCGCTTCATCAGCGACAGGTTGCCTGGCGTAGCGCGCTGCCATCCAGTCCCAGAATTTGGTCTGGTCTTTCAATT
>JAACFI010000376.1 GCA_009937575.1 Haliea sp.
GGATATCAGAATTCAAGCGTTATGTCCGGGATTCACACGTACTGAATTTCATGAAGTAGGCGATCTCAAAAACTATGACAGAAAAGCCATACCGAATTCTATGTGGATGTCTCCGGATGAAGTCGTATCATTATCTTTAAAGGCTCTGGGGAAAAGCAAAAAAATCATATTTGTCCCAGGTTGGAAAAAACGATTATCAAAATGGATCATTATGCATAGCTCCGTAATTCGCAAAGTATTGGTTGATAAGGCTAATAAAAATATCAGTAAAGAGAATTAAGAGAATCTAACAAGCTGCTGAGAGCGACCAATATCACCGCCAATAAATGTCGCGTAATTTCGGGGAATAGCATGTCAGCAAAGACGGTTAGTCAAAAGTCAGTTCACACAATGCTCCCTCGCCAGTGGATAAGATTAATTGTGGTATATCTCTCTATCCCACTGGTTCTATTGGTATGCGGTGGGGATTTCGGTTGGTGGCAGGCGTGGCTGTATTCCCTGCTGATCTTTGCCGCTGGCATAGGGGGGCGAATTTGGGCGGAGCAACGGCATCCTGGGTTGTTGGCCGAACGACAAAGCATCGAGAATATCAAAAGCGCAAAAACCTGGGACAAAGTGCTTGCTCCACTAATGGCGCTGAGTTTGGCGTTTCCAATGGTCATAGTAGCAGGGCTGGATCACCGCTATGGCTGGTCCCCCGTATTTCCGCTATGGCTCATCGTGATTGGCTTCATCTTGATCACGCTCGGGTACGCTTTCGCTGCGTGGGCATTGGCAGAGAACCGTTTTTTTTTCAGCGTGGTGTGCATTCAGATGGATCGAGGGCATGTGGTGTGTGACAGTGGCCCGTACCGGATTGTTCGGCACCCGGGTTATGCCGGAAATATTCTGCCACTGCTCTTATTCCAGCAACTGTAGCGCTGATCATAGCGGTGATCAGAACCGTACTGGAAGACCAGACTCTCCAGGAAGAATTGCCGGGCTATCGAGAATATGCGCGGCGCGTGCCTTATAGGTTGATTCCGGGTATATACTGAGAGGCCTCGCAACTGCGAGTTGACTTTGTGGATGGGATTGTTTTGTTTTCATAATGTCCAGGAACACCCAACGATAAATTGCTACGAGTCGGCTGAAACTCCCTCCGAGTTATTCCAGAAGCTCGATCAATAGGGCTTCGATGCGCTGGTCATACCTCATGGTATGGCCTGGGGGAATACAAATCCCATTGGCGCGGACTTCAACTACCAGATGGATCAACACAACGAAAAGTACCAGCGCCTGCTTGAGATTTACCCCGGCCACGGTAATTCGGAAATCTATCGTGACCTCGACATCGCCCTCCCGGGCGATTCAGTATGTCCGGAACCGGCCAACGGCTTTACCCCTTGCTGCTGGCTAGCGGGAGAGATTATTCGCCAACGTTGTGAAGGCAATGGCGGTGAGGATTGCGAGAGTCGCAGCCAACGCACCCGGCAATCCCGCTTCAGACCAGCCGGTAACGCCATCATCTATGGCCTTTTTCGATAAAGAGGATGGCGCCAGTGCATTCCTGTACACCGGTGGCCTGGTGGCCGTGCACAGCAAGGGGCGCAACCGCGAAGCCATATGGGACGCGCTGCAGCGTCGCGCCGTATCCGGCACCTCAGGTCCTCGCATCGGCCTCTGGTTTGACCTGGTGGAGGCTGACGGCGAGAGCCACGGCATGGGCAGCGAGGTGACAACTGGAAGTAATCCCACATTTCGGGTGGGCGCAACTGGCAGTATCAAACAAATGCCGGGTTGCCCGGATTATGTGTATGACGCGATGGGCCCCGAGCGCACGCAAAACCTATGCCGCAACGAGTGTTTAACCCATCGGCTGAAGCCTTCAGTACGGTGATCCGTTTCGCTGTGAATACGACGCCCGGGGGGAGTCCTTGCAGGCAGGCCCGTCGTGACAACCGGTTAAATATTGACCAATTCTTAAATGGATGGTATTGGATGGACAATTGGAGGGTTCTGTGTCATTCTGGTATTGGATGGAATTGGAGGTATATATGGAGGACATCCGCACCCATACGCTGACCATTACGCCAGCGATCCTTAAGCTCATCGCGGAAATCGACGAGTTCAAGGGCGCGTGGTCGGCTATTGGCCGGATATCCCCGGACCGCCTGACGGCCCTCCGGCACGTCGCGACTATCGAAAGCATCGGCTCCTCCACCCGGATTGAGGGCGCGAAGCTCTCCGACAGGGAGGTCGAGCACCTGCTTGCCGGGCTGGAGATCAAGCAGTTCGCTTCGCGAGACGAGGAAGAGGTTGCCGGATATGCCGCCGTCATGGAAACGGTCTTTTCCAGCTTCAGCGAAATCGACCTGACCGAGAACTACATCATGCAGTTGCATGGGGACCTTCTGGCGCATTCCTCAAAGGACGAGCGCCACCGGGGTCACTACAAGACCCATCCAAATCATGTCGAGGCCTTCGACAGTGAAGGCAAAAGAATCGGTATTGTCTTTGAAACCGCTACGCCCTTTGATACGCCCCGCCGAATGGAATCGCTGGTAGCGTGGACAAATGCCGAACTTGAGGGCGGTGAGCTTCACCCGCTGATCGTCGTCGCCATCTTCGTGGTGGTGTTCCTGGCGATCCACCCGTTTCAGGACGGGAACGGGAGGCTTTCGCGTGTACTGACGACATTGCTGCTTCTGAGCACCGGATACGATTATGTGCCGTACAGTTCACTGGAAAGTGTCATCGAGCGCAGCAAGGATGCGTATTACCGCGCCCTGCGGAACACGCAGACCACCATCGGGGATGAAGAGCCTGACTGGCAACCCTGGCTGGAGTTTTTCCTGCGGGCACTGCAACACCAGAAGGCGCGGCTAGAGAAAAAGGTGGAGCGGGAACGGCTTGTGCTTGGCGACCTGCCGGACCTCTCTGTCCGGATACTGGAGCTGGCGCGAGAGCACGGGCGAATCACCGTCGCCGAGGCGGCGAAGCTGACCGGCGCAAACCGCAACACAATCAAGGACCACTTGAGTGCTCTCACCGATGCCCGGCATCTTGCGCGTCACGGCAAAGGACGCGGGACCTGGTACAGCCTCACTTAGTGGACAAGACTGCCTATGTGGCGGCGTCATTCCTGACTGGCGGACCGCAGGTTGGCCTGCCCAAGCTTTCCCTGCACCAGTGTCAACACCTCCCCTTCTCCAACAGAATAGCCGAGTGCTTCGTAGGCTTTCGCCCGGCCGATTGCCGATGAATTCTCCCAGCATACTGTGCAAGCGAGCCTTTCCAGGAAATCGGTAATCCCAAGAACAGTGTGTCGAGCCGGGGAAGATCGAATCCCTCTCCGATGTACTTGCCCGTAGCGATCAGGACCTGGGTATCATCCAGTGCCGCCATGATGGCGTCCCTTTCTCTGGCTTTCATGGCGCCACGGAGTACCTCACAACTAATGCCGCGGCGCCGAAGCGGATCCGCCAGCATCGCGGCGTGCTCCCGGCGCTCCGTCAATACCAATGGATGTCGCCCATTCTCTACCTCAAGGAAGAAATCAGATGTCGGCAAAGTTTCGGCAAATGAAAAAGGGTTAGCGCTTGTTAACGGCTAACCCTCTGAAATTGGTGGGCCGTGCTGGATTCAACGGGGGCGCCCAGCCCAGCGACCAATTGGTTAAAAGCCCTAAACTGTTTGTAACTTGTTGATTTTAAAGGTCTAAAAACGGCGTCCGTTGCCCAATTTGCACGACAATGCATAACAGTGCAGGACTGTTGTCGGAAAAGTGTCGGAAACAAATTCGCCCTGCGTAACCAATTGGTATTCTTCCGACACCTTCCGGCAATCCGATTTACACTACGAATAGCACTCAGAGCCGGTTTACTTTATTAACAATATGTATAGCCATGCTATACATTAAACAATTTTTATAAACCTTTTCTGAAGTTTATATTTCTGCTATTTTGTATAGTATGGCTATACAAAAGGGAAGCAAGTTAAACCAGCTAGAGCGCCTCCTACCGGAGGGGCTGCTTGTTGATGCCGCCTGGCTGGAGCAGCAAGGCTACTCTCGCGCCCTTCGACGCCAGTATGTGTCAGCCGGGTGGTTGATACAGCCGGTGCGAAGCGTTTACCACCGCCAGCGCACGATCAGTGGTTGGGAGCAAATCGTCATCTCTCTTCAAACACTATTGCAGTATCCAGTCTCCGTTGGGGGGCGCTCCGCGCTGGAACTGCAAGGTTATGCCCATTTCCTACCTGCCTCTCCGGACATTCGAACGATCCACCTGTACACCGAGAAGAAAATACCCGGTTGGCTGTCAAAATTCTCCGGTTATGCCAATTTTATCTCCCATAACCGTTCGCGCTTCCTCTCACCGATTCAGCACGACGAGAAGGTATTGACTTTGGAATGTTCTCGCAACGACACCGAGGTGACCTCACTACCCGGCGGACTACTAATCATGCCTTGGGGACAATGGAAATGGCCCCTGGTGATATCGTCACCGGAGCGGGCGATCCTCGAACTCTTGGATGAATTGCCTCGAAACGAATCCTTTCATCAGGTAGACATGATCATGGAAGGATTGGTCAACTTGCGTCCACGACGTCTACAGGCACTCCTGGAAGATGCCCGAAGCGTCAAAGTGAAGCGCCTGTTCTTTTTCTTCGCCGACCGCCATCAACACAAATGGCTCAGCCATCTTAACCGGGAAAAAGTCAGCCTGGGTTCGGGAAAGCGAGTGATCTTCCGGGGCGGTAAACTGGAACCCAAATACGGCATCACAGTTCCGGAGGAAATCAATGCCGTTCACTGATATCTACCGGAAACAGGTAGAACTACTCGTACAAACTCTGCCGCAGGTAGCAGAGGAAACATGCTTCGCGCTAAAAGGTGGAACGGCCATTAATTTGTTCGTGCGCGATATGCCTCGGCTATCGGTTGATATCGACCTTACCTACCTGCCAATAGCAGACCGGAATCACTCATTGGCCGACATCGATGCAGCACTGAAA
>JAACFI010000075.1 GCA_009937575.1 Haliea sp.
CGCACCCCTCAGGCGTATTTTGCCAGGTACTGGTCCAGGGCATTACCGAACGCCTGCCGCTCCCTGGGCCCGAGGGCCGGCGGGCCGCCGGTCATCTCGCCGCTGGATCGCATGGTGTCCATGAAATCCCGCATATTCAGGCGCTGGCGCACATTATTGGCTGTATAACGCTCCCCCCTGGAAGTAATCACCTTCGCGCCCTTTTCTATCACTTCCGCAGCCAGCGGGATATCGGAGGTGATAACCAGGTCGTTCTCCTGTACCTGCTGCACGATGAAGTTGTCTGCGACATCAAAGCCCTGCTCGACCTGCAGGCAACGTATCAGGGGTGATTTCGGGACCGGCAACGCATGGTTGGCCACCAGGGTGAGCGGGACACCCACGCGCTGTACTGCCCGGAACAGGATTTCCCGGATCACTTTCGGGCAGGCATCGGCATCAACCCATATGGAGACAGTGTCAGACATAAGAACAGATCATCATTCCAGCTCGAGCCGGGTATTGTACAGGCGGGCGTTCAGCTCATCCTGCCGCTTGAAGACCAGCTATAACTGGGGAATTTCCGCCAGGTCGATGGGCAATTCCGCCCGGCCGATACGTGCAGCGCGCTCCTGCAGGGTGGCCTCGGCGTCCTGCACGTCGATCATGATAACGAAGCGCTTTTCGCGAATCCCCTGCAGGCAATAGCGGGCCAGTTCGTCGAGGTCCTGGAACTCCAGCTCCATACCCGCGGCCTTCGCCGCCACTTTGAAGTCCTGTACCGTGGGCACCGGATCGTAAGGCTTCTCCCTGGCCAGCCCTGTCGGCCGATTGCGATCGGTAGTCCAGATGCCCGTGTCCAGCAGACCGCCGGAGGGATAGAATACCGAAGCCGCCAGTTTGGTGCCCTCGCTCTGAAACTGGGCCGCCAGGCACTCGCTGATACAGGACACCGCCGCCTTGCTTGAAGCGTATACCGACTGATAAGGCAGCGGGGAGATACCGCCGTCCCCTGATGAGGTATTGATCACGTGCCCCTCCTCCCCCGAAGCGATCATACGCGGTACGAAGGCCTGGATGCCGTTCACCACTCCGAAGATGTTGACCCCGTGCACCCACTTCCAGTCATTGGGGGTGGTCTCCCAAACATTGGCAGAGGGCGCGGCGACGCCGGCGTTATTGAACAGCAGGTGGCAGGCGCCGTGTGCCTCGTAGACAGCGTCCGCCAGGCCGTGGAGAGACTCTTCACTGGACACATCGGTAACCTGGCCGCGGAGGTCACCCAGACCCTCAAACTCAGCCAAAACCCGGTCCAGTGCGGACTGTTCGACATCACCGATGAACACTTTGGCGCCTGCTGCGAGTAATTCCTTCACCAGCGACCGGCCTATGCCGCTGGCGCCACCGGTTACCACTGCCACTTTGCCGTTGAAATCTTCCATTGTTCAGTACCTCGTCGTACGCCTGTCGAAGTGGCCGATTATGCCTGCTCAGCCAATTGCTTCCACCTCTAAAGGCAGTAAAGGTCCAGGTTTCAACCACTGGTTTATCTTTGTATTCAATATGCAGTGCCAGAGCCTGGCACAGATCACAACTTTATGTCGTGACAATGATCACGTAGGATAGCGCTTCGCCGGAAAACCCACCGGCCGGGCAAGACGTAGGGGGAGTCAGCACTTGATCCAGGAAATTTCAATTCCAGTACACGGCCAGGGCCTCTACCCCATTAACGACCAGGTGCGTCCGGTAGTTGCAGCCAGCGATTCCAGCGAGGGCCTGTGCACACTGTTCATCCGCCACACCTCTGCCAGCCTGCTGATCCAGGAAAACTACGATGACAGCGCGCGGGTGGACCTGGAAAACTGGCTCAACCGGCTGGTTCCCGAAAACGATCCCCTCTACACCCATACCCTGGAGGGTGCCGACGACATGCCCGCCCATATCAAGTCCGCGCTCACCGCCACCCAGGTCAGCATCCCGTTCCAGCGCGGAGAACTGATGCTCGGCACCTGGCAGGGTGTCTACCTGTGGGAACACCGCCATCACGCCGGTTCCCGCACTGTGGTGGTGCACCTGTAGATGACCGTCCCTGCTGCTTCCCGCGCGACCCTGCAGGCTCGACTGCGGGAATTCCTGCCAGAGCACTGCCTCATCGATGACCGGGAGTCCCAGCGCCCCTTCGAGTGTGATGGCCTCTCTCTGTACAGGGAACTACCGCTGTTGGTTGCATTGCCCGAGACAGTTGAGCAGGTCCGGCGCCTGCTGCAGGTCTGTCGCGAGCTCGACGTACCGGTAGTGCCCAGGGGGTCCGGCACCGGTTTGTGCGCCGGTGCCATGCCCCACCCCGAAGGACTGCTGCTGGGCCTCAGCAAACTCGACCGGATTCTCGATATCGACCCACTGGCGGGCACCGCGCGGGTTGAGCCCGGGGTGAGTAACCTGTCTATCTCCGAGGCGGCATCGACACATGGACTGTATTACGCCCCTGATCCCTCCTCCCAGATCGCCTGCAGTATCGGCGGCAACGTGGCGGAAAACTCTGGCGGGGTGCACTGCCTGAAATACGGCCTCACCGTGCACAATGTACTGGGCCTTAAAGTACTTACTGCCGAGGGTGAACTGGTGAGCGTGGGCGGTCTCGGCCTGGACAGCCCCGGTTACGACCTGCTGGCCCTGTTCAACGGCTCCGAGGGGCTGCTGGGCGTGGTGGTGGAAATCACCGTCCGCCTCCTGCCCTGCCCGCAACTGGCACGGGTGGTGATGGCCGGTTTCGACAGTGTGAAGGCCGCAGGTGACGCGGTGGGCGCAGTGATCGCCGCCGGTATCATACCCGCAGGCCTGGAAATGATGGACCGCCTGGCAATCCGGGCAGCCGAGGACTTCGCGGCCGCCGGCTACCCGCGGGACGCCGAGGCGCTGCTGCTGTGCGAGGTAGACGGAACCCGGGAGGAAGTCGACCAGCACAGCGACAGGATCAGCGCTTTGTTCCGCGAAATGGGAGCCAGCTCCATCACCGTCTCGAACAGTGACGAAGAACGCGCTCTTCTCTGGAAGGGACGTAAATCGGCATTTCCCGCCGTGGGCCGCCTGGCACCGGATTACTACTGTATGGATGGCACCATCCCCCGCAGCCAGGTATCCCCCGTGCTGGAAGAAATTTCCCGGCTCTCCGGTGAATACGGCCTCGCCGTTGCCAACGTGTTTCATGCCGGCGACGGCAACCTGCACCCGCTGATTCTGTTTGACGCCAGCGACCCCAGGCAGATTCGCGCTGCCGAAGATTTCGGCGCCAGAATCCTCGATCTTTCGGTCGAGGTAGGCGGCTGTATCACCGGTGAGCACGGTGTCGGCCTGGAAAAACTGCGGCAGATGCCCAGCCAGTTCAGTCGCGAGGAACTGCTGCAACTGGAGGAGATCAAATCAGCCTTCGACCCCGGCCTCACCCTCAACCCCGGCAAGGGCATTCCCATCCTCAAGCGCTGCCAGGAATACCGTGCCCTGCCGACCAGGGATGGGCATGACTGACCTCAACGACACCATTGTCGACGCCGTCACCCGGGCCCGGGATGAGCGCAAACCGCTGTATATCCGTGGTGGTGACAGCAAACGCCAGTTGCTCGGCAGGGATTGCCAGGCAGAACCCCTGGATATGTCCGCACACCGGGGCATTATCGACTACCAGCCCGGCGAGCTGGTAGTCACTGCCCGGGCCGGCACTCCCCTGGCAGACATTCATGAGTTACTGGCGCAACACCGGCAGATGCTACCCTTCGAGCCACCCCTGTTGGGAGGCAGGGCCACGCTCGGCGGCACCCTGGCCTGCAATATCTCGGGCCCCGGGCGCCCCTGGTACGGTTCGATACGCGACATGGTGCTGGGCGTCAGGCTGGTCAACGGCGAAGCGCAGCTGCTGAAGTTTGGCGGCCAGGTCATGAAAAACGTTGCCGGCTACGACGTTTCCAGGCTGCAGGCAGGCGCCCTGGGTACTCTCGGGGTGATCAGCGAAGTCAGCCTGAAGGTTCTTCCGCTGCCGGAACACTCGACGACACTGGTATACGCAATGGACGCCACGCAGGCGCTGGAAGTGATGAACCGGCGGGCCCGTGAACCGCGCCCCCTGAGCGGCGCGTTCTGGCTGGACGGCCGGCTTTACCTGCGTATCTCCGGGGCTGCGTCCGCGGTAGAGCAGACCGCTTCGGACTGGGGCGGCGAGCGC
Source organism: Haliea sp. (assembly GCA_009937575.1). Classification (GTDB taxonomy): domain Bacteria; phylum Pseudomonadota; class Gammaproteobacteria; order Pseudomonadales; family Halieaceae; genus JAACFI01. The sequence continues at coordinate 4,196 of JAACFI010000075.1, forward strand.
TCGCAGCAGGCGGAGGACATCTGGAGCCAGCTGCGGGAAATGAGCCTGCCGTTCTTCCGTGGTGATGAAGCCCTCTGGCGGCTGTCCCTGAACAGTGCAGCGCCCACCACCACGCCACCGGAGGCAACACTCATCGACTGGGGCGGTGCCCAGCGCTGGCTCTCAGGCGACGCCGACTTTACTCGCCTGCAGCGGTCAGCAGCCACTGCCGGCGGCCACGCCAGCCTGTTCCGGGGGGGCGACCGCAATGGCGAAGTCAGGCAGGCGCTGGAACCGGTTCAGCAGGGCCTGCAGCAGCGGCTGAAAAAGGCGTTCGATCCCCACGGGATATTCAATCCCGGCCGCCTTTACAGTTGGTTGTAGGGCAGAGTAACGATGCACGTCGAACTGCACCCCAGGTTTGCTGACACCTCTGCTGGACAAAGGGCGCGCGAACTTACCAGTGCCTGCGTGCACTGCGGTTTCTGCCTGGCCACCTGCCCCACCTACCTGGACCAGCGCGACGAGCGCGACAGCCCGCGCGGCCGCATCTACCTGATCAAGCAATTACTTGAAACCGGCGGTGCCAGCGCTGTCACCCACACCCACCTGGACCGCTGCCTGACCTGCCGCAGTTGCGAGACCACCTGCCCCTCGGGCATGCAATACGGTGAACTGCTGGATATCGGCCGCGGGCTGATGGAACGCGAGGTACCCCGTGGCATGCTGCAGCGGGCCGTGCGCAGTCTGCTGCGTTTTGTACTGACCCGCCCCCGCCTGTTCGGACTGTTGCTGCTGGCAGGACGCCCCCTGCGCCCGCTGTTACCTGCCTCATTGTCACGCAAGATTCCCGGGCGGCAGGAACTGAAGCCGGTACCGGGTGTGAGGGACACGAAGCGCACCGTACTGCTGTTGGAGGGTTGCGTCCAGAGCGCCGCCACCCCGCGAACCAACAACGCGACACGCCGGATAATGGCCAGGCTGGGCATCGACCTGGTGTCAGTCCGGGAGGCTGGCTGCTGTGGCGCCGTGAACTACCACCTGGCTGCCCAGCACGACGGCCTCGACGACCTGCGGCGCAATATCGATGCCTGGTGGGCCCATATCGAGGCGGGCGCCGAAGCCATCGTTACCTCCGCCAGTGGCTGTGGTGCCATGCTGGCGGACTACGCTCACCTGCTGGCGGATGACCCGATATACGCCGAGCGCGCACGTCGGGTCACTGAACTTGCCGCGGACGTTGGCCAGTTCCTCACCAAGGAGGATCTTTCCGGCCTGGTGTTCAACACCGATATCGGCCCGGTGGCGGTACAGACCCCCTGCACGCTTCAGCATGGCCTGGGTGAGCCACAGCTGCTTACCGACCTGCTGCAGTGCCTGGGTTTCACCCTGGCCGCGACCCGGGAGAATCACCTCTGTTGCGGTTCCGCGGGCACCTATTCCATCCTGCAACCCGGGACCAGCGCAAGGCTGCGCGAAAACAAGCTTCGCGCACTCACCCGGGAAGGTCCCGCGGTCATCGCCACCGCCAATGTCGGCTGCCAGTTACACCTGGCCGCGGCCACGGAAATTCCAGTGGTGCACTGGATCGAGTTATTGGACAATGCCTGAACAATTTTGTGGAGGATCACTATGACGGCGCAGAAAGAAAAACTCCTGCTCGATGCCGCCTACGAATGGGAAAAGAATCAGCCAGATCGCCCCTATATGTACCAGCCAATAGGCGATGGCACCGTGGTGGAATACACCTGGGGGGAGACCCTGGAACAGGCGCGGCGCATGGCCGCCCACCTGCGCTCCCTGAACCTGCCAGACAACAGCCACATCGCGCTGATTTCCAAGAACTGCGCTCATTTCATCATCTGCGACCTCGCCATCTGGATGGCCGGACACGCCACCATTGCCCTCTATCCGACGCTCAATGCGGACACCGTCGCCTACATCCTGGATCACTCTGATTCGCGGCTGGTATTTATCGGCAAGCTGGACGACTGGGATGAAATCAAGCAGGGTATTCCTGCCGACATGCCTGGCATCGCCCTACCGCTCTCCCCGGAGACCGACTACGAAGCCTGGGATGACATCGTCGCCCGCCACCAACCCATCGCCGATAATCCCTCGCCACCAGCGGAGCAGCTGGCGCTGATGGTCTATACCTCCGGCAGTACCGGCAGGCCCAAGGGTGTCATGCACTCCTTCCGCTCCGCTTCCATCCCGGCCCAGCACCTGATCGAGGAACAGAATATCTCCGTGGACGACCGGGTACTGTCCTACCTGCCCCTGGCCCACGTCATGGAGCGCGCCACGGTGGAGTGCGCCTCTTTCTACAGCGGTTCACAGATCTACTTCGCCGACAGTCTCGACACATTCGTACAAGACCTGCGTCGGGCCCGGCCGACAATTTTCCTGTCTGTGCCCCGCCTGTGGCTCAAGTTTCAGCAGGGGGTATTCCAGCAGTTTCCCGCCAAAAAACTGGATCGGCTGCTGAAGATTCCCATAGTCAGGAGCATGGTGCGCAAGAAGGTGCTGGAGGGGCTGGCCCTGGACCAGGTCCACCTGGCCGGCAGCGGTTCTGCACCCCTGCCCGGTGAACTGATCGAGTGGTACGACCGCCTGGGCCTCAAGATCGTCGAGGGCTACGGCATGAGCGAGGACTTCGCCTACTCCCACATGTCCACCACTGAAAAACGCCGTCCAGGCTACGTCGGTGTACCCCCCGCCGGTGTCGAAACCCGCATCAGCGAAGCCGGCGAGATCCTGATCAAGTCCCCGGGGAATATGATGGGTTATTACAAACAGCCGGAGATGACCGCCGAGTGTTACACCGAGGACGGTTACTTCAAGACCGGTGACCGGGGGGAATACTCTGCCGACGGCCTGCTGAAAATTACCGGCCGGGTGAAGGAACTGTTCAAGACCAGCAAGGGCAAGTACGTGGCCCCGGTGCCCATCGAAAACCTGCTGAACGCCGACAGTCACATCGAGCTCGCCTGCGTTTCGGGAGTGGGCCGCCCCGCCTGTTACGCGGTGTTGCAGTTGGGTGATGAGTGGCGGGATAAAATGGACGATGACGCGGCCCGCGCGGAACTGACCTCCCACCTTGAAAAGCTGCTGGCAGAGATCAACACCCAGGTGGAGGGCTATGAGCAGCTGCAGTTCCTGGTGGTACTCAGGGACCAGTGGGACATCGCCAATAATTTCCTCACCCCGACCCTGAAAATCAAGCGCGATGTCATCGAATCGACCTACGAACCTTTACTCGATGACTGGTATGCCTCACAGGAAAAGGTGATCTGGCAGGAGTGACCTCAGGGAGCCAGGGTTTGCGGCTCCCGCCACATTAACCACAGGGGCGGCGCACCACCTGCAAAGCGGATCTCTCGCTGCACCTGAAAGCCGTGCCCCTGGTAGAAAGCGAGGTTGGCCTCACGCGAGTTCTCCAGGTAGGCCGGCATCTGCTCCTGGTCACAGCGGCGCAGCATGTACGATATCAGTGAGCTGCCCACCCCCTGTCCCTGGCAGCGGGGCAAGGCGCCAATGGCAAACAGGTAATAGTGGGGCTCGCGCGGCTGATACTTCTGCGTTTTCGACCCACTGACCCACAGGCGGTACATTCCCCCGAGACCGCACAAGTTGGTCATTCGCAACAGGTCGGGCAGGGTAAAGAGCCATTTCAGCTGGTCCTGGGGACCGAGCCAGGCGGCCGCCCCGCGACGCTCGTCGTCGATATAGGTCAGGCCTTTCTCGATAAAGGCCGGCAGTATCATCTCGAAAAACGACGGCACAAACGCCGGCGCATTTTTTATCCAGCGCAAAACCGGGTCGTCTCTGAACGCCTCGCTGAGAATCGCCGTTACATCGCGGTCTACCGGATCTGCCACACTTATCATCAGAGTAAATCACTCATAGTTGTGCCACTGGCCTTCGTGCTTGTAGAGATTATACTTGTCGGCACATAGCTGCTCACCGTCATCGGCTATGCCACCCACGCCGGCAATGCCCGCTGCCCCCGCCATCGAGGCTTCCCGGCGCATGCACTTGCGCATTTTTTCGGCGTTTTCACGCAGGCGCATTTCATCGCTATCGGGGCGCCCGGCGTGATAAGGCCCGGTCCAGTACCAGTAGCCTGCGCCCACGACCACTGCCAGCACGATCCACTTAACCATATCCGAAGTCTCCCGAGCCTCGCTTTATTTACCCGGCCAGCGCGATCAGCCGATCCCGGTATCCTTGCCGTCCAGGCTGACTCCATTGCGTTCCCGCCAGTAGGTCTCAATACCCGACTGGCCCCTTTTCTCCGACCACTTGACCAGGGTATCTCTCTCACCCTGATATTGGTAATGGGGAACCGCGTAGCCACAGGATGTCTGGACCAGGTCCAGGTCCATTTCAAATACCTGGCGACCGCCGGGGTAATCGGGAAACAGTTGCTCCAGCTCCCGCCAGCGTTGGTCCCGCGGATGACTGGCCCTGGCGACGCCGTACAGTCGCATGATAAGCGGCTGGCGTTCAAAGGAACAGAACAAGATGGTCATGCGCCCATTTTCCAGTACATGGGCGGCGGTCTCGTTGCCACTGCCGGTCAGGTTGAGCCAGGCCACCCGGTCAGGGGCCACCACCCGGAAGCTGTCCATACCCTTGGGGGAGATATTAACCCGCCCCTCGGTACCGGCCGTGCCGACGAAAAACAGCTGCTGCCGGCCGATAAACTGCACGTGCTCGTGTTCCAGCCTCTCGAACTGTTCAGCCACCGTGAGTACCCCCCTGTAAATCGCCCTCGAATTCCACGACCTGCCGGGGCAGTGCCAGGCGAATCCCGCTGCCCTCCTCCCCGGCCTGTCGCATCAGCGTGAGCCAGAGGTCACTGCGGGCGCCGAGGAAGTCCTCGTTGTTGACCCAGCAAAAGACCGTCATCTGGACACTGTCGGCGCCGGCAGCCATGACGAAAATTGCCGGCGGGGAGGGCTCATCCAGCACCCTCTCATCAGCGTTGATCAGTGTAAGCACTTTCTCGCGGACGGCCTCGAGATCACAAGCAGGGAGAATATTAAGCTGCATTTCGATACGCCTGGAAGGCGTATAGCTGTAATTGAGAATCTTGGACGCCATCACCAGCGCATTGGGCAGGAACACCAGTGTCCCATCAAACTTGCGGATTGTGGTGTGAAAACTGGATACCTGGTCTACGGTACCCATGACCCCGTTGGCCTCCACCGTATGTCCAACGATGAACGGTAGTTTGGGCAGAAACGGGATCAGGAAGTACACCACCACCGCCCCCACCAGGACCACCAGCACTGCCAGCGATCCCAGGGTATCGATATTGAGCCCCATCTTGCGCAGCGCGCTGAGGATGGCTGCCACCAGCACCAGCACATACAGGGTACCGAAACCGACCCGCACCGCGCGGCTGTTGCTCACCAGGGAGTAGAGAAAGCCCGAGGCCAGCCGGTGAAGCACGTAAACCGCCAGTGCTCCCAGGGCGATTACCCACAGTATGTCACCCACCAGGTAACTGTACTCCCCGAGATGTTCGGCAAGCTGTCCGGACTCGCTGCTGATATATTCCATCGGCGACATGTCGGCTGGTTCTGAAGCCATAAAAGAGATTCCTTGTTACAAAAAAGGGGGAATGACGGGTGCAACCTCACCACTATAGACCAAAAGCGGGACCTTGGAGCACCCTCACTTAGTAAAGTATTTTATCAAAAATAGCTCATATCTTTATGATTATAAAAGTATTTAGCAATCTAGAAATTAGGTGAACTCATTTGGTTATAAAAATAGTCGAGTTCAGAACTAAACGATAGTCGACTTGCCCGTCCCTGTCTGGTTCCATAGAGCTGTGCCTGAGGGCACTCTTCGTTGTATTGCTTCGCTGTTATTTAAGCCAAATACACGCAACACAATACCGGTAACGAACACCGCCTGGCGGTGTGCGGGGGGCACCCTCCCCTCGACCCCCACGGCGGCACACGCCTGTAACGGAGGCACTATCTATGAGAAGACAGAAACGCGACATGAACACCCGGGCATACGACAAGGGCTACCAGGCCGGCATCGCCGGACGCAGCAGCGACTACTGTCCCCACACCGACGAGGAACACCGCCAGAACTGGCTGTCGGGATGGCGAGAAGGTCGCAGCGACCAATGGGATGGCCTTACCGGTGTCTCCGGGGTACACAAGATCCGCGCTGTCTGATTCATCGACGCCCCCAGCGGGGGGCGTCTACTTCATCTTCATCGCCAGGGTGCTGCTCTGGGCAAGGTCCAGCAACTCCCGGTTGGCGACCGCGAACATGCCGAAATCGGGCGTCTCCGTGGCGTGCAACTCACCAAGCATTTCCTGCCACCGGGCCAGCAGGGGAGCCTCCTGCTCTTCCCAGGCTTTCATGCAGTTCAACAAGTTGCCATCATCACACAGGTGTCGCAGGGCACCCACTGCGAGGGTCCGCTGTTGCCACTCGAGATCTTCCATGTAGGTGTCTCGGGCCAGGGCCTGCCATTCGTTTTCCACCTTGGAGGCCAGTATCTGGCCACTGAACCAGTCCAGCTCCAACCGCTCCCCCATGGCGAAATACAGGTTTGCCACGTCCATCAGGGGGGCATCTGTCTCTCCCGCTGCCTGGATAATCCCGAGAGCGGTATAACCGACGTTGGCGCTGGCCACCGTGCGGGCCAGGTCGTCTTCGACGCCCGCTTCGAGGAAATGCTCAAACAGGCTCTGGTACTGTTCTGAGGCGCGACCTCGAAGCATGGCGGGAAACGCCTCTCGCAACTGGTCCAGTGGCTCGTCGAATTCCGCGATGCCCTGGGTCGGCGCCAGCTGATGGCGCCGGTTCCGCAGCAGCCAGCGGGTGGCGCGCTTCACCAGGCTGATCAGGCCCAGCATCATTTCCAGCTGCACGCCGCAGGAGACCTTATTGTCCAGGGCTTCGATTTCCGCCCAGGTATCCGCCAGGCGGTAGATCTTGATCACCGTGGTATAGGCGCGGGCCACGTCGGCAACGGAAGCGCCGGTACCCTTCTGTTGCCGGGGCAGGAAATTAAATCCCATGCGGTTGATAATGTCGTTGGCTATCTGGGTCGCCATGATTTCCCGGTGCAGGCGGTGTTCGAGGATTTCCTCCGGGTACTCATCCACCAGGCGTTGCGGGAAAGCAGTCCGCACCGCATTAGCCAGGTAGGGGTCCGACCCCAGGTCCGAGTCGATGAGGTCCTCCTTGAGAACGGCCTTGGCGTAGGAAACCAGCACCGAGAGCTCCGGGCGGGTCAGCGCCTTGCCCTGCACCCGGCGCTCCGCCAGTTCCTCATCGGAAGGAATGAACTCGAGAGCCCGGTCCAGCTTGCCTGCCATCTCGAAGTTGCGAATGAAGCGGAGAAATTCGCCACTGCGATCCATCGCCTGGAACTCCACCAGGCTGATGGCCTGGGCCTGCCGGTAGTTGTTGTCCAGTACCAGCTCGGACACCGCGTCCGTCATCTCCTCCAGCAGCGCGTTACGGTGTTTCTCGGTCAGGTCACCCCGGGACACCACCGTATTCAGCAATATCTTGATATTGACCTCGTGGTCAGAACAATCGACACCGCCGGCGTTGTCAACAAAGTCCGTATTGGAACGCCCCCCGGCGAGTGTGTACTGCACCCGGGCGAGCTGTGTTATTCCCAGGTTGCCCCCCTCGCCGATCACCCGGCAGCGCAGGTCGCTGGCATTTACCCGCAGGCCGTCGTTGGCCTTGTCCCCCACGTCCATATTGGATTCCAGACTGGACTTCACATAAGTGCCGATACCGCCATTCCACAGCAGGTCTACACGCGCCTGCAGCAGCCGGGAAATCAACTCGTTGGGGGTAAGTGTCTCCGCCTCGATATCGAAGCGCGACTGCATCTCGGGGGAGATGGGGATAGCCTTGGCGCCCCTGGAAAATACACCGCCCCCGGCAGATATAAGGGCGCTGTCATAGTCCGCCCAACTGGAACGCGGGAGCTGGAAAAGGCGCTCCCGCTCTGCGTAGCTGGCCGCGGCGTTCGGCTCGGGATCGATAAAAATATGCATGTGATTGAAGGCCGCCACCAGGCAGATGTGGGGGGAGCACAACATGCCGTTACCGAAAACGTCACCGGCCATGTCACCGATACCAACCACCGTGAAATCGGTTTCCTGCACGTCCACGCCCATCTCCCGGAAATGGCGTTGCACTGACACCCAGGCACCGCGGGCGGTAATGCCCATTTTCTTGTGGTCGTAACCGACGCTGCCCCCGGAGGCGAAGGCATCTCCCAACCAGAAATCGTATTCCGCCGACAGCGCGTTGGCGATATCGGAGAAGGTGGCGGTACCCTTGTCCGCCGCCACCACCAGGTAGGGATCTTCCTCATCCTTGGCCACAATGTGCAGGGGACGCTGGATGCCCACATCCGTGCGATTATCAGTGAGATCCAGCAGGCCGCGAATAAACAGCTGGTAGCAGGCGATACCCTCCCGCTGTAGCTCTTCCCGGGACATCTCGGGATTCAACTGCCTGGCCACGAAGCCACCCTTGGCACCCACGGGCACGATAACGGCGTTCTTCACCTGCTGCGCCTTGACCAACCCCAGGACCTCGGTGCGGAAATCCTCCTGGCGGTCGGACCAGCGCAGCCCCCCGCGGGCCACCTTGCCGCCGCGCAGGTGCACTCCCTCGACCCGTGGCGAGTAAACGTAAATCTCGAACATGGGCACCGGCTGCGGAATATCCGGTATCGCCGAGGGACGGAACTTGAAAGAAAAGTACGGCTTGAGGGTGCCGCCATCAGCCTCCTGGAAAAAATTAGTGCGCAGGGTGGCCTTGATGATCCGTACGTACTGCCGGATGATGCGATCTTCTCCCAGGTTCTGAACCTCCTCGAGGGAATCCAGGATGCGTTCCTCCACCGCCAGTTCCCGCTGGCCGCGCCAGTCCTCGTCGCCGTCAAATACCGGGGAGAATCGGGTAAGAAACAACTCGACGATACAGGCGGTGATGTGCAGGTGGTTTGCCATGGTCTCGGCGATGTATTCCACGCTATAGGGAAACTGCAGTTGTCGCAGGTAGCGTGCATATGCCCTGAGCAAGGCAATCTCCCGCCAGTTGAGGCGCGTGCCGATCAGCAGTCGGTTGAAGGAGTCGCTCTCCGCCTCGCCGAACCAGATACGGGCAAAGGCATCCTCGAATTCATCCTTTACCTGGTCCATTGCGATATTGTGCGAGAGTGAGTAGATCAGGCTGAACTCCTGTACCCAGTAGACAATACCGTCGTGGGCGCGCACGCCGTAAGGGCGTTCGGTCACCACCCTGAGCCCGAGATTCTCCAGAATGGGCAACACGTCTGACAGGGGCAGGCTCTGGCCGCAGTGATAGAGTCGCAGGCGCAGCCGGTCGTCCCCCTCCTCCACCAGGCGGTACAGGCTCATCGCCAGTTCCTCGCCCTTCATCAGGCGCAGGATTTTCTTGATATCCAGTACCCCGACCCGCGGGTCAAAGTCATCGCGGTAACCCGGGGGGAATCCTGGACCCAACTCCCGGGCGTACTGCTCGCCGTGCTCCTCCCCGAATTCCTCTACCAGGCGCAGGCGCAGCCGGTCTTCCCAGGCCAGGGTGGCCTGCACGATCTGGCCTTCCAGTTCCGCGGCATCGAATTCAAGAGGTACCGAGGGATTGACCCGCAACACGAAGTGGCAGCGCACCAGTATGGACTCCGAAAAGTGGGTGGTGAACTCGGATTCCTCGGCGTGGAAAGCTGCCGTCAGGATGGCCTCGATCTTTTCCCTTTGTTCCGTGGTGTAGCGATCCCGCGGGATGTAGACCATGCAGTTCACGAACTTACGGTGGGGATCCTTGCGCACGAACAGGCGCGTCTGCCGCCGCTCCTGGATCTGGTTGACCGCGGTAACCGTGTCGTACAGCTCACGCACGCTGGACTGGAATAACTCATCCCTGGGGAAAACTTCCAGTACGCGCACCATCTCACGGCTCTCGTGGGCCGCCCACTCAAGGTCCGACAGTTCCATGACCTGTTCGACCTTGCGCCTGAGGATAGGAATCAACCGCGGGTTCATGGTGTAGACAGTGGACGTATACAGACCGATGAAACGGTGCTGCCCCACCACCTCCCCGTCCTCGTCGAAAACCTTGACTTCCACGTAATCCGGATAGGTCAGCCGATGCACCCTGGAGCGGCCGCGGGACTTGGAGAAGCTCAACTGCTTGCTGTGCAGCTGTTCCAGCGATAGATGTTCGATGTCGAACTGCAGGTCCTGCACCCCCCGGGTCTTGCGCTGCCGCAGCAAGCCCAGGCTGGCGGACTTGTCCACCTTGATTTTGGTCACCGCGCCACTGCGCTTGAGTTTCAGGTATTCATAGCCCAGCATGGTCATGTGGTTGCGTTCCAGCCAGCCAAGAAACGCCGCGGCTTCCTCCCGGTGATCCCGGGCGACACAGGTGCTGGCCTCAACATCCGTTGCCGCCCGCTGCAGGCACTCACACATGGCGGGGAAATCATCGACCACCACAGAGACCTCTCCCAGTATCGCCGCCAGGGTATCCCGCAGTTCCCCCAACTCCTCCGGATTGGAATGGCGCCCGATCTCGAAAAACAGCAGGGCTTCTCCGGGTTCAGAGGCGTGGTCGTTATTGCCGCCGGGCAATACACCCTGCATCTGGCCGCCCTTGTCGCGGCTCACCGCCAGATTGGAGCTCGCTATGGTATGGATGCGCAGGTTGCGGCGATTCAGCTCCCCCCTTACCGAAGCGGTGGTAAAGGGGATGCCGCGACATAAAATCGCCAGTGTGGTGTACTTGCTTTCCCAGCCGTGACTCTGTATCTCGGGATTGAAGAGCCTTATCTTGGGACTGCGGTCGGACCATTCATGCATGAAGCGCAGCAGACCGTACAGGCAGCCGTAAAGATTCTCCACCGAACGCCCGCGCAGGTCATCCGCCGGAAAACGGCTGTAAAAGGCTGCACTGAGATTGTGCAGGGACTCCCTGTCCCCCGCCTCGGCGCGATCGTCGATGCGCTGCGCCAGTTCATTCAACAAACCTTCCTTTAAAGTATCCCAGGCCATGCCACACAATTCCTGTACCGTTTAAACTGTGGAAATTACCGTTCGTCACTAAGTCTAGCCCATACTGGCAGGGACGGTCCCCGGGGTGGAACTTTTACCACTCTTCCCAGTCATACAGCGGGCGCCGGTTTTACCTCTATAGCGTAGACTGGACGCGCCCCGGAGTTTCGCTACAATGCGGGCCTCCCTGACTGCTACCGCCGGCGATAACACGGCGGGGTGTGACAGACGGACAATTCATCGACAACAACAGGAGAACGCGTGGCAAGCGCAGATATTCGGGCCCTGGAAGAGTGGCTCAGCGGGCAGATCATCGGCCAATCCCATCTGGTTCAACGACTCATCATCGCCCTGCTGGCGGACGGCCACCTGCTGGTGGAAGGTGCCCCGGGCCTGGCCAAGACCCGGGCCATCAAATCCCTTGCAGACGGACTGGAGGGCAGTTTTCACCGCGTCCAGTTCACCCCGGACCTGCTGCCGGGCGACGTGACCGGTACCGAGATCTACCGCCCCCAGGAGGCGAGCTTTCACTTCCAGAAGGGCCCGGGCACCGGCCAAGGTGCAGTCGGCGCTGCTGGAGGCTATGGCCGAACGGCAGGTCAGCGTGGGTAGCGAAACCTACGATTTGCCGGCCCTGTTCCTGGTGATGGCGACCCAGAACCCGATCGAGCAGGAGGGCACCTATCCCCTGCCCGAGGCCCAGCTCGATCGTTTCCTGTTGCACGTGAACGTGGATTACCCGAGCGCCGAGGCAGAGGCGGAAATCCTCCGCCTGACCCGCGCTGAAGCCAGCCAGGCCGCCGCCAGTACGCCCACGCCTCTGCGACAGGACACGGTATTCGCCGCGCGGCAGGAAGCACTTTCCATGCACATGGCGGCGCCGGTGGAACAGTATATCGTGCAACTGGTGATCGCCTCCCGTGACCCCGGGGTGTATTCCGAGCAACTGGCGGGATGGATCGAATATGGCGGCAGCCCCCGGGCCACTATCGCCCTGGATCGATGTTCCCGCGCTCACGCCTGGCTGCAGGGGCGGGATTTCGTCAGTCCGGACGACGTCCAGGCGGTAGCAGCTGACGTACTGCGTCACCGCCTTTTGCTGAGTTTCGAGGCAGAGGCCAACGGCGTCACCCCCGACCAGGTCATCGATGAACTGCTGGCACTGGTTCCGGTAGGCTGAGGCGGGCCGTGCACCTGGCTGATGTCAGTTCCCCCGCGCGTGGCGCTTACGCTGCGCTGGACGATCTCATTGCCCTGCGTTTTCCCGCCAGGCAACTCAGGCTGGCCCGCAGAAACCGGGCCCTGAGCGTTCTGGCCGGACCCAACAAGTCAAATTTTCGCGGGCGCGGCATCGATTTCGAGGAGGTACGCAATTACCAGCCCGGCGACGATATCCGTACCATTGACTGGCGCGTCACAGCTCGTACCGGCAGCGCTCACACCAAGGTGTTCCGGGAGGAGCGCGAACGTCCCGTGCTGGTAGTGATCGACCAGCGCAACAATATGTTTTTCGGTTCCAGCCACTGTTTCAAGTCGGTACTGGCTGCACAACTGGCCAGCCTGGTCGCCTGGAGCGCCCTGGACGCCGGCGACCGGGTGGGCGGCCTGGTATTCAATGACACTGATCACCGGGAAATCCGGCCGCGTCGCAGCCGCCGGACCGTACTGGCGCTGCTGTCCGAACTCTCGGCTTACAATCACACCCTGCCGCTGGATGCTGCGACACAGGAGGGCAGTTTTGCCTCCATGCTGTCGAACCTGCGGCGGATTGCCCGCCCTGGCAGCAGCCTGTTCCTGGTCAGCGATTTCCGCGGAGCGGAAGACGAGCACGCCAGGGAACACCTGTTCCAACTGGCGCAGCACACGGAAATCACTGCCATCGGCTGCTCTGACCCGATGGAATCCGAGCTGCCAAGGGCAGGACGCTACGCGGTGACTGATGGCCACGGGCGCAGCGAACTGCACACGGCAGACAAAAAAATCCGCAAGCACTACCGTACGCGATTCCGGAATCGGCAACAGTCACTGTCACAGGACCTGATGCGCCTGGGCATCCCGCTGCTGCGGGCACAAACCAACAACGCGCCATTCGGTCTGTTACAGGACTACTATGGAGAGCGAAGATCGTGAACCCACAGGATCCCCTGTCGGCACTGCACCCGCTGCGCGAACCGGTTCTGGTAGGCTGGTGGCCGCCGGCGCCTGGCTGGTGGGTGCTACTGGGCATGCTTCTGCTGCTTCTACTCGGGATGGCACTGTTCCTGTGGCGGCGATACCGCCGCAATGCCTACCGCCGTCAGGCCCTGCGGCAGTTGCAGGCGATTCAGGCACAGTACCGGCAGGACGGCGACAGCAGCCGCTGTATCGCCGCTGTCAACGCGCTGCTCAAGAGTGTCGCACTGGTGGCCTACCCCAGGCGAGATGTGGCGGCATCAAGTGGCCGGGAGTGGCTCGCATTTCTCAACGGCGCCCTGGATCCCGCCGAACAATTGGATTCCGGTTTCGTCGATGTCATCTACAATCCTCACAGCCGCGGGCCAGACCTGGAGCAGGTTCAACGCTCTGCACGGTCGTGGATCCGCAGGCATAAGGGGGTTGGCCAATGATCGAGTGGCTGTGGCCCTGGATGCTGCTGATGGTACCCCTGCCCTGGCTGGTAAGGCGCCTGTTGCCGCCTGCCCGCAGCCAACAACCGGCGCTGCGCGCACCTTTCTTTCGGGAATGGCAGGTGCTGAGTGAGAGCCAACAGGGCAGTAGTCGCAGCAGCGGAGCGGGTAAGCTGCTGTTACTTTGGCTGACCTGGATCCTGCTGCTGATCGCCCTGGCCCGCCCCGTGTGGATAGGCGACCCCATCGAACTGCCGAAGAGCGGTCGCGACCTGATGCTGTCAGTGGACATCTCCGGTTCCATGCGCATCGAGGACATGCAGCTGGGTCAGGTAGTAGCCCGGCGCATCGACGCAGTGCGGCAACTGGGCGCAGAGTTCATCGGCCGGCGCCAGGGGGATCGACTGGGTCTGATCCTGTTCGGCAGTAATGCCTATGTGCAGTCCCCCCTGAGTTTCGACACGGCCACCGTCAAACGTTTCCTGCTGGAGGCCCAGATCGGCTTCGCCGGCCAGGAGACGGCCATCGGCGACGCCATCGGCCTGGCGGTAAAGCGGCTGAAGGAGCGACCCGCAGACAGCCGGGTGCTGATTCTGCTGACGGACGGGCAGGATACCGCCAGTTCAGTCAAGCCACTGGATGCTGCGCAACTCGCAGCCAGCCTGGGTATCCGTATCTATACCATCGGCATCGGCGCCGACGAGATGACCCTGCCAGGCCTGTTCGGGTCCAGCTTCGGCAGTCGCCAGGTCAATCCCTCGGCGGAACTGGACGAGAGCACCCTGCAGGAAATTGCCCGGGTGACTGGCGGGCAGTACTTCCGCGCCCGCAACCCCAGGGAGCTGGCGAAAATCTACGAGTTGCTGGACCAGTTGGAGCCGGTAGAACAGGAAAGCGCCACTTACCGCCCGCGCCAGGCCCTGGGTTACCTGGCGCTGCTGGGCGCGATACTTCTCAGCTTCCTGTTGGCCCTGCAGCATTGCTGGCGAGCGGGCCTTTGGTTGCCGGGCGGGGATCGCCAACCCCTGGGAGAAAAATCGTGAGTGAATGGCACCTGATGCGCCCCGAGTGGCTGTGGTGCCTGCTGCCGGCGCTGCTGCTGAGCCTGCTGTTGTGGCACCAGCGGGGTCGTTCTGGCAGCTGGAGCGACGTGATCGACCCCGAACTGCTGCCGCTGCTGGTAGGGGGTAAATCCACCTCCCGGGGTCGCAACCTGCTGCCGCTTTTGTTACTCGGTTGGCTGATCGCTGTCCTGGCCGCCAGCGGGCCCAGCTTCCAGAAGATTCCCCAACCGGTGCACCAGAAACAGGACGCACTGGTGTTGGTGCTGGACCTGAGCTACTCGATGAAGTCCGGGGACCTGGCGCCCTCGCGCCTGGATCGCGCGCGCCAGAAGCTGCTGGACCTGCTGGAACACCGCAGGGAGGGACAGACCGGCCTGATCGCCTACGCCGGCGATGCCCATATCGTGACTCCCCTGACTGACGACACGCCGACCATCGCCAACCTGCTGCCGGCACTGAACCCGGATATGATGCCGGTGCCCGGCAGTGACCCGGTGGCGGCGGTGGCGCAAGCCGTGGACCTGCTGCACTCCGCCGGTATACGCCAGGGCAGGATCCTGCTGGTCACCGACGGTATTGCGGATAAACAGCACAAGCCATTGCTGGAAACAGTGTCCGGCTCGGGTGCCGGCCTCTCCATCATGGGAGTGGGCACCGTCACCGGCGCCCCTATCCCGCTTCCCCGGGGGGGATTCCTAAAGGACGAGGACGGCACCATCGTCATGCCGACCCTGGAAGAAGCCCGCCTGGGGAAGATCGCCGCTGCCGCGGGGGGTAGGTACCGACGGATGCAGATAGATGACAGCGACCTGGAATATCTACTGGCAGACGAAGTACTGCCGCTGCAGGAACAGACCCTCGCGCTCGATCGCAGCGCCGACACCTGGGAAGACCAGGGGTATATGCTGCTGTTACTGTTGCTACCGCTGGTCCTGGCCCTTTTCCGGCGAGGCTGGATCGCGTGCCTGTTGCCGGCATTGTTCGCGCTCCAACCACAACCCTCATACGCAGGATTCTGGGATGACCTGTGGCTGACCCCGGACCAGCAGGGGCAGCGCGCCCTGGAGCGCGGTGATCCGCAGACCGCCGCCGGCCTGTTTAAAGATCCCGACTGGGTCGGAACTGCCAGCTACCAGGGCGGCGATTA
>JAACFI010000076.1 GCA_009937575.1 Haliea sp.
TGCCATTCACAGGTTAGAAATCGTAACCGAAGTTGGCTACATCATTGGCATACCGATCACCTACCAGGTTAACCAGGCGAGAGTCGCGATAGTATTCCCGGTAATGGGTATATTCAGCGTTTGATACGTTCAGTCTGGGCAACTCTAAGGAAATGCCGACGCTTTCAGCAATGCGCCGCCAATCCTCGTTGATGGTTTCGACGCGGCCGACATTTTTCACCACCGCTGCGCCTTTATGCATCAGCACGCAAGATTGGGATTGCAAGTGTTTTTCGGTTGTTTGATCCGGGAAACTACAAACCATCTCGCAGAACTCGGCGAAGGGTATACCCGAATATACGGGTATACCGCTCTCTCGAAACCCCTCGAAGACACCCTCCTTGAGCCTGGATGTTGTCGCTCCGGTAGCGACCTTCTGTCTGTAGGTTGACACCAGGCGTGACCAGGGATTGCGTACGAACGTGAAGGTAGTCCAGTCCTCGAATGAACCGGACAGGCTAGCCGGCCGCAGCCGTCTCAGCTCCGGATTCGGCAGTGCCGCTACAATCGAGCTGTTACCACACTTGGGTAGCCGCAGATATAGCAGCCGGTGCTCGTGCCAAATCGCCACGCGGCACTTGCCCTGGTAGGCATCCTTAATCCTGCGCTGCTGCTTCAGTTGGAAAAGGGTTATCCAGTCCCAAAAGGTAGAAGTCGGAGTTTCAATAGTTGTTGCCGGGGCTTCCTGCATGAGATGTCAATTTCCAAACTTTATTTACAAAAAAATGGTGAAACCCCTCCCCACCTGGCCGCATCTTAAGAACGTAATTACCAATAGAGTTACTGCGATTAGGCGGTTTATCTATGGTCTCACTCAGAGAGAGAAGGGACGACGTAGGGTATTTAAACACCAACCAACACCGTGGCTATATGATATCGATCAAAGAAGACTAAGGGAAACCATCTTTCCCAGCGGGAATTCATTATCAGATTCCCGCCCCCAACATTGCATCCGCCACCACGTTAGATACAGTCCCACCCCTTCAAACGGGTCCTGTCGCTGTGACTAACCGTGAGGAAAATAACGAGTTTTAGCCCGGCCAGCGACCCCAGTCGCCAGTGCCGAACCTGTTACGATCCCGCTCGCTCGACGCCGTTGATGAGTTGCAAAGACCTGTAGGTATTGGGTTGGCGTCGGATTGCTTTTTACTTTACCAATCCAGCGCAAAACTCAGGTAGAAATGATCACCCTCCAACCGGTTATCGGCGTGGAATTCATGTAGCCACTTGGCGATGAAGGTGACAGTCTGTCGCTCCAACTCCCAGTTCCACATCACAGCCGGTCCGACACCCGCGGCCTCCGCCTTGAAGTCACCCAGCAGGGCACCATCGCCGTCGTCACCGGTGATCTGTTTAAGGTAAAAGCCCTGCAGGCCGACGGCGAATGATTCAGAAAGGAATTGGTTGAGAACGACATCCAGGTGCAGTTCCTGCCCGGTCTGGTAATCCGTGTCGTCATTTTCCGTGTTGTAAATATGTCCAAGGTTAAAGGACAGGTCCCTGCCGTTTGCCGGATTGAGGTAGGTCAGGGCGAAGTTCGTGTCGATACTCCAGTAGTTCAGGCTGGTATTGATGGCGTTGTCCACGTCGTAGTCACCGGTGGGTGTGACAATAAACTGGGAAAAGGACCAGTGGAAGTTATTCTGTTGCCAGTAGAGTGCGACGGGTATTAGCGCAATGTCCCCCAGGCCGGTGTCAGATTCGCTGGCTTTACGCCCGAAATCTTCCAGGGCGAATGTCGCTTCAATTTCTGCGTTTACCAGGGGGACAAAGATCCCCCAGGCATATTGCGCGCCCCACACTTTCACCTCCGGCTTGTAGAGCAGGGTGGTGAAATTCATCAGGAAATCCAGATCGGCGCCCACCTCCAGCCTGCCCCCGTACAGTGCTTTGTCCACGTCGGCGCCGTAATAATAAATATCGTTGCGCAGTGTCCAGGTCTCTGTGGGTGCCAGCGCCATGCCAAAATCCCCGTAGCTGCCGGGGATGTAATTGCTGTAGCCGCCTTCGGCGGCACTGGCGCCGCCAGCGCTAAGTAAAACAGCCAATACGGGCGTTTTCACCATATTCATGAACCTGGTCCCCGCCGGGCTACTGGGGACTCCGGCTGTCCGCCTCAACGGGGGGGCTCGTAGGGATCCGGGGTGCCCGGCCGGATGGGCGGGTATTGTTGGAGTGACGCCTGGTGCGCCTCCAACTGGGGAAGTCCGGCCTTGAGCACCCAGGTATGTGGAAAAAGGACGTTGTCCAGTTCCCGCGGATCGTTAATTAAATTATAAACTTTTGGCATGGTATAGGTGCGCAAAACGCTGCTCCAGGCCTCCTGCTCCTTGAAATGGATCTTCCAGTCATGCCATTTCACGCCGAATACTTCGTTGCCCATGTAGACCACAAATCCGTCGCGCCCGGATTTTGTTGTTTTACCTAGGAAAAAATCGCTCATATCGATACCGTCGATGGGACGGTCATCTGGCACCTCGCCCTGCGTAATCCCTGCCAGGGTAGGAAAGAGGTCCATGACATGGACAACTTCATCGCTGCTAGTTCCAGGCGCTATCCTGCCAGGCCAGCGCACGGCAAAGGGGACGCGAAGGGCCCCTTCGAAGCCGGTAAACAAAGTGCCCCGCCAGGGTCCGGCAGATCCGTGTAGTGCCGTTTCCCCAGTCATGGACGCGCCGCCAGCCTCCAGGGCTTCAGGGCCGTTGTCGGCGGTAAAAATGAAGATGGTATTCTCCGCAATCCCGAGATTATCTACCGTATCCAGCAAGTCACCGACGTAGCTGTCGATCTGCATCAACATGTCTCCCCAAACACCTTTGCCAGATTTCCCGGCAAATTCAGGGTGCGGTATTGCCGGGAAATGGGTTGCCGTGTAGGGGAGATAGATAAAGAACGGGTTCCCGGTTTTGGCCTGGCGCTTCATGAACGAGATTGCCCGATCAGTGAGATCACGATCTATCACTGGCCGGTAGTCCAGGTCGTAGGGCCGTACCTGCCTGGGCGATTCTCCCTTCCTGGCCTCCATCACGAAAGTCTGGGACAGACCACTCTCTGAGAAACCGGGCAGCGACGAGTAGACCGATTCGTCCGTGGAATTGGGTATGCCGTACCATTCGTCGAAACCCTGGTCGGTCGGGAATCTGCCGCTGGTTCTCCCGAGGTGCCACTTACCGTACATGCCGGTTGCGTAACCAGCGTCGGAAAGCATTTCGGCCATCGTGACTTCCCACTTTACGAGTCCGTAGACACCCTCGCCGAGTGGCACGGTACCGTTCCCACTGCGGATCGCATAACGGCCCGTCATCAGTGCTGAACGCGATGGTGTGCATTGAACCTCGACGTTGAAATTGGTAAGGCGCAGGCCTTCGTCAGCGATCTGGTCAAGCCTTGGGGTCGGTGCGCCGCGGATGATCCCTCCGCCATTGAAGCCGGGCTCGCCCCAACCGAAATTATCGAGGAAAACCAGGATAATATTGGGCTTGTCCTGCGCTGTGGCAACCGACGTGAAAAGTAGCAGGAGAATGACAAGGACTGGTCTGGCTAACAACATTGTAATGGCACCCTGGTGGTTAATGAGAAACGAACGCGATCGGGCTTCAATTCATGGGCGGAGTCCCGCTGGCGCCTGCTCAGCCGGGATTGTCACTTAATGATTTACGGATGGACTCGGGACTTTTGCCGGCCCAGCGCTTGAACGCCCTTGAAAATGAGCTCAGCTCGCCATAACCCAGCATCATTGAGATATCGGTAAGGCTGAATTCGGAATGTGACACGTAGTCCTGTGCTATCGCGTAGCGTATCTCATCTACCAGGTCCGCGAAAGCCAGGCCCTCGTCCCGGAGTTTGCGTTGCAGCGTGCGCCCGCTCATTCCCAGCTGTGAAGCGATCTGGTTCAAGTCTGGTAGACCCTCTCCCAGAGAAATGGAGATCAGGTGGCGTACCTTGGCCAGCAAGTCGTCCTCCTCCGAGCGCAGGCAAAGCTGACTGTCAAGAAAGTAAACCAATGCTTCGAACAACCCCTTGTCCGCAGTCAGTACGGGAAAATCGAGCACGTTCCGGGAAAAATGCAGCCGGTTGTTGCGGCGCCCGAATAATACGTCACAGCCGAATACACTGTAATGCTTCCTGGTGTTCTCTAAAGGGCCGTGACAAAACTCGACCAATCGAGGTCGGAAATTTTTTCCGGACAGTGTCCGGATGATGGACGTGGTCCAGCCGAGGGCCATCTCGGCATCCTGCCGGACGAGTTCGGGTTGTAATATCGTCACCGCGTAGGTGCATACCACCGCATCTTCGCCGATGTCCAGGCGCATAGTATTGGATTGGGACAGAACGTACAGATATCGGGATACTACCGAAAGGGCCTCGCCCACCGTGGCGGAGGCCGACATGGCGTGACCCATTACGCCCAGGTCACGGGGTTCCAGGCTTTCCCCGAGGTCGAGGCCGATATGGGGGTTGGCGTGTCTTGCGACGGTCTCCAGTAACTCCGCATATTTATGACTGGGAACCTCAACATCGCGTCGCGTGAAGACGCTTTCGGGGATATCGAGCTCTGCCACAAAGGGGCGAAACTGGTCTTCAAACCGGGCAAATATCCCCTCTGAAAATATGGTCGGCATAGCATCAATGCTACGACTTTCAGGAGTTAGAAACCAGCCCGGAGAATGGCCCAATTCAGTCTCCGGGCTGGAGGTCGGGTTAATAGTTCACCCGAAAGGTAAGCCCGTAGGAACGCGGGGCCATCATGTAGCTCTGCACGGACGCATCCTGCTCCACCGCAAAGATATTAGGTACTGCATCCAGCGTAACAACCTCCTCGTCGGTGGCGTTATCGACCCAGGCTACCAGCTCGTAGGCATCCCAGCGCGTGCCGACCCGGAAAGTCAGCCAGCTATAGGAGTCCTGCGTCCAGTTCGGGTCGGCGGAGAAGGTCGTGTTGTATTCATCGGTCCAGGACCAGTTGCCACGGATGTAGTAATCACCCCAGCTGGTGTTGTCTTCCCACATCAGGGAGAGGTTGCCTTTCCACTCGGGTGCGTTGATCGGGTGCTCACCACTCAGGTCACAACCGCCGTTCAGGCCATCGGGTACACGGAAGGGATCACATTGCCCGGTCAGGTTCTTCTCGTAGGTCAGGTCCGCATAAGACACGGCGAAGTCAGCGGTCAGCCTGTCCGTCAGCAGGGCGGTACCCTCCAGCTCGAAACCCTTGAGCTCGACCTCCTCGGCGTTACCCACCTTGAATTGCCCCCCTACGAAGACGCCGTCCTGGTAATCGTCGGTTTCCGTGTAGAAGGCGCTGATTGCGAGGCGCATATTGCCGTCGAGAAACTCGGTTTTCACACCTGCCTCGTAGTGCATGATGTCTTCATCGTCGAACTCGCGCTCGTCCAGGGGAGTATCGGAGAAACCTGCGTTATAGCCTCCGGATTTGAATCCGTGGGACACCGTGGCGAAGATCATGGTGTCATCGGAGACGAACATCTGGGGCGTGATCGACCAGGTCACCTCGTCCGTATCCCTGTCCATGTCACCACTTTCCGCGAAGAAAGGGCTCAGCGCGTAGGAAATCACTGACGGGGACTCATCATTGACCCACTGGTTGATGTAGGC
Organism: Haliea sp.; assembly: GCA_009937575.1. Classification (GTDB taxonomy): domain Bacteria; phylum Pseudomonadota; class Gammaproteobacteria; order Pseudomonadales; family Halieaceae; genus JAACFI01. The sequence goes on from JAACFI010000076.1 coordinate 5,656, forward strand.
GTCCTTCTCTTCACGCTGCCACCGCGCCCCCGCGGTGACAGAGAACTTGTCGTTTATGTTCCAGGTGGCCTGGCCGTAGATGGCGTAGTAATCGGTATCCTGGCTGCCGTCCACGTAACCCTCCTGTCCGGGCGTACCGAAGGGCAGGCCAATAATGGATTCCAGTACCGGGTCGTCGCTGGCGCTGTCTGACAGGAACATCGCCCGATTGCCGTTGTCCCCACGGTCGAATTCACTGTGGTAATAGAACAGGCCACCCAACCAGTCGATGGTTTCGCCCCCGGCGGATGTCAGTCTCAGTTCCTGCTGGTAGGCCTCGTTATCGTGTGAATCGTGGTACTTGCCGTAGGGCCCCATGAGCTGGACGACTTCGTCCTGGGTACCGCGGAATTCATACTGGTCAAAGGAGGTTATGGAGTCAAGTGTCCAGCCGTTGTCCAGGGCGTAGTCCACCAACAGGGTCGCTTCATAGGACTCCACATCCGCCGTGGTACCGACATAATTACAGGCCTTGCGGTTGTGCGGATCATTGTCTTTACAGGTGAGACTTTCCGAAAGGGCCTGCATGGTCGGCAGGATTACGCCACCCAGAGCGCCGTTGGGATCGTAAAAGTAATCGGGTGAGCCGAGATTGTTATCGTCCTGCTGTACCGTGCCCAGGATGAAGCGGGCACCCAGGTCGTCTGTGACATCCCACTGCAATTGGCCGCGCACTGCGTAACGATCCAGTTCGCTGGTTGCTTCCCCGCCGCCAACGATTGCGTTGCCCATGGTTTCTTCATTGCCGGTATAGGATAGACCCAGGCTACCGCTCAAATCGTCGGTCAGGGGGCCGGAAATACCGCCCTTAAAGCGATAGAGCCCGGCGTCTCCATCCTGCCCGTCATACATACCGGCTGTCACCTCACCCTTCCATTCAAAGGCATCACCAGGTGCGGCGGTATAGATACCAATGACGCCCGCGGTGGCATTCTTACCATAGAGCGTGCTCTGGGGTCCCCTGAGTATCTCGATGCGCTCAACATCAAACATATCGGAGGCACCAAAAATTGAACGCCCCCTGAACGCGCCATCAATGAATACAGCCACGGCGGGCTCAAACGACGGTATGTTGCCCAGGTTGCCAACGCGACGAATCCGGAACGTGGTTGCTGCAGCCGAAGTATTGGTCTGCACCTCCAGAACCGGTATTTGGCGCGTGACGTCGTCCATGGTCTGAATGCCGGCGTCGTTCAGGTTGTCTGCGGTCAGTGCAGAAACCGACATTGGCACGTCCGCCAATGATTGCGAGCGCTTCTGCGCCGTTACCATTACTTCTTCTAACTCTGCCTGCGCTGCTGCGCCGCAAAAAATGCTTGTGGCAACTGCCACACTCAAAACCGATTTCCTGATGCTCGGGTATGTCATTGGGGAATCCCTCTGTTATATATGTATCGTTTTATGGCCCTGTGAGGGGCTTTTCGTCGGTACCTGGTGCCAGCTTTCAACTGCTGTATCTAAAGTACCGGGTCTCTACTTTTCGCTTTCTAAGGCTGCCATGGGGCATCCGGGTTCAAGACATCGAGAAGTTTCCCCAAGTCGGCCGTCCACTGCTTTGCAGTTCACGACACAATGTTTGTCATTTCGCGTCAGGCGTGATGCAAATAGTGTTTGGCGCCACGTGTCGCGATCGGGCAAGCAAAATGGCGGGTGAAGACAAGCGAACAAAGTGGCCTGGTAGCAAAATGCACTGCTATAGTGAATTGACTTTCTTTTAACTGGCTTGCGCGCCCGCGTTGCAGGCTTAACTACCGGCAGGTCACCCGTGTCGCAACCGGAGAGCTAGATGCAACAGAAACCAGGATCAAAATCAGGCGGCTTGAACAGGCGGCAGTTCGTAGGTGGCGCCGTCCTTGCTTCCTCTGCAACGGCCTTGTCAGCCAGCAGTGCCGTGCAGGCGGCCTCAGCCGGCGCTGTAGAATGTAAAGTACCCGGTTGCGATTACGACGTCGTTGTCATCGGCGGTGGATTCGCAGGTGTCACGGCGGCCAGGGACGCTCAAAAGAATGGTCTGAAGACCCTGTTGGTCGAGGCGCGTAATCGGTTGGGCGGACGGACCTTTTCTGCGGATTTCGAGGGCTCCCCGATCGAACTGGGCGGCACCTGGATTCACAATACCCAGCCGTTTGTCTGGGCGGAAGCGCAGCGCTACGGGATAGGTGTCGTCGAGACCCCCGGGGCTGTGGCTGAGATAATGCAGGCAGTAATGCCTGACGGGACGCGGACCAGGCTGACGCCGGAGCAAGTAATCGAGGCGGTAATGGGTTGGGAGGCCTATTGCGCTGAGGCGAGGGACATCCTTCCCCGTCCCTACGACCTGCTGCACAATCGCGACGCGGCCCTTGAGGCCGAGAAAATTCGCGCGACCGATCACCTTCATGGACTGGGTCTCACGCCGCTGCAGGTCGCTTTCAATGAAGCCATGATTTCGGTGATCGTCAACAACCATGCCAGGGAAATGTCATACCTGGAAGTGATGCGTTTCCACCTGCTGGGTGGCGGTTGCTTTCCGACGTTTATGGATTCGACCACCCGGTTCCAGGTCGACGGGGGCACCACCCGGTTGTTGAACAGCATTCTGCAGGATGGTGGACCCGAGACCCGGCTCGCCACACCTGTCAAATCCATCCACGACCTGGGCGAGAAGGTGGTGGTAACCACTTCCCGGGGGGAGAAGATCACTTGCGGCGCGGTGATCAGCACCGTGCCCATGAATACCATTAACGCGATCGACTTCCAGCCGCCGTTGCCACAGGGTGTGGTAGAGGCCGGTAGGGAAGGGCACCCCGGGCAGGGAATCAAGCTTTACATGAAGGTAGAGGGTGACCTGGGCAATTTTGTCAGCTTTGGTGCACATCTTCCCCTATCCTACGCCATGACCTACAAGCAGGGCGCGGACTACACCCTGGTCGTTGGCTTCAGCGCCGGTGCTGAGGAGCTTGATGCCTACGATGAAGAGGCCGCCCAGGCCGCCCTGCGACAGCACATACCCGAGGCAAAGGTGCTCAGCCTTATGCACTATGACTGGGTGAACGACCCGTACTCCCGCGGTACCTGGGCCACATATCGCCCGGGCTGGGTAGAAAAGTATTACGACCAGTTTCAGCAGGGCTCAGGAAGGATATTTTTTGGGTCCGGCGACCATGGGGAGGGCTGGCGCGGCACCATTGACAGCGCGATCGGCGCAGGATCGATTGCCGCCCGAAAAGCCAGCGACATGCTGTCATGATTGGAGTTGAAGCTATGAAGAAGCTCGCTATTGCTTACTGCCTGCTCATTTTCAGCCTGGGCTCCGTATACTCGTGGGCCGAGTGCGATGTTGAGGCAGGGAAAAAGCAGTTTAACAAATGCGTTGCCTGTCATTCCGTCGAGGCCGATGTTCAATTGATGGGCCCGAGTTTACACGGCCTGATGGGGCGCAAAGTGGGTAGCGTAGAGGGTTTCCCATTCTCCGAGGCTATGGCAAATGCGGACTTCATATGGACAGAGGAAACCCTGGATGCCTTTCTTGAGAGTCCCATGCAGTATCTCCCGGGTACGGTCATGCCTTTTGGTGGTATCAGGAAAGCTGAACAACGCCAGGCGCTTAACTGCTACATAGGACAACTGAACTAGGAAATAGTATCCAGGTGCCCATGATATCCGGTGGGAATCTATGGCGCTTGCAGGTATTCATACCCGATAAAACGGGGCAGGCCCTCCCTCAATTCCAGCGGTTTCGTGGACTCTAGTTGGCAGTACCCTGGTGCGCAAACGCAGTACCACAGAGTAAATTTTAATTATCACTGAACACACGATACCGTCCGCTCCGCATTACCGCGCGGCCCAAGCTAAGGCGTATACCAGATCGGCGACGTGTAGGCACGCTCCTGGTGCGAGCGCGGTACATTGGCATTCATCTCTGTACCGAAGAAGGCCATGTCGTAGGCCTGCCAGGTAGGCGTGGGAATCTCCAGTACGCGTGCGTAATAGGCCGCGGGCTGTTTGGGATCGAAATCCGGGTCTTCCCACACCGCGCGCAGTTCCGCGGCACCGATGTTGTTGAGATAGCTGGTGCCGTTCACTGTGTTGCCCACCGGCGTCTTGCAGCGCCCGTCGGGACCGATCTCGCGCCCGTCGGAGACCGCCACGTCGAAAATGCGCTCCTGGCGCTGGCCTTTCTTGTTCACCCAGCCCTTGACGATCTGAATCCGGTCGAGGTTACCGGACCAAGGGTCCTTGGCAGCCCCAACCATGAATCGTGGAGCTTTGTCCTTGCCCGGGAACGCCTTCAGATCACCGCCCATGGGCACACCGCGATCGTAGCCAATGCTTACCGCGTCGGCTCTGAACGCATCCTCGTCGCCGTAGTCCCAGCCGCCAAAGAAGCGAACCACAATGCGGGTACCGGTAGTAGCATAAGTCTCCTTGCGCTGCATCGCCTCGAACAGGGCCTCACGGGTGTTTTCGCGGGCCCACACTGCCGCAAGGCCGGATGCGATGGTCTCGTACTCGAATGTAGACAATGCGTCGTCGCCCCCTAACGCGCGGATCACGTAGTGTTCATAGCGATCCGGGGCGGGTTCTGCCGAAGCCATCTTGCCCCAGTAGTTTTCGTCGCGGGTGGACGCCATTGAGGTGTGGGCATCAGTACTGCCGACCATGCCGAATTTGAACGGATTTACGCCCAGCCTCTGCTGCTGTTGCAGTCCGACCTGTAGCGCGGACCGGCCGTATTCGTAAGGCAGCATGGCGTCGGTCTTTGGCTTGAGACCGGCGATATCCGCCTTATCCCAGGTGCCGTAATCCGCGAACTCGTCGTTCACCGAGAGCTTTGGATGAGCCTCACCGTCGCCCTTGATCTGGGTGACCTCGTAGATTGGCTCCCAGCGCATGCGGGTTTCCGCGTAATTCTTGTCGATCTTGCGGCCGTTCAGGCGCTCGGTGGCGAACATGAGGCCGTTTGACAGGTTACCGTTGTGGGGAATGGCCAGCACGCTGCCGCCGGTGGTCTTCTCATAATCGGCCATGTACTTCCACAAGTCCTCGGGATCGTAGGAGTCGAAGGTGGAGAAGGGCAGCACGCGCCCGGCCTTGTCGGCGCCGTCCTTGAATAGCACCACCCTGTGCAAATTGCTGGGCGCTTCCATGGTGTTAATCGAGGTCCACTCGAAACCGATGAAAGCGGTGAAGTCTCCGGGATCGTTGTACTGGTCGGCGAAGCGTATCTGGCGGTCCCACACTGTACGCGTCATCTTCGGGTTGTCGATGATGTCGGTGTTCTTCGCGATACCTTCCTGGCCCCAGACCTGGAATGCCTCGTAGCCGTTGCCGGCTTTCACCAGATCGGACAGACGGCGGCCGTTCTTGGTTGCCAGGAGATTCGGGTTGTCCTCGGCGATCATCGGAGCAAGCCCCAGGTTTTCAGCGTGGTCCGCCACCACCAGGAAGTCCAGTGGCCGGATGAGCCGGGCGCGCTGGCCGGTTGACGTGGTGACCTCCTCACCGAGGGCAAACCGGTAGGCCGCCTCAGGTGGGAGGGTGTTTCCGATCACGCCGGCATCGGTGGAGTAAGACGTATGCAGGTGCGTATCACCCCAGAAAACGCCTTCGGCGAAGTTGCTGTTGCGCGCTGTCCGCGCGATGTAAGGCGAGTAGATTTTTCTCGCTCCGCCAAGGTCTTCCCGTGACGGGTTGACTCCGGTTTGCGCGAGGACGATCGAACTGGCCACCATGGCCAGCGAGAGGAAGGCGCTGGTGAACCAACGCGGGCGAATGGCGCAATGACACATGGCTGAATGTCCTCAAACGTATAAAATCAATCTAGACCAAATAACGGGGATAATCTAGCGTCTGCACTATTGGGTCGATGTCCTGCCCCTCGCCGTCCGAATACCGCTTTTAGGCGATCCCGGCCCTTTCACCGCGGCCAGATCGGCACGCAACGCTCATTGGTTCCGGTTGCTGCTATAGCACAAAACCCTTTTATAGGCTCTGATCCTTCTTGATGTACACCGTGTAATCGTCACGATGACCGGGAACCGCGAAGTATGATTCGATTACAATCCGGTCGCGCCGAGCCGAGTCCAACGGGCCTCCCGCTCCCTTGGAGCTTACGATGTTTCCAGTTTAACCTGATCGATCACGTGCTCGGCAAATCCATGGCCGGCCTCACCGTAGAGGTTGAAGGCGATGCAGCCGAGCGATTCCAATTCTCTTTTTTCGTCAGGAAAACGTGAAACAACTGCGAGGTCGCCGCCAAAACCCTGCAACCTGGCCTGCTCCACTGCCAGAAGGTTCTCCGTGTGATTGGTCAGGCTGATCAGTACGAGCTTTTTGTCCTTGAGGCCGGAGTGCACCCAGAAATCGTGGTCGCTGGCATCACCGTGGACGCAGCGCAATCCCGCTGTACAGTGCCTCTGAGCTTTCTCCAGGTCCTCCTCCACTCCCACGATGCGATCGGCATGGAGAATTTCTGTGAGTCTTTCATAGACACCCTGGCCCACCCGACCCATGCCCAGTACGACGATATCGGCATCGCCAAGGTCGGCGGGGACTTCCGCATCGATGAGTTTCTTCCTCTCAAGCAGATGAAGCCAGTGACCGAAACGTCCGTAGAGGGAATGAATACGGGTATTCAGCGGTGTCGCAATGAAAAATGACAGGGAAACCGCCAGCGCCAGCGTGGTCAGCCACTGCTGCGAAAGCTCGCCCGACTCCACAGCGAAGGCGGCTACCACCAGGCCGAATTCGCTGTAGCTGAACAGGGCAGCACCTGCCAGGAGCGCGGTTCTTGCACGCAGTTGGAAGAGTACGAAGAGCAGGAAGTAGAGAACGGGCCGCAGGAAGATCAACAGGATGAGCGCAAGCGCTACGAACCACATGTGTTCTGTCGGCAGGCCGAAGTAGCCGATCTGCACGAAAAACCCGATGAGAAAGAGATCCTTCAGGTTGACCAGGCTCTTGTAGAGCTCCCGGGTCTGACTCGCGCCCGCAAGCAACATACCCGCGGCCAATGCACCCAGGCCGGCCTTGAGGCCAACAGACTCGAACAGGGTCGCACCGCCCATGGCCACAAGGAATCCGAACAACAACACGAGTTCACCGTGCCGCGTGTATTTGAGCACCAGTAGAAGAAGTGGCCGCGCCAGGATCAGCAGAGGCAGACCCAGCGCCCAGAAACTGGGATTATTCCCCGACAGGTAGACCAGGGCGGCGACGGCCACCACGTCCTGTAGAATCAGGATGCCGATTGCCAGGGAGGCGTGGTAGGTGGCCTGCTCACCCCGGTCTTCAAACGCCTTGACGGCAAACACCGTACTGGAAAAGGAAAGCGCCAATGCCAGAAGCAGGTCAGTGTGTGGGTCTGTCAGGTGTAGCACGGGAAAAACGGCCGCTGCCAGAATGATGAACAGTGCGGTGAGCGGCACCACCACCACCATATGCAGGCTGGCGATAGCCCAGACCTGTGGCGCGGCGATGTCCTTCAGGCTGATTTCGAGGCCGATTGTGAACAGCAACAGTAGCACGCCCAGATTGGCGATCGTCAAAATTACCTCTGGATTTCCGATGCCCAGGCCATGGGCGATAAAGCCCGCTATAAGATATCCGGGCAGCGGTGGGTAACCGATACTTCGGAAAGCGAGCCCGCCCAAAAACGCGAGCAGTATGATAAGTGGGTCCAACATGTCCCTATACCAGACAAGGTTATTGGCCCCATCTTATATGTTTCTGGGGACTGTTGGGTAGCCGGGCGGGGGGAGGGCAGTAGCCTGACTGTAGGTGCTCACTTTATCGATTCCACAGAAGATAATTTGCCAATATCCTTTTATGCCCTCAAGGGAACCTTGGATCGGCGCAAACGTTGGTATTACCTATGAAAACCACACGAAATGTACACCGGGCGGACTTGATGCATGGGACATTCGTGATTGACGGAATAGACTGGAAGAGAGACCTGCTCATCTACCGGCTATTGGATAAATGAGCAGGGCGTTTGGAGAGCGACCGATTAGAATCGATAGCTCGCCTGCAGGGCGAAGTTACGCTGCTGTTCGACGCTTCCGAAGTGACTCAGTACGCCAAATGAACTTTGCGACAGAGGGATCGGGTTGGAGTAGGTCACCACGTCTTCATCGGTGAGATTACGCCCGAGTATTGCCACCTCCCATTTTCCGTCGGCAGAACTGAGCGCCAGGCGGGCGTTGACTTTCCAGTAGCTGTCCTGGACGGTCGAGGGGTCAAGGTTCTGTGATGGGAAGTACTCGTCGCTGTACAGCAGGTCGATGGTGGCACGGCCTTCCAGGCTCGAACCGATGGGCATGACGTAGTCCCCCGAGAGCCGTCCCGACCAGTCGGCGACGTACTGGTTGGTGCGCCCATCGTAAGAGATGGTGCCTTCATCAGAGCAGGCGCCGGATTGCACTTCTGAGAAGTTACATTGGCCGTTCTCGAAATCCTTGAACTCGAAATCAGTCCACGCTACGGAGCCACTCAGGGTCAGGTGGTCGGTGGCGGCCCAGCGACCGTCGATCTCCACGCCCATGATTTCGGCCTCGGCGGCGTTGTCGACCAGGAAGCCCAGTGTTCCGTCGAAGATGCTCACCTGCAGGTCGTCGTAGGTGGTGAAGAAAAACGCGGTATTGAGCTCCGCGGCGCCACCGGCGAAGCGTGACTTGGACCCCACTTCGAAACTGGTAGCCTCTTCGTCCTCGTACTCCCAGGAACCCTTACTCGGATCCTTGACGAATGGATTGTCAGTGTCGGGGACCACGTTCCCGCGCGCATCATAGCCCCCGGATTTGAACCCGGTGGAGGCGGTGGCGTAGACCATTGTGTCGTCATTCCAGTCATACTGCAGGGTGAATTGTGGCGTGAAACTGTCCTCGTCGCGCGAACCCTTCAGGTCGTGGTCGGTGACCTGAACGTTGAACAGCTGACCGAAAACGACCGTTGCGGTGCCTGCCTGCACGGGATCGGTAATGTCTGTGCCATCCAGGTTATACAGGGCGAGCGAGCGTGTCCCTTCCTTGTCCTCGACGGTATAACGGCCGCCGGCGATGAGGCGCAGGCGATCGGTGACATTCCAGGTCAACTGGGCAAAGGCCGCCCAGATATCGGAATCCTGGGAGAACTTGCGTTTGGCACCGGTGAAACCGATGGCGTCGCCCCCACCGGGAACCCTCTGGTTTACGGCCGGAACCAGGATACTGTCGGCGGGTACGCCGATGGTGTCGCCCGAATCCAGTTCGCTGGTCTGGTAGAAGAGTCCGGCGATGTAGTCCAGGGTTTCGCCGCCGGGGGATGTCAGCCGCAGTTCCTGGCTGAATTGGTCGTACTCCTCGTCCAGGGGTACGCTCAGTACCGAGGCGCTGGAAAAATCGCAGTCGCAGTGCTCGTCGAACTCGTAGTGGACGTAGCCGGTAACGGAAGTAAGTGTATAGTCGCCCATGGCATAGTCGATGGTCATGGTGACATTCTCTGTGTCATTGTCGCTGAAGTCGCCATTGGACGTGCGCTTTTGGTCCTGCTTCACGTTCAGGCCGGCTTCCGGCTGTCCGAAGACGTTAACCTGGATTTCCGAGTAGTTCATGCCCCCAAAGGCGGGGTTAACCGACGGATTGTCCGAGATCACTTCCATGTTCCGACCCTTGACGTCGAAACTGCCGACTTCCCCCTTCAGGGTGACCCGCAGGTCTGCAGTGGCGTCCCATTGGAGTGTGCCACGGAAAGTGGATTCCTCACGGTTTGCCTCGCCGTCATCGAGATAGATATTGTCCAGGTAACCGTCGGTTTCCCGGTACCTGACTGCCAGCCGACCCGACAACGAGTCGGTCAGGGGGCCGGATACCACGGCGGTGCCCTCCAGTTCCTCGGCATCGGGTTCGTACAACATGGACATCGAGGCCTCGAACTCGTCGGTGGGCTTGGCTGTGATCATGCTGATCGCCCCGGCTATACTGTTCTTGCCGAACAGGATCGGCTGCGGGCCGCGCACTACCTCGACTCGTTCCAGGTCCAGGAATGGGGCGCGGGACAGCTGTGGCCGTCCGTAGTAGACACCGTCTACATACATGCTGGCGGACTGTTCGAAGCCGGCGTTGATACCGGAGCCGATTCGGACAGGTTCGGTACATAAGGTGCGAGATTCTCGATGCGATCGATGCCGGCTTCCGCCATTTTCTCAGCGGACACGGCGTTTACCGATATAGGTATATCCTGCAGACTTTCCAGGCGTTTTGTAGCCGTAACTACAACCTCTTCAAGCATTGGCCCTGAAAGAGCGTCCTGGGCCTGGGAGAGGCCTGAGAGCAGTGTGCCGCCGCACAGCGCTACTGCGACGGCCAATGGGCGTCTGTTGGTTTGTATCCTGCCAGTTTTCTTATACATGGTAATGTCCTTCCTCATCATTGGTTGGGGGTACTTATAGTCAGTGCAGGTCTCAGTGCGAGACGGCCCCTTTGACAGGCTGCCACTCGACACTGAATTGGATTGGGAAAGGGCTTAGTACAGTGCATACCAGCGCTTCCTGATTTTGCGATCTTTTTCCGTACAGCGATATGCTGGCCATCACGCCGGCGGTGGGGTGATTACCGACCTCGACCGTCGCTTCGACCTGGATGCCAGGATGGTTCGCGATTGCGTCTTCGTAGGTGCGCCTGATAGCGTCGAGACGCAGGGCGGGCTTGAACACCTTGTCGACGCCTGTTTTCGGAATATCGTCTACCAGGATCACCTCGGTGGGTGCGGCGGCCCGCTCCACGATGTTCTGCCGGGCGTAATTCCTCAGCTCGTCGGCGCCGATCACCGCGCCCGGTTTCAGCTGCACATAGGCGATGGGTAGTTCACCGGCGTATTCGTCCGGTTTGCCCACCGCTGCGGCAATCTCAACGTCCGGGTGGCTTTGCAGAGCGTCCTCGATAATCAGTGCATCGATATTGTGCCCGCTGCGAATGATCACATCCTTGGCCCGCCCGGTAACCCACACTTCGCCCTGTTCGTCCATGCGGGCCAGGTCGCCGGTGTTCAGCCAGCCATCATTGGTGAATGCTTCCGCCTGGGCGCGCCCATCAACATAGCCTGTCATCACGCAGGGCCCGCGGAAACACAGGACGCCGATCTCGTTGGTGTCGGCTTCGCCGACTACCGCGCCGTTTGCGTCCTGCCGGGCTATCTTGACCTCGATATAGGGCCCGCGAAGGCCGCTGGATCCCAGGTTTCTGTCGCCCTCGGGCCGGGTCTGGATCAATCCCATCCCGGCAATCTCTGTCATGCCGAATCCCTGGGCCACGTCAATGCCGAGCATGTCACCCACATCTTTCATCAGGGTCCTTGGCACCGCCGATCCACCTGTCAACACGGAGCGTAGTGAGGACAGGTCGGCGTTGTCGGGGGGAACATTCTGCAATGCCGACAAAACCGTCGGCACTGCCATCAGGATGGAAACCTGGTGTTTCTCGATAACCCTCCAGAAAGCGTCCAGTGCCACCTTGTCGCGAAAGCCATCGGGACTGAGCAGCAGAACCCGCGAGCCGTTGAACAGGGGTATCAGGCCCAGGATAACGGAGCCCGCCACGTGAAACATCGGCAGGCCTTGCACGACACAATCCTTCTCGCTGCAGCCCATCATCGACCCGGTCGAAATGGTCTGGGCCAGTCGCATGCGCTGTGTGTGCCGTGCGAGTTTGGGTACGCCGGTGGAACCGCCGGTATGAAAGTAGGCCACCGGGTCATCCAGAGTCCCGGCCGTGCCGCCGATAATTTCTCCGCTGCCCTGTTCGGCGAGAGACGCCTCCAGCGGCAGGAATTTTTTCCCATCGCACTCGTCCTCGCCGCCGAGCACGTACACGCTGTGAATCAGCGGGTTCGCCGCCGCCGTTTCACAACCCTTGTCAAACAACTCCTGGCTGAGCTTTCTCCCGGGGATGACCAGTATCCGGGTATTGGCCGACCGGGTAATATCCACGATGTGCTCCACTTCAAGCATTGGATTGACCGGGTTGATAATGCCGACGGTCTCCGCGGCCAGCATTACGTAGAAGGCCTCGGGTACCAGGGGCAGGAAGTGGGTTACAGATTCATCTGCCGCCAGACCGCGGCTGCGCAACATGTTTGCCGCCCGGTTGACCTGTGCCAGCAGTTCGCTGAACGTCACGTTCCGGCCTGCCCCCAGCGGTGCATTGCGTTCGAGGGCGGTAATGGCAACGCGATCGGGGAATTTACTTACCACTTGCACCAGGGCTTCATACCCGGTCGAGCCAGACAAGCGCCGTTCCAGCGGGGTCGCCTCTATTCGCTCGACATCCTCTATCGTCAAAACTCTGTCCGTCATGTCACTCTCCCGGTTGTTGTTGACAGGCTCGGCGGGATTTCCTTCGTCCCCATGCCCTGTCTTAGCGGTTGCAATCGCGCCTTGCTTGCGAGGGAAGCCAAGATATAGAATTTCGATGAAGAGCGAATTCCCCCATTTGGGGGTGGAAATCGACATGGGTGCTATTGATTGGGAAGGTCTTGGCAGCGAGGACGATATTAAACGCGTGGCTGCGGAGTATTTCGAAGAGATCGGGATCTCCGGCGGGGTGTTTACCTACACACCCATTGGCAACTTACCCAGCGGTCGACCGGGGCTTCTGCGCCGCGCGTTGCCCATCAATGTCGAAGAGTCACTGATAGAGCGCTGGTTTCAGTACCAGGATGAACTTGCCGGGCCGGCCAAGACACCCCTCAGTCAATCGATTGACCCTGTTCGCCGCCGTATGTCGCAGAAAGTACTGCCCGAACGGATCATCCTCAAGGAATTTCTGGCCGATCGGAGTGTGGCAAGCAACGTGGTCGCCGCCAACTGGTTCAAGACCGTGATCCGGGAGGGCATCCGGGAATCCTTCCATGCCCCGGTATTTACCAGTCGCGGCGAATACTGGTCGCTGGTTGCCTTTCGCTTTGACGACAATCCCGATACCGGCCCCCTGAGCGAGGAGGTGCTCTGCCACCTGCACTGGATGGCGTTGAATTTTGTCGCGATCTGTATCGAGCGCCTGGGCTGGCGGGACGACAAGCCGGAATATGTCAAGCACCCGCTGACCCGCCGTGAGCTGGACTGTCTGTATTGGGCAGCGCAGGGGTACTCGACCCTGGAGACAGCGGATATCCTGGAAATCCAGAACGAGACGGTACGTCAGTATATAAAGCAGTCCCTGAAGAAACTCAACGCGAGAAACAAGACCCAGGCCATCTGGCTGGCCCATCGACTGGGTTACCTGGCCCTGCCCTGACCCCCCCTATGGGGGAGCGCCGCTGTCGCTCCCCAGTGCTAGCATCCTCTCCACTGTATCAAAGTGAGCAACAACGAGGCGCACAGCTATGTTCGAACAGAACGTCCTGAAAGGGCATGCCGCATTCATTGCGGGAGGAACGAGTGGTATCAACCGGGGTATCGCAGCCGCCTTTGTACAGGCCGGTGCCCAGGTAGCGGTGCTGAGTCGCAAGCCGGAAAAGGTGGAAGAGACCGTAGAATACCTGCGTGGCCTGAACGAGGACGCCCACATACTGGGGTTCGCCGCCGACGTGCGCGATTTCGATAGCGTCAACGACGCCATCCGACAGACGGCTGAACTGTTCGGCCCCCTGGACATTGTCGTGTCCGGTGCCGCCGGCCTGTTTATCGCCCCGGCTGAGAAAATGTCTGCCAACGCCTTCAAGACAGTGGTGGATATCGATCTTCTGGGCACCTTCAACGTGCTCCGCTCGGCCTACGACCACGCCCGCCGACCCGGCGCTTCGTTTATCAATATATCCGCGCCGCAGGCATCCGTTCCCTACTGGGGGCAGGCACACGCCTGCGCGGCAAAGGCAGGTGTCAATATGCTCACCCAGTCGCTGGCCTTCGAGTGGGGCTCCCACGGTATCCGCGTGAACGCCATCGTGCCGGGCCCCATCGACGGCACTGAGGGGGTGAAGAAGTTCTCCGGCACGCCGGCGTTGCGCCGGACCCTGATGGACAGCGTACCAATGGGACGCTGTGGCACCACTGAAGACATTGCCAACATGGCGATCTTCCTCGCTTCCGAAGCCGCCGCCTATATGACCGGCGAGATCGTTCGCCTGGATGGTGGCCAGGTATTGACTGGCGGGATGACGATCGACCCTGAATCACTGGTTTCCTGACAAATCGAGAGGTTTATGTGAACGAAAATATCCTGTTGTACTACTGGCCGACACCGAACGGCTGGAAAATAACCATCGCGCTGGAAGAGATGGATTTGCCCTACGAGATTCGATTAGTCAATCTTGCCGAGGGCGAGCAGTTCAGCGAGGAATTCACCGCCCTGTCACCCAATCGCCGCATGCCGGCAATCGTCGATCCCAGCGGGCCGGACGGAAAACCCGTCTCGATCTTCGAATCGGGTGCCATCCTCCAGTACCTGGCCCGCAAGAGTGGCAAGTTTTACGGCGAGACCGAAAGGCAGCGCATTGCGGTGGATGAATGGCTGATGTGGCAGATGGGCGGGCTCGGACCGATGGCCGGCCAGGCGTTCCATTTTCTCAAGTACGCGCCTTCGATGGAGCCGCCGAACGACCTGCCCTATGCCAAAGATCGCTATCGCAACGAGATCAGCCGTCTGTTCGGCGTGCTTGACGACAGGTTGCGGCACAACCGCTACGTCGCGGGAGATTTCTACTCCATCGCCGATATGGCGATCTGGCCCTGGGTATCGCTCTGGCGGGGTATGGAGCAGACGCTAGAGGACCGGCCGGGGTTAAGCCGATGGCTGGATGAGCTGAAGGAGCGACCAAAGCTGCGAGAGGGGCGGGGCCGATTCGAGGAAGCACGTATCAAACCGCAGGAAAATCCGGAGATCCACAAGGTGGTCTTTGGACAGGCAGGTTGAACAAATTACCAGGAGAGGAGGATTGACGATGATTTTTTATGATTGCACCACTGCACCAAGCCCACGCCGCGCGCGCATGTTTATCGCCGAGAAGGGACTGGACATTGAGACACGACAGGTCGACCTGGGCAAGGGCGAACAGCTATCGCAGGAGTTCCTAGCGGTCAACCCGCTGGCCACCGTGCCGGTACTGGTGACCGACAACGGCGTAACCCTCACCGAAAATATCGCCATCGCCACGTACCTGGAAGCCGTCCACCCGGAACCGGCACTCATGGGGAGTACCGCGGAAGAGCGGGCCCAGGTGATGATGTGGAATACCATCGTCGATCAGCAGTGCGCGCTGCCCGTGGCCGACGTGCTGCGCAACAGCCACCCCAAAATGGCCGGTCGCGCGCTGCCGGGACCCGATGATTTCGAGCAGATTCCGGAACTGGCGGCCCGCGGCAAGGCGCGGGTGAAGATTTTCCACGATCGGCTGGAGCAGCAACTGCAGGACCGGCAATATCTGGCGATCAATCAGTTTTCACTGGCGGATATCTCTGCCTTCGTGATCACCGGGTTCGCCACGCAAGTGGGCATGCCGATCCCGCCTGTACACAGTGCGAGCCTGGAATGGCAGGCGCGTATCGCGGACCGGCCCAGCGCGGCTGTTTGAGCATTCGATTGAAGTGTAGAATCCGACGATCCGGGCCAGGCGAGGGCATAAGTCATGAGTGAAGATAGACAAGGCAAGCAACGTATTCCGCTGGGTCTTAACCTGGGCATCTGGGATCGTATGACCAGCTGGGACCAGGCCCTGGATATCGCCCGGTTGGCCGATGAACTCGGTTATGACTGCCTGATGATCCCCGAATCCTTCGGTCGGGATGGCGTCAGCCTGTGCGATCGCCTGCTGGCGGCCACCGAGAATATCAACGTGTGCTTCGGCATCGCCAACGTGTTCTCCCGCTCGCCGGCGGTGCTGGCCTCTACCGCCGCGACACTGGACGAGCTTTCCGGGGGTCGCTTCATACTTGGTCTGGGCGGCAGTACGCCCAACCTGGTGGAGGGGTGGCACGGGCTTGAGTTCAAGGCACCGCTGGCCCGTACCCGTGAAGTCATTGCCCTGTGCCACAGGATCTGGTCCCGGGACCGCTCACCTTTCGAGGGCGAGATATTTCGCGCGGGCGGTGTAAAACTGTCCTTCGAACCTTTACGGGAGCGGATCCCCATCTGGAATGGCGCGCTACTGGATAGGGGTCTGCAGGTCTGCGGTGAGCTGGCCGATGGCTGGATTCCCGCCAACCTGCCTGCGGAATGCATCCGCTGGGGCCGGGAAAAACTGGCCCTGGCGGCGACAGCCAGTAATCGCGGCGCCGATGAGGTCACCGTGGCTCCCACCTTCCAGCTGCTGGCCCACGAGGACCCGGCACAGGTATTACCCTTGGCGAAGTTTGGTATTGCCATGTACTACGGCCAGGACAACAGCCCCTATGCCAGGGCCGCGGCCGCGCTCGGCTACGCTGAGGATGTGGCGGAAATACAGGCCGCCTACCGCGAAGGAGGCGCCGAGCGGGCCAGCGCTGCGGTATCTGACCGACTGGCACAAAGCATCAGCATTGTCGGCACGCCGGGCGAATGCCGCTCGCGAGTCGATCAACTGTTGACGGAAGGGGCCGACCGTTTATTCGTAACCCTGCCGGCGCCCACCCGCGCAGAATGCGAGCCCCTCCTGTCAGCCATCATTCCCTAAATAGGGGACAGACCACGGTTTTTCAAAACCGTGGTCTGT
>JAACFI010000377.1 GCA_009937575.1 Haliea sp.
AGAGGCGAGCGCCCAAATTCTCCGATCCAACCTAGAAGTAGCAAATAATACTATGACTGACATGTACGTTCTAATCACTGGCGGCCATACAGGCGTGGGGCTTGGGGTAACCAAAGAACTTCTGGTTCCTGGAAACAAAATCGGTCTGATTATTCGCTCAGAATCACGGAAAGAAGAAGTGATAACCGAGTTTGAAGAGTTCTCGAAAGAACTCTTAGATGGCATCGACTTTTTCTACGCAGACTTAAGCGATCAGACCCAAGTCAAAGCGGGGCGGCCGAAGTTGGGGTACTAGGGACATCCCCGCCGCAAATAACACTTTGCCCTGAAACCCAGGCCTGGCAAGGCTTACAGGAGCGCCTTACTTTCTGATTTTCCCCTGAATTGGCTGGGTTTCAGCCGATTAGGCCAAGATCGGGCGTTTTGGATTCCCGAATGAGCCTGAAAAGCAAACGCCGTACCATTCTCCTGGATTCTGATATCCAGGATCTGTACGGCGCACCGAAGCTCTCTTTCGAGCAAAAGCGATACTATTTCTCCCTGAATGATCCCGAACTCGATGCCCTCCGCTCAATCCGTGACCGCTACAACAGGGTCTACTTCGTCCTAATGAAATGAGCGCAGTTTTTGGAAATTATGGCAATGTGGCTTTAGGGGGGGAATTCCAGTGATAGCAGGTAAGCGGCCACACGCCGGCTGGTCCAGCCGTTTCGGCCCAACTTTAGTCAATAGCTTGCCCCTACCTCGTGGGTTGGGTCATGTACATACGCAGGGGTTCTTTGTGTTCCCACTCGTAGACTGCACCCAATACAAGTTTTTGATCGCGTTCAGCAGTAGAGTTTCACCCTGTACAGAGAGTTACTGCAGCGTAGTGCCCGACATCACTCTACGGCTTCCAGCTTCGGCAGGTGCTTCTCTAGCGTGTCGGGATCGCGGGCCTGCTCCAGTGGCAGGTAGATCCTGTACACAACCCGGAACATACCGCTGGCCGGGGAGGGCAGCCAGTTGGACTCGCGCCCCTCTGGAGGTGTGCTCTGGATGTAGAGATCCAGCGAACCATCTTCGTTGAACCCAAGACCTCGAGTGCGGTCGCCAATGGAAAAACGATCGATGCCATTCTTTACCAATTGAAAATCGGTGCCGTACATGGTGAGGGACCAGAAGCCTTTGTCTTGTACAGGTGGTAGTTCGTCTGCGTCAAAGTGGATTCTATAAGCCTTGCTGCCGTCCAGCAATTCACCATCTGCGTCCTGGAAAGTACCTAAATACACGGCCTCTTCACTGTCGTGCACTAGCAGGCCCACTATTGCCCCGGCCGCCCGCGCGAAATAACTGTAGCCGTATCTGCCTTCCGGGAGCTTGTCCCAACCGCTGTAACGCGTGCCGCGATTCAGGAATTTCCAGTTCATCACAGCCGGGCCCTGCTCAAGGGCGCGCAAAAGACCACGCCTGATCGGCTCCGCCAGTTTGTCGGGTTCAAAGGGTTGGCCCGGCACGAGGCCGATCAATTCGAACTGCGCTACTGTGCTGCGGTGGACGGTAGCTGGTGGATAGCGCCCCAATTGCGATGCCATCGTATGAAAAAAACCAAACTCGCCGGATGCGATTCCCCGATTTCTCGCGGATGATGGCAGGGGCGCCTGGCCTGTTTTGCCCTGCCAAAAATTGCTGAGTGACGTGATCACCACTTGCCTCTGTAGCGTATTGACCAGCGCAAGATCCTCGCTGTCCTCTGACGTAAATCCGAACCGCACTCCGACGAAGGCAGAGGAGTAGTCCATGAGATGCGGCGTCACCCCCTCGGGCAATTGCCCCCCCCAGCCAGGGGCGACAAACGCATAGTGCCCCCCCTTGCCGCCTGAGGCCCTCGACCCCAGGTAAAAGGTGTTTTCCGTGTAGGGGTCTGCCACCTGCACCGACCAGTAGCGATCCTCGTTGTCCGGAAGTGAAAGAATCACGGGCTCGTCGGTTGCGTCTATCACTGCACCGCTGTAGACCGTGTCATTATTGGGCGTGTACGGCATGACATCAGCAGCCGTTGTCAGATGTTCCTTGTGCCCCATTTCATTGATCATGGCGCAAGGACATTTGTCGCGAATGCGCTCAATCTTCGCCGCATCCGTACGCAATGCATACTCCCTTTCGTGCACAATCAGCGGCAGGCCAAACACGTAGGCCTGCAGCCCAAGGGAATAGGCCCACTCCTCCAGGGCAGCTTCGTCGGCGGCTACTTGGGGGTAAGCTCCTGCGGCGTAGCCAAGCGTCACCGCCAACAGGGCTGAGATAAGACCCTTCCAAACATGTTTCATAGCAATCTTCCTAGTAAATAATCGTCAGCGCTGACAGACTGCCCGGAGAGGTGGCACACCAATTTCAAGACCTCAAGTCAGCAGAGATAGGCCCGGGCCGATTAAACCGCCCTAGAAATAATAGGCCGCTTTAAGATTCCAGGTGCGTGGGGCCCCCAGGACACAGCGCTGCACCGAGGTGTTATTCTCGCTATCCACCGCTCCCAGCGGTCCCCCGAAGCCCTGGTCAAAGATTGTCTGGCAATAGTCCTCCTCGGTGAGGTTATTACCAAACAGGGTAATATCCCAATCCCCCGCGGCCGAACGCAGTCCCACGCGCGCATTAACGATTGAGTAGGAATCCTGTAGCGCCTGCGGATTGTTATTGGATGAGGTCCCGACATTCTGTTCGTCGATCCAACTCCAGCTACCACCGACAAACCACTCCATGCCTTCACCAAAGGCTTGCGTCCAATCGGCCGCGATGGAGGTCTGCCACTCGGGTGAATAATTCCGGCGTTCGCCCTCGAGGTCTTGCGGCTCGCCACCTGGCAGTGGCGGGGCACCCTCGAAGTCCAGGTACTCGGAATCCAGATAACTGATGCCGGCGACAATCCGCAGTGGTTCGATCGGTGCCCAGTTGATGTCGGCCTCGACACCCTGCTGCCGCAGTTCACCGGCGTTTAATACCACGAAGGACAGACCATCAAATTGCCTATCCTGAAAATCGTCGACGTCCATGCGATATAGCGTTGCGTTGGCCGTCATGGAACCATCGAACAGGGTACTCTTAACCCCCAGTTCGTAGTTTGTTGTTTCCTCGGGACCGAAAATTCGACGTTCCTCCTCCAGGGCTTGCCGCCCTCCCTGCGAGTTGAAGCCGCCGGACTTGTAACCACTCGACAACGTTGCAAAGAGCATTATGTCCTCGGTTACATACCAGTTGACGTTGGCAAATCCGGTGGTTTTGGAGTCGTCACGATCCATGCCCAGAACGCTCTCCTCCGCTCGAAACAAGCCCGCGGCAGGGTTATTGACCTCGCTGACGAAATCGCCATCTTTCTGGTCATCGGTCCAGCGCAGGCCCAGGGTGGTGTTCCATGCGTCGTTGATGTTCCAGGTGGCCTGTCCGAAAACGGCGATACTCTCCAGTTCCTGGCTGAAGGTGACGACTGCCACGCCATCCTGCGGAGCGGCCAGACAAACGCTGGCAAAGCCCGCACCGCCCACTGCGGCGATAGTAGGATCACAGAAGCTGTCACCGGCATCCCGCGACTCGTCAATATCGTAGTCTTCCTGGTAGTAGTACAGTCCGGCCAGCCAATCCACGGTTTCGCCGCCCGGTGACATCAAATGGAACTCCTGGGAAATGGTATCGGTGTCATAGTTGGTAGTGTTGGGCAGAAGATCGACTGGATAGCGTACATCCTGGTTCGCGTTCTCGGCCTCCCAGTCGCGATAAGCGGTTATCGAACGCAGTGCCAAGCCATTGCCAAATTCGTAGTTGATATCAAGAGACAAACCCTGCTGCTCATCATTAAAATCATCGCGATGAATCTGATGTATTTTCCAGTCGTAGGAGTCTTTTGTCGCTGGCGAGGAGCCATACAGTGCCGTCGTCCTTGCCTCGAACGTGGGGGTATTTGTTGAATTCAATAATTCAACGGCATTGCCTTCGGCATTAATCTCAGAATAATCAGCGGTCACCAGCATCGAAAGCTGTTCGTTGAGATCAAACAGCACTTTGCCGCGGGCCACGAGATCATCCCGTGCACCAAATTCTTGACCATCGAAAGTATTGTCGCCATAGCCGTCCCGATCGGCGTATTTGACGGCCACCCTGGCTGCCACGCTGTTGCTGAGCGATGCGTTGTACATGGCGCCCACTTCGTAGGCATCGTAATCACCGAAGCCGAGTT
>JAACFI010000378.1 GCA_009937575.1 Haliea sp.
GATCAACTCTTCTCTCCGAATGAATCCTTCTTCCGTTATCCTGTCCGCAGTTAACTTAACATATAAACCATTGTCGTTACCCGCCATAAGCATCGCTTGTGGAAAAGTTCGAGCAGAAAATCCTCTAAACGAATCTTCGACATTGGGCAATGCAAGCAGTGTTTCAGGAAAAACCAAATGGGTCAGTTTGTTCTTCGATTCGTCTTTAGGTCGAATCATTAGAGCGCCAAATTCGGCAAATATCGGGTGTTCTTGGTTTTCGACGATTAGGCGTGGAAATTTGTCTAGCTCACGCTGAAAATAATACTCAATGTCATCGCTATCCTTGAACCGGTGCATTGCAAGTGGGATCGAAGCCAAGTCCTGTGATCTCCTCATTCGATATAGTGAGGTGATTGTACATTTTTTCGACGCACATGTTCCTCGCGCCTGGGGAATTGCACAACTCGGCCGGAGATCGTAAGTGTCCGTTTCTGGCCGAACTACGAAGTTCGGCATACGCGAATGAGCGTCTCCTATGGAGAAAGCAAACCCTCGGAATTCAATTTCAGGCGGCGACTAGCGACCCGAAACCGACCTTTGGGGAACAAATAAATAACCTCCGCTCCCGGTCTACAAGCTATCGATCGGCTTGTTTGCCTATCTCAATCGGAAACCCTGCTGCCTTCCAGGCCGGAAGTCCATCCGCAAAGTAGTAGACTTTCTTGAACCCCCAAGAGACCGCCATAGCACTGGCATATGCCGGGTAAATAAATTCATCGATGTTTCTCATTGGACCATATATCACCAACGCGTTCGACTTCTCAAAGGTCCGTGATAGCACAATTTCATTGAAGGTCGGTCCGCCAAAATACCATAGATGGTGGTGGGCGCCAGGTATGTGGCCCTTGCGAAAATCATTACCTGTGTCGATGAAAGGGACATCTTGGTCATAGAGTGACTTAGCGGAGGTGGCGTCAATGGTTGTCGCCCCTTCAACCACGTATTTGTCGGACTTTCGTGTCACTAGACCAAGCCAGTTTGTGTCGGACTTTACTCCAGCTTTTACGAGACCCTCTCTCAAAGGTTTGAGATCACCAACCCACCGATAGTCATCACCGAGTGCATTCAGTGTCAACTCACTGGAACCGATATTGGATCTCAATTCGTTGGCCTTATTCACCGCCAGCATCGCATCCTGCTCCTGGCCCAGATGGCCGTAGGCGGCCCCTAACAGCACGAATATCCAATCGTCACTTGGAGAGCGATCGGCGGCCCTGGTGAGTGTCACTGCGGCATCCTGAAACCGGCCCAGGCTTAACTGGGCTGAGGCTAGCGGGGAGAGGTAAGAGGCTGGATAATGGGGATCAAGCCGCATGGCTGTATGAACGTTCTCCAGTGCCTCAGCCGCTTTCCCGACTTTAAGTAAAGCATTGGCTTTCGCCAGGTAACCCGCAGGATTGTTACCGTCGAGCGCGATGGCCTGCTCAGCCTCCACGAGCGCGGTTTCGCTTAAGGAGGCAAGCCGCCTGACCGCCATGTCCGAGGCTACCTGGTGAGCGAGTGCGGTAGGCGTCTTCATCGCTTCTTGTTGGTACCGAGCCATTATTGGAACCCATTCTTCCCACGACAGCCCGAGACTGTGGACATGCCAGTAATTTCGAAAACTCTCCCAATAGACGGCGGCCAGGGCTGCGCGGGCACGAGCGTGATTCGGGTCCAGTTCAATCGCAAGTTTCAGAAGCGGTACGGCCTTGGCAAAGTCGTCCGGTGTGTGTTTGCGGTAGTGTTGCCATCCCTTCAAAAATGCATCGTGGGCTTGAGGGTCGCTCGTAGTAACGGTGGTTCGAGTGGTTTCTTCCGCCGGCGTAAGATGTATTTCCAGCGCATTTACGATTTCCCGAGTCACCTCATCCTGCATGGCGAAGACATCCTCGAGTGATCCGTCGTAACGTTCCGCCCAGATATGGCCACCCGTAATCGCATCAATTAATTGGGCATTGATCCGTACTTCATCACCTGCACGGCGAACGCTGCCTTCCATCACATATTTCACGCCCAGTTCTTCGGCAACCTGTCGAACCTTCACTTGCTGTCCTTTGTACGAGAAAGCCGAGTTTCGGGCGATAACAAAAAGACCTGAAATCTTGGAGAGGTCTGTGATCAGGTCTTCCGTCATACCGTCGACAAAATACTCTTGTTTTGGGTCGTCACTCATGTTGGTAAAAGGCAACACCACGATCGAAGGCTTGTCGGGCAATGGGTAGGCCATGCTCTCTATGGAGGCCGATTCTTCCCGTGGCACTTGTGTCTTAAACCAGTAGACGGCTCCACCGACTATAACCAGCGCTATAACGATAATCCCTACTACCAGTTTTGGCGTCTTTGGAGATGCTTTGGCCTGGCTAACCTCCTGGGGCGGCGGAATCGACTCACCGGGCCTTATTTCAGCTCGAAAAACCCGCACCGGATATTCAAATCCTTTCAGCGATTTTTCACCCAGGTTCTCGAGATCAACCGGCATGCGCTTTGGAATATCTTCCTGAATTGCCGCCGTGATGCAAACACCACCTGGGGCTGCCAGTTGTTCTACACGCTGGGCTTGCACCACACCTGTGCCCGTCACGGTATCGTCCGCAATAACAACCTCTCCCATCGCAATACCGACCCGAATCGTTGGGTGGAGATCGTCATTAACTTCCGAGTTGTAGCAAGAGTGGTTGACCTGGAACGAAAGTGCGGCTGATACGGCGTCTACGGCATGCTCGAACTTTGCCAATAGCGCATCACCGCGAAGCTCAAGGACATGGCCCTGATATTTTTCGATGGTGTCGTGAAAACGCCGAAAACTATCCTGAATACGTTCGTGAGCTAATTCCTTATCCTGCTGAACCAACTCGGTCGAGCCTGCGACATCTGCATGCAGGATCACAGCTAGTTTGCCCGATAGACGATCCCTTGCCATTGATAGCCCGAATGGATTTTTTATCCCCAAAATACTATCACATACAACACAACGTTTTAGTGTAAATGGAATAGAGTCGGGCGTCCGAAAGTGGCCGAAGTTCGCTGCTGATCATTCTGATCTGAGCGGCAGCTTTAGAGGATTCGAGGCAATTCCGGGGACAGTAAATCTAACGTATATTTAGAGGCTGATTTCGAAATTAAGTATACTGTCCCCTGAATAAGCTTACCCGCTACATTATTTCTATAGCAACATAGCGCCTCGCATTAGCGGCTTGCAAAGCGCGTAGCGGATTACAAGTCCGGCTGCATGCGACGGTTATGTGTTTCACGCGCACCTTACAAACTCGATTTCCAATAATATGACTACAGCAAATACAGTTATTGAAGCAGCTGCATACTCCGCAGCGGCCATTGCCGACGGGTCTCCTCACTCTTATCGTGGAATATCGTGGCGAATCCCGAGTCAAAATACGTTATCAGACGTTGGATGTTGAAATTTGGCCAGCCGCATTTTACGACGGAGACTGCATGATGATGACTAAAAGGATTGCGGTGATCGCCGCATCCCTCGTGGCCCTGGTTGCACTGGGCTACCTTTTGACAATGGGTCTCGGCAAACCCATTAGCACCGATCTTTCTGTCATTGGCAAGGGCAAGCCGGTTCTGGTTCTGGCCTACGAGAACTTTTCGCCTACCGGCGGAGACGCGCTTAATCGCCTGCGCCAGGTCAGGAGCGACTACGATTCGCGGCTTGATTTTGTGGTGGCCGATTTGGGAACTCCGCAGGGGCGCGCGTTTGCCAGTCGCTATCAGCTGGTCGATGGTCAGGCGGTGTTCCTGAGGCAGGATGGTCAGCCGCTGCAGGTCACAAGCATACCGGCAGACGAACGGGAGTTGCGTAGTCGTCTGGAATCCGTGCTGGCGGGCGTGGAATGAGCCTGGCGCCAGATGAAAAGATAAGTGACCCAATAATATATTATCTACTGTCAGGCGTCCGAAACTGGCCGGAAGTAGCCTAATGGTGCTTTAACTTGAACGACTGTATATGGACTCCTCCTCGTTTGCTAGTAATCTGTCAATGGCAGCTGGTTCGACTGCATACGTATATCCGGCCTCTTCAGGTGGCATACGCTGATGCCGGGCCATAATGGGTTGTTCGCGCGCTGATTCCCTATTGCTATCACGTGTTGTTACACACTCAGTCATTCTCGGGTTTTATCTGCGCCGGTTCGACCTGTTTGCCATTACACAACTCAGCCTGCTATTGCAGGATTAAAGTCTGGATCATAATCAGCACCTTTAGTGATCATCGCCCAGGCCATTCTCGCGATCTTGTTGGCCATCGCCACGGCTACTACATTGGTGTGACGCCGGGTTTGCAGACTGGCTATCCAGCGACTTAGCCGGTCATCCTTGTCCTTTGCAGTACGTACCGCAGAACGAGCACCATGAACCAGTAAACATCTAAGGTATGCATCACCTCGTTTGCTGATTCCGAGCAATCTGTCTTTACCGCCAGAGCTATGTTGCCTCGGCGTTAAACCAATGGCTGCGGCCATATCCCTGCCTTTACGATACTGCCTGGCATCACCTACCGTGGCAATCAGGGCAGTTGCAATCAACGGACCAATACCCCGTAACTGCTGTAAGCGTTTAGCGACTGGATCTTGTTGTGCCATAACACCTATCTGATTGTCTAGCTCGGCCATTCGCTGGTCCAGCACATGCAAGTCGCCCCATAGCCCTTGTAGTAGCTGCCTGAATAAAAAGCTGAGGCCATTGTCAGCATCTTCCAGCCAATCGGGGATCGCTCTGCGTAATGAAGGCAGCTGTTGTGGTGCCACTAATCCGTATTCAGATACCAGTCCTCTGATCTGGTTGGCCTTGGCAATGCGATGGCTCTTTATTTCTTCCCGTACACGGTGAATCGCCTGGATATCTTGCTGTTCAACAGTTTTCACTCGAACCGGGTGCATATTGGGTCTTCCCATCGCTTCGCAGATCGCCTGTGCATCATTGGCATCATTTTTATTGCTTTTCACGAATGGCTTGACAAACTGAGGAGGGATGATTGTTACCGGGTAACCTCTCAGCGTTAACTGTCTGGCCCAGTGATGGGCACCAGTACAGGCTTCCATGCCGACAGGTGTTCCGGGTTCAACTGTTTCATATAATACCTTGAGCCATTGGCTTCTGGATAACTGACGTTTCCACACGGCATGCCCTTTGTGGTCAGCTCCGTGTAATTGAAAAACAGTCTTTGCCAAATCAACACCAACTCGATTAATCTTCATCTCGGACTCCTCATTATCGTTAACTGAAAACTACATTCTCAGTTTGGCACATAGATGCCGATAGATGAGGAGGAGTCCATCCCATTGCTATCGAGAAAACCGGTGATTCTCAATTGCTGCCGTTCGTGATTCTATCGGATTAGTTTCAAAGGTTCCCTGAGCAGCCGTTCGACTAGTTTAATTATCCCTAATCTATATACTGAGTGGAAATGGAGAGGGTAGTGAGCTTGTTTGCTGGAGCATTTGCTCCTCATATACCAAATTAATTATATCAATCTCGGTATAGATGCACCTTGATTGCCTGACTGACTGCGCTTAAGATGCCTCGGAATATCAACTAATCCAATAACTGGGAATTTAAAATGATGCGTAATATCTCCAATTACCTGACAGTTTTATGTTTCGCTTTACTATCTGGCGTCTATGTTACGTCGGTATTTGCTGATGAAGGCGAACCTTTGCTGGATAAAGGCATGTTTTCGATCGGTACTGGCATTTCTAGTAACTCAGTTAGTGGGATTGATGAAACTGGCTTCCAGTTTTTTGCGGCTTACGACTTAAATCAGATTAACGTGATGGAGGGTGTAAAAAGCTCGGTTGAATTTGGCTTTATGGATTATGGCTTTCCGAGTGATAGTACCGGAATCTGGGGAACTTATGTCGTTGATGGGATTATTAGCGAAAAATTGGGTTGGTTGGCACGTTTAGGCATAGATATTGGTGACGATAATGGTCTGATGATTGGCGCGGGTGTGAGTTACGCTACAAATGATAAAATAGAACTTCGTGGTGAGTATGTTGTTCGTGATGAAGTAGATTCTCTTCAATTCAATTTCCTTTATCATCTTTAGCAAGCTGTCACAAACTTCCTGTACTTTTTTTATTCTGCGAGCAATTGTACCGACACCCTCAATTATGACCGGGGTTGGTGCTAAAGGA
>JAACFI010000379.1 GCA_009937575.1 Haliea sp.
CTGCGGCGGGCGGCTTGCGACTGCAATGCCGCTGCGACCTGGTCGGCACCCAGGGCGATGGCCGTGGTATCCCGGGGAACGAAGATACGCATCATCCGGCCTCCCCCAGTTCGGCCAGCAAGGCGTCCAGCCGCGCTGGGTCCACCCGGGCATGCACAGAGTCATCGATGCGCACCGAGGGGGAACAGGCGCAGTTGCCAAGGCAGTACACCCGCTCCAGCGTGATAGCGCCATCGGCAGTGGTGTCGCCGAAATCAACACCCAGCGATTGTTTGGCGTGGTCTTCCAGCGCCCGGGAGCCCATCGCCTGGCAGGCCTCGGCCCGGCAGATCTGCAGTGTGTGACGCCCGGCGGGTTCGGTGCGGAAATCGTGGTAGGCGCTGATGACACCGTGCACCTCGGCGCGGGAGAGGTTCATCGCGTGGGCGATGGCGGGGACCCGGTCCGGGGGGATGTAGCCGACTTCTCGCTGGATGGCGTGCAGCAGGGGCAGCAGGCCACCGGGGATGTCGCGGTATTGGCCCAGCAGGTTGGTGATGGGGTTATCAGGTTGCAAGATTGCCTCTCCCGATGGCGCGCGAAGCGCACCCTACGTGGATTGTATACTACCCGATATCCATGGTGCGCGGTGCGCACTACGTGGATTGTATATTACCCGATATCCATGGTGCGCGGTGCGCACCCTACGGTTACTCCGATCCAGGGTAGGGTGCGCACTGCGTACCATTACGATATCTGATTACAGGTGCCCAGCATGAAACGCCAAATGCTCCCCAATAAACGACGCAATAAAAAAGTAACTGTGGTCATACCCTTCCTGCATACGAATCGTGATCGGGTAATCCGCCAGCCCACATGCCTCCTGCAGCAGGTGGGTGTGTAACTGCTCCTGCAGGAAGTCGTCTGCATCGCCCTGGTCCACCAGTACGGGCAGTTGTTCCGAGGCCGCCGCCACCAGGGCACAGCTGTCGTAATCCAGCCAGGCCTCCCGATCCTCACCCAGGTAGTTACCCAGGGCCTTCTCACCCCAGGGGCAATTCATCGGTGAGCAGATCGGCGAGAAGGCCGACACGGACTTGAAGCGACCGGGATTTTTCAAAGCAATAGTCAGCGCACCGTGCCCCCCCATGGAATGCCCGGAGATACCGACACGCGTCGCATCCACCGGGAAATCCGCCTCTACCAGCTCGGGCAGTTCCCGCGTGACGTAATCGTACATGCGATAGTGCTCGCTCCAGGGCGCCCGGGTGGCATTGACATAGAAACCTGCACCCAATCCGAAATCATAGGCCGCTTCGGGATCGTCCGGCACCCCCTCACCACGCGGGCTGGTGTCCGGGGCCACGACGGCGATACCGTGCTCCGCGGCATAGCGCTGGGCGCCGGCCTTGGTGACAAAGTTTTCGTCGGTGCAGGTAAGCCCGGACAACCAGTACAGCACCGGTACCACGCCCTCCTCGGCCTGGGGCGGCAGGTAGATGGAGAACGTCATATCACAACCCAATGCCTGCGAGGCGTGGAAAAAACGCAGTTGCTGACCACCGAAACAGCGGTTGGCGCCAATCTGTTCCATCACTGACTCCCGCGCTCTAGTACTGCACCACCGAGCGAATACTCTCGCCGGCATGCATCAGGTCGAAGGCCTTGTTGATATCCTCCAGGGGCATGGTATGGGTGATCAGGTCATCGATATTGATCTTGCCATCCATGTACCAGTCAACGATCTTCGGCACATCGGTGCGTCCACGGGCGCCACCGAAAGCGGTACCGCGCCAGGACCGGCCGGTGACCAGCTGGAACGGTCGGGTGGCGATTTCCTGCCCGGCACCCGCCACGCCGATAATGCAGCTCTCGCCCCAGCCCTTGTGACAGCACTCCAGCGCCTGGCGCATGACGTTAACGTTGCCGATACACTCGAAGCTGTAATCCACACCGCCGCCGGTCATGTCGATCAGGTGCTGCACCACGTCATCCACCTCGGAGGGATTGACGAAGTCGGTCATGCCGAACCTGGTGCCCAGGGACGCCTTGTCCGCGTTCAGGTCGACACCGATGATGCGGGTGGCACCCACCAGCTTCGCTCCCTGGATCACGTTGAGGCCAATTCCACCGAGGCCGAATACCGCCACCGTGGAACCGGCTTCCACACCCATGGTGAAGGCCACTGCACCGATCCCGGTGGTCACGCCGCAGCCGATGTAACAGATCTTGTCGAAGGGCGCGTCCTCGCGCACCCTGGCCACGGCAATTTCCGGCAACACCGTGAAGTTGGAAAAAGTGGAGCAGCCCATGTAGTGCAGGAGGGGCTTTCCGTCCAGGGAAAAGCGACTGCTGCCGTCCGGCATAACGCCCTGCCCCTGGGTTTCCCGAATGGACTGGCACAGGTTGGTCTTCGGGTTAAGGCAGAAATCGCACTCGCGGCACTCCGGGGTGTAAAGGGGGATCACATGGTCCCCGGGCTTGACGCTGGTGACACCTGGGCCGACTTCCACCACGATACCCGCCCCCTCATGGCCGAGTATGGCCGGAAATGCGCCCTCCGGGTCATCCCCGGACAGGGTGAAAGCATCCGTATGGCAGATCCCGGTGGCCTTGATTTCTACCAGCACTTCCCCCTGGCGCGGCCCCTCCAGGTCGACTTCGACGATTTCCAGGGGTTTGCCTGCCTCAAAGGCCACTGCTGCTCGCGTTTTCATGGTTTCTGTCCTCTCGAATCGGTAGTAGGTCGATCGATGTATTTAAATAGTTGCTGGTTAGAAGATAAATAGTGTACTTAACACATCTCTGTTGCAGTATAGAAACAATCAGGAAAAGAACCTAGAAATGGCAAAACATCGCTGGGAAAGTATAGTCACTGAGCGGGTCGCCTGACACGGCAGTTTCAGCCGCGCTACCGAGATCAGCCTGTTCGTCAACTTCCTTGCGGAGCGCTTTCAGTAAAACCTGCAATTACCGCATTCTGCTATTCTTACACTCAGACAGTGTCTGGCTGCCAATCGACGACAGGTTGCAGGAGTAACGATAGAACATGCGGCAACTGACCGAACAGGAAATTTCTGACTTTCAAACCGACGGCGTCGCTTTCCTGCCCGCGGCGGTAGAATCCCACTGGGTAGAAAGGCTGCTGCATCTGGTGGACGAAACGCTCACCGCTCCCGGGGAATGGGCCAATGACGGCAATCCCGGGGCGGAACGCAACCGCATGTTTACCCAGCGTTACATGTGGCAGCACAATGCGACTATCCGCGATTATATCTTCCAGTCCGGCTGCGCCGGCCTGGCCGGACAGGCCATGGGCAGCGAAACAGTCCGTTTTTACTTCGACCACCTGCTGGTCAAGGAACCGGAAACCACCGCGGCCACACCCTGGCACCAGGATATCCCCTACTGGCCCTTCAAGGGCTATCAGGTATGCTCGATCTGGCTCGCGCTTACGGAAACCACGGTGGCAGAAAGCGCCATGGAGTTCATTCGCGGTTCGCACCTGGATGGCAACTACTACCGCCCGGAAGTGTTCAATGCCAGAGAGGACCACCCGAACGCCTGGGCGGAGGAAGCTCAGGGGACGCCGGTACCCGATATCGAGGCTAACCGGGATGCCTTTGACATACTGGGCTATGACGTACAACCGGGGGACGCGGTCATTTTCTCCGCCTGGACCCTACACGGCGCGCCGGGCAATGGCTCCTCCAGCCGACGCCGTGCCGCGCTTTCCACGCGCTGGCTGGGTGACGATGCCGTGTGGTGGCCGCATGCCGGGACCGACCCGATCGTATCCGAGGAGCACGTGAGCCTGAAGCCCGGGGATTACCCCGGTGACGACACGGTCTTTCCCGTGATCTGGCGACAAGACTTATGACAGAATTTCAACCTGACCATGCGAGAAGGACGACGTCCTGAGCCGCCTGGCAATAATCCGGGATCCTGATCATGCAACTCTGGCGATTTCTCAAGCCCTCGGCTCTGGGCTTCACCCTCAAGAACACCATCCAGAACACGGTCGACAAGATCAAAGGTGCACCGCCACGTACGGTCCAGGTGGCGCAGTACGTGGCCGAACACGCGCGCCAGGGTGATCCGCGGGACGTGCTGCACACCATCGACCGCTTCGCAACTGAGGTTCGCTGGCTGATGAATATCGGCCCGGAGAAAGGGCCACTGATTGAAGAAATGGCCGGGCGCCTTCCCGAAGACGC
>JAACFI010000077.1 GCA_009937575.1 Haliea sp.
GCCCGGTGCAACACATTGATACTAGGCCCCTATACCAAAAAGCCTGAGAATTTCCGGATTGGTATAGATAGGGTGAGAATCGCATGGATTTTGTCTCTCACCGCTACGTGGTAAAGCGGCAGTTAACACAATTAGTTATTAATTTATCGTGAGAACCAACTGTGCAGTTGTTATCTGCCGCAACAATGTCTTTCGTTTCAGGTCTGTAGCATTTTCTGGGCGTTGTCGGTAAATTCTTTCGCCGCGTCGTCGTCCTCGAGCACGCTGTCCAGTGACTCGGGGACCTGCACCCCCTTCTGCAGGCCGGGTTTCTCCTTCATCACGTTGAGCCAGCGGTCAAGGTTTTCCAGCCCGTCCCGGGAGACACCGGACCACTTGTAGGTGCGAACCCAGCACCAGTTGGCGATATCGGCGATGGAATAATCGTCCGCCAGCCACTCACTTTCACCCAGGCGCCGGTCCAGCACCTCGAACAGGCGCCGGCATTCGTGCTGGTAGCGGTCGATAGCTGGCTGGATTTTTTCCGGAAAGTAACGGAAGAACACGTTGGCCTGGCCCATCATGGGACCGACGCCCCCCATCTGGAACATCAGCCACTGGATTACCCGGGTACGCCCCTTTGTATCGGTGGGCAGCAGGCGGCCCGTTTTCTCGGCCAGGTGTATCATGATGGCGCCGGATTCGAATACCACCAGGTCGTCCAGGTCGGTGTCCACGATGACCGGTATGCGACCATTGGGATTGAGGGCCAGGAAATCCTCGCGCTTCTGGTCGCCTTCCTGTAACCGGATCGGGTGAACGTTGTAGGCCAGGCCCAACTCCTCGAGGGTACAGGAGGCCTTGTGGCCGTTGGGTGTGGAAGCGGTATACAGTTCGATCATGATTACCTCTCTTTTTAGGATTTAATGCGCGTCTGTTCTGCTTTCAAAGGGGGTTGGCCTGGATAAAGTCGACCACCACTTGTGCTAACGCTTCGCCCTGGTCTTCCTGCAGGAAGTGGCCGCCGTTCTCGATGGTGGTGTGGGCCTGCCCCTGACAGCCGGGGATCAGCTTCTGCATATCAGCATCCACCCCGGCTGTGATCGGGTCGGAATCGCTGAAGGCTGTGAGAAAGGGTTTCTGCCACTGGGACAGCACTTCCCAGGCCGCCCGGTTGGGTGCGGCGGCCGGGTCTTCCGGCGTGGCGGGTACCAGGGTGGGAAACTGGCGGGCGCCCTCCTTGTAAGATTCGTCAGGGAAGGGCGCGTCGTAGCCGCGCTGTATTTCCGGGTCGAGTTCCGTGGTGGTGGCTCCATTGACGATGGACGCCACGGGAAACTCGGGCACCTGCTGGGAAAATGTTCGCCAGTCCACAAAGGCCTGTCCCAGGTCGTGGTCTCCGGTGGGCAGCATGGTATTGGCCGCAACCACCCGGGCGAAGCGACCGGGATTCTCTGCCACCAGGCGCAGACCGATCAGCCCCCCCCAGTCCTGGCACACCAGGGTGATGTTATCCAGTTGTAACTGGTCCAATAGCGATTGCATCCAGTCCACGTGACGCTGGTAGCTGTAGTCCGATCGCTGGCTGGGTTTGTCCGAGCGGCCGAAACCCACCAGGTCCGGCGCTATCACCCGTTGTCCCGCTGCCACCAGTATGGGAATCATTTTGCGGTACAGGAAACTCCAGGAGGGTTCGCCGTGCATCAGCAGAACCGGGTCGGCATCCCCGGGGCCCTCGTCCAGGTAGTGCACTCGCAATTCACTCCCTTCACTGTCATCCACCTGCAGGTAATTGGGGCTGAAGTCGTAACCCGGCAGGTCGACGAAACGGTCGTCGTTGGTTCTCAGGAATTCCATGGGACTCTCCTTGCAGGGATTGTTTTCTTGTAGTGGATTATCGCAGTCGGTGTAGAACCCCTTCGCAGGTGCTCCGGATCTGGGCACGCGGGAGAGCTTGCCTAGGTCCACTGCTTGCCTCTAGCATGGCACGAGTAATCTGTATTGCAAATTGCGCCATAGAATTCCTGACCGGGAGTCAGGAATGATCACCCCCAGCAAATGGAGAGAAGAACATATGTTTAACGTGCTACAGCCCACCGGAGATCAGGTGCGAGCGTTCCGCGATCGCAAGACGGGAGAACCGATTGCCATGTTGAACCTTCTCAAGTTCAAGGAGAAGGCTGTTTATGAAGACGGTCGATCCTGCGACTTGTCTGGTAGCGACGCTTATCAACTCTATGCTGACGCTTTCCATGAAATAATGGAGCCGAGGGGTGTGCGCATTCTCTATTCCGGTGAAGTAAAAGGTCTGCTGATCGGGGGCGGGGATGACTTGTGGGATGCGATGGCACTCATCCAGTACCCGTCTTCGGATGTTATGCTGAAAATGCTCAGGGACGAGGACTACCAGCGCGCCCAGCAACATCGTGCGGCAGGCCTCGAGGGACAGTTGCTTATCGAGTGTGGTGCCGGCTTTAGTTTCTGAAAGATAACGTCATTTGGCTGAGCAGGGCCATAGGCAATTCCGTACCGGAGAACGCCTGTTGGTCAGACCATGCCCACCAGGCTGACGAACTCATAACAGATGAGGCAACAGTAGAGGCAGAAAAACAGCGTAAGCAACAAGCCGGTTCGCAATTGATTAAGGAAGTTTACCCTGGAAAAAAATACCAGGGTGAGAATAGCGATGCCGGTGACAGCGGCCTTTACTGTAACGAACACCGCCGTACCGTGGCTCATTGCCGCCGCCATCACCGGGTTCGCTTCAATCATTCCCCGTGAAATAAGTTGCAGGGTGAAAAACGCATCAGCGCAGCTGAGTACCATGATCCCGAGAGCGAGGAAGAACAGCCAGGGATGGTGCCAATCCTCGAACAGGTGTTCGCCCTGGTCCGCCCTGCGAGAAGCGAGTCGGCGCGAGAGTAGATAGCCGAACATTACCGTGCGCCAGGAGAAAGACCGTCGCTCCGGAATCGCACGCCTGCTGGTAGCGACCTGATTGTTTTCCATACTCCTTCCCCGACGGAGACCTGATCCGGGTTAATTTCAGTAGGGACTATAAAATATAGAACAGATTTCCCGAGTTCGCTCAAGAATACGATTCAGGGGAACTCCTGATTAACGGGGTGAACACCCGCCGTGACTGCTTTGAGGCAAATCTCCGGGGGCTAATCGGGCTTGATCGGTTTGATTTCCGCCAATCGGGCGGGCTCTGAATCGGGCTGCTCCTGGCTGATGGTGGAGTCGATACGGTCGTTTTCGATGTCGGCGTGGATTGGCTCCAGTGCTGTCATCTCCTTGTTCGCCTTGGTGGACAGCTGTTGGAAGCGCTCCACTTTCCCGTGCAGCCCCTGTTTGCCAACCAGGCCCTTGACGGTGTCGTTGTAGTGATTACTGGCGGCACGGAGTGTATTGCCGAGTTTGCTCAGACGCTCGGCCACCAGGCACACCTGGTTGTAGATCTCGCCGGCCCGGCTGCTGATTTCCCGGGCCTCCTTGTTGCTTTTTTCTATCATCCACAGGTTGGCAACGGTGCGCAGAATGGGCATGAGAGTGGTATGAGATACCATCACAACGCCCTTCGTGTAGCCGTAGTTGAAAAGGTCCTTGTTGTGCTTCATGGCCTCTATATAGGCGGGCTCTACCGGCATGAACATGAGTACAAAATCCGGACTGCCGATACCCGGCAGGTTGGCGTAATCCTTGGAGGCCAGGTCGTCGATATGATTGCGCACCGCCTGCGCGTGGGCGTTGAGAGCCTCGCTGCGTTCCTCGTCTGTGTCGGCGGCGATGGCCCGGTCGTAATCCACCAGGGATACCTTGCTGTCGATCACCAGGCTCTTGTCGTCGGGCAGTTTGATCAGGAAGTCCGGCAGTTTGCGCCTGCCCTCCTCGTCCTTGAAGCTGGCCTGTGATTCGTAGTGATCACCGGCCTGCAGACCGGCCAGCTGCAGGGTGCGCTCCAGCTGCGCCTCGCCCCAGTTGCCGGTGGTTTTCTTGTCGCCCTTCAGTGCCACGCTGAGATTGCTGGCCTGGGTATTCATCTCCAGGCCCACTTCCAGTACTTTCTGGAGCTCCTTTTCCAGGGCGGTGTTGCCCTTGACGGACTCCGAGTGCACCTCGTTAATGCGAGTCTGAAAGCCACTGATCTGCTCGCGGAACGGTTTCAGCAGTGCTTCCAGGCTGTCCCGGCTGGTGGCGGTGAAACTCTTGCCTTTGTCCTCGAAAATCCTGTGGGCAAGATTTTCGAATTCCTTCTTCAGGTTTTCCCGGGTCTCGTTCAACAACTGTACCTGTTCGGCGTGCTGGTTCTGTCGTTCCCGGTGTTCGGTATGCAGGCGGGTGTGGTCGTTCTGCAGGCTGTTGAACTGCGCAGTCAACTCGGCCAGGTCACTTTGCAGGCTTTGCACTTCGGCTATCCGGGCCTGTAATTTCTCGTCGGTGTGATC
Source organism: Haliea sp. (assembly GCA_009937575.1). Lineage (GTDB taxonomy): Bacteria > Pseudomonadota > Gammaproteobacteria > Pseudomonadales > Halieaceae > JAACFI01. Next base: position 4,428 of record JAACFI010000077.1, read on the forward strand.
ACGCGCCATTGATACAGCCGTGATATCGCCCTGCGCTTCGGCCAGCATCGACTTGAGCTGCTCGTTTTCCGCTCCCAGTTGTTGGCGCAGTGCTTCCCTGGCTTTGTGCCCGCGCAGAATGGCGACGCACAAGCCCACCGCAATGCCGGCAATTGCAGCCACCCCGGTGGCGATCAACAGGTTGATATCCAGTTCCATGGGGCCAGTTTAAAACAAAGTTGGTGGGATGCGTCGCCTAATTTTGATCCGCGAACAAACCTGTCGCCTTTCAGCGCATAACCGTGATCAGCTGTCCAGCAGTGCTGCGGCGGCCGTCGCCAGGTCCGGGTAGACGGGAATTGCCAGCGGATCGGAGATTTCCGGCGAGCGCGAGTGCAGTTTGGCCAGGGTTTCCTCCCCGTTGCCGGTACGTACCAGTATCGGCCGACAACCACAGGCGCGGGCCGCCTGCAGATCCCTCAGGCTGTCACCGATGCAAGGTGCACCGAGGAGCGTCTCCCCAAGCTCCGACTCGATGGCGGAGAGCAGCCCCGTGGCCGGTTTGCGGCAACCGCAAGCCTCCCCGGGTAAGTGAGGACAGTAGAAGATGCCCTGGATTTCACCCCCCAGTGCCTCAACTTCCCGGCACAGGCTGGCGTGGATTTCCTCGAGTTGGGACCGGGTGAAATAGCCTCTGCCGAGGCCGGACTGGTTAGTGGCCACGGCGATGCGGTAACCCGCCCGCGACAGGTCCGCGATAGCTTCCAGGCTGCCGGAAATCGGGTGCCAGTCATCCAGGCTGCGGATGAAGTCCTCGGAGTCCTGGTTGATGACCCCGTCGCGGTCCAGGATCAGCAGTGGCATCGCTTATTTGCTGACGACCAGCTGGGAAATGTCGGCCACCTGCAGGAACAGGTTTCGCAGTTCCCTCAACAGGTTGAGGCGGTTATTGCGCAGGCCGGCGTCTTCCGCGTTAACCATCACCCCGTCGAAAAAGGCGTCAACCGGATCCCGCAACTCCGCCAGGCAGGCCAGCGCCTGGGTGTACTCGTCCCGGGCCAGGTACTCCCGGCTGGTGCACGCCAGTGCCTGCAATCGTTCTGACAGTGCCTGCTCCTGTGGCTCCTGGAGTAAGTCAGCGTTCACATCGCCGAACTCGTGCCCCGCTTCTACTTTCTCCAGGATATTGGAGACGCGCTTGTTGGCAGCGGCCAGGGCGGTGGCCTCGGGCAGCCGGGTAAAGGCGTCCACTGCGTGCACCCGGCGCTGTATATCCAGGGGGCGGCTGAGGTTCCTGGCGCTGACCGCGCGGAAAACTTCCGGCGCTATATTCTCCTCCTCGAACCAGGCGCGGAAGCGCTCGATCATGTAGGCGAGTACCTGCCCGGTGCAGTCATCGGCGATGACGTCCTCCGGGAATTGCGCAGCTGCCAGGTCCAGGCAGTCCCTGAGGTCCAGGTCCAGATTCTTTTCGACCAGGATACGCAATACAGCCAGGGAGGCTCGACGCAGGGCAAAGGGATCTTTCGACCCGCTGGGCGGCTGGCCGATACCGAAGATCCCCACCAGGGTATCCAGCCGATCGGCCAGCCCCAGGGCGCAGGCGGTCGCTGTCTCGGGCAACTGGTCTCCGGCAAATTTCGGCCAGTACTGCTGCGCCAGGGCGGAGGCAACCTCTGCCTCTTCACCATCGTGCTGGGCGTAGTAGGAACCGGCGATGCCCTGCATATCGGCGAATTCCAGCACCATGTCGGTGACCAGGTCGGTCTTGCTGAGCAGGGCGGCCCGCCGGCTTTGTTCCACCGGCGCGCCGATTCCCTCCGCCAGCGACCCGGCCAGGTTTTCCACCCGCCGGGTCTTGTCGTAGAGGGAGCCCAGGCGCTGCTGGAATACAATGTTCTTCAGTTGTTCAACCCGGTCTGCCAGCGGTGTCTTCCGATCAGTATCGAAGAAGAAGGCCGCGTCCGACAGGCGTGGGCGGATTACCCGCTCGTTGCCGGCAATCACCTGCACCGGGTCTTTGCTCTCAATGTTACAGATAGTAATGAAATTGGGTTTGAGCCGGCCGTCGTCATCTATCAGGTGGAAATATTTCTGGTGTTCCTTCATGGAGGACACCAGCGCCTCGGCCGGCACCTCCAGAAATCGCTCCTCGAAGGACCCGGTCAGGGCTACCGGCCACTCCACCAGGGCGGTGACCTCGTCCAGCAGGTCCGGGTCGATCACCGCCGAGGCTTTAAGGGCGCTCGCCTCGACTTCCACCTGGTCGCGGATCATTTGCTGGCGCTGTGAGAAATCGGCCACCACCTTCGCTTCCGCGAGAGCTGACTCGTAGTCTTCCGGGCGCTGCAGTGTAATCTCGCCACTGCTGTGGAAGCGGTGTCCGCGGGTGGTGTTGCCGGTGGGCTTGCCGAGGATTTCGCCGTGGTCGCAGTCCGCCCCGAGCATGGCCACCACCCAGTGCACGGGACGCACGAATTCGATCCGGCTCGCTCCCCAGCGCATGCGCTTGGGGATGGGCAGTTGCTGGATGCTGGCCTGGATGATGTCATTCAGGCAGTCGCTGGTTTTCACTCCCGCGGCGGTGGAGCGCAGGCCCAGGCGCGGTCCCTTTGGGGTGTCTATAGTCTGCAGCTGTTCCGGCTGGACGCCCTGCTTGCGGGCAAAGCCGGCGGCAGCGGGGCTCCAGTTGCCTTCTTCGTCCTTCGCGCGCTCCACCGGAGGGCCGAGAATTTCCAGCTCCTTGTCTGCCGCTTGCAGTTGGACCTCGTCAATCAGTATCGCCAGGCGTCGCGGTGAGGCGTACCACCTGACCTGACCAAAGGCCAGCTCCCGTTGCCCCAGTCCATCCACGATGCCGTCCCGGAAGGCCAGCCCCAGGGGTTTCAACGCTTTCGGTGGCAGTTCTTCCGTGCCCAGTTCCACCAGCAGTGTCTCGGTGCTCATCAGCTGGCCTCCGCCTGAAGTCGTTGCAGCACATCCTGGCGTATGGCCTCGTCCGCCATGGGAAAGCCCAGTTGAGCGCGGGCGTCGAAGTAGGCCTGGGCCACCCCCCGGGCCAGGGTGCGAACCCGCAGGATGAACCGCTGCCGCTCTGTCACCGAGATGGCGTGGCGTGCGTCCAGCAGGTTGAAGGTATGGGAGGCCTTCATCACCATTTCATAAGCGGGAAGCGGCAGGTTTTTCTCCACCAGCCGCAGCGCCTCTGCCTCGTAGTGGTCGAAAAAGCTGAACAGTTGGTCGACGTCGGCCTCTTCGAAGTTGTAGCGGGACATCTCTACCTCGTTCTGGTGGAACACGTCGCCGTAGGTCACCACACCCGAGGGACCCTGCGCCCACACCAGGTCATAGATGCTGTCCGCTCCCTGCAGGTACATGGCAATGCGCTCTATGCCGTAGGTGATCTCCCCGGTCACCGGGAAGCACTCCAGGCCTCCGGCCTGCTGGAAGTAGGTGAACTGGGTCACCTCCATGCCGTTGAGCCAGACTTCCCATCCCAGGCCCCAGGCTCCCAGGGTGGGCGACTCCCAGTTGTCCTCTACAAAGCGAATGTCGTGGATAGCGGAATCAATCCCCAGCGCGGCCAGGGAGTCCAGGTACAGCTCCTGGAAATTTTCCGGCGAGGGTTTCATGACGACCTGGAACTGGTAGTAGTGCTGCAGGCGGTTGGGGTTCTCGCCGTAGCGACCATCGGTAGGGCGTCGGCTGGGTTGCACGTAGGCGGCGCTCCAGTTTTCCGGGCCCACCGCTCGCAGGAAGGTCGCCGGGTGGAAGGTCCCGGCGCCCACCTCCATGTCCAGGGGCTGCAGCACGACGCAGCCCTGGTCTGCCCAGAACTGCTGTAGCTTCAGAATAAGTTCCTGAAAATTCAGGGGTTTTGATTGTTCTAGTGCCACTGGTCCGCCCGTGAGCCCGCCCAAAAAAGCTCGCTATTATACAGGCTCTTTTGGCGGCATAATACGCGCATTCCCGGAAAGTGAAATTCTGCCATGGATGCGCTGAAGGTGGCCCTGGTAAAAGCGCTGCTGCGCTTTTTCTCCACCCTTCCCCTCGCCCTGGCCAGGTCGCTGGGGCGGGGCGCTGCCGCCATCTACTGGCATATCGGCGGGCGCGCCCGCGACGTCACGGAGAGGAATGTCGCACTCGCCTTTCCGCAGCTGGAGGCCGCCGAGCAGGATCAACTGGCCCGAAGCAGCCTCGCCGCAACCGGGGAGCTGATGGCCGAGATGGGCCGGGTCTGGTTGCGACCGTGGAGTAGGCTGGTACCCCGGATAAATGTGTGCGGCGATGAGCTGATTGCCGATGCCCTGGCGCAGGGCCGCGGGGTCCTGGTTCTGGTGCCTCACTGCGGTAACTGGGAGGTGGTCGGCCTGCACCTGGCGCAGCTGGGGCCCGTGGTATCGCTCTACCAACCGCCCGCTTTAGAGGGTTTGGGAAGACTCATAAGTCAGGCCAGGCAGAGCACAGGCGCGAAGTTGGTGCCAACTGACAAAACTGGTATCGGCGAGTTGCTGCGCGCGCTGAGAGCGGGGCAGATCGCCGGCCTGCTGCCGGACCAGGTGCCCGCTGACCCCACTGCGGGGGAAAATGCGCCGTTCATGGGTGTCCCCTGTTTTACCGGCACCCTGGCTGCCAGGCTGCTGCAGCGTACTGGCGCACTGGCGGTTACCGGCTGTGCCGAGCGGATTGCCGGCGGGTTTGCGTTGCGTTACCGGCTCGCCGACCAGGCCGTATACAGCGAGGATATGCAACAGGCCCTGGTGGCCATCAACGACGAGGTGGAAAGCTGCCTGCGAGGCTGCCCGGAGCAGTACCAGTGGGAGTACAAACGATTCCGGGTTCGCCCGCGGCGCGGTCCCGGGGTTTACGACTGAATGGAGATGAGATGATATTTGGAAAAGCAATCGGTGGCTTTATCGGTCTCCTGGTAGGCGGCATTCCGGGCCTGATTGTCGGCGTGTTTGTCGGCCATGCCTTCGACCGGGGCCTGGTGCAGACCCTGCGCTTTGGCTCCCCGGAAAACCTGGAGCAGATCAAGGCCAGTTTCTTCGAGACCACCTTCCTGTTGGCGGGCCACCTGGCCAAAGCTGACGGACAGATTTCCCGCCAGGAGATCGATCACACCGAGCGGTTGTTCGTCCAGATGGGTCTCAGCAGTGAACAGCGCCAGCGGGCGATCGAACTGTTCCGCAGGGGCAGTACCAGTGAGTTAGAGGTGGAGGCCACGGTCAACGCCTTTTTGCAGACCTGCGGACCCCAGCGGCAGTTGCAGCAGACGATGCTGCTGTTCCTGATTTCCCTGGCCCTGGCGGACCAGGTGATAGAACCGGCAGAACATGCCGCACTGGTGCGGATCGCTACCCTGATGGGCCTGGGCGTTCCCCAGCTGGAACAGTTGCTGCGTATGGCCCAGGCCCAGGAGCATTTCCACGGCAAGGCAGGGTATGCCGCCCAGCCGGGCACCAGCCTGGAGGATGCCTACGAGGCGCTTGGCGTGAAAAGCAGGGTGAACGACCGGGACCTCAAGCGCGCCTACCGCAAATTGATGAGCGAGAACCACCCGGACAAGCTGATCGCCCAGGGTGTTCCCGAAGATATGGTGAAGCTGGCTACCGAACGTTCACAGGAGATACAGGCGGCCTACGAAATGATCCGCAAGAACCGCGGCAATAAGAGGTAAGGATTTTGCGAAGCGCCTCATGACGGTGCGCGGTGCGCACCCTACGGGTTCTTCGATACAAGCTAGGGTGCGCACTGCGCACCATTTACTGCGGACCTGGTGGGGACTTCACTCAAATCCGCCAGAACATCGGCGTAAACAGCACCAGCAGAGTAAACACCTCTAGTCGTCCGAGCAGCATGGTAAAACACAGCAGCCCCTTGGCCACCTCGTTGATACTGCTGTAGTTGGCCGCTACTTCACCCAGCCCGGGACCCAGGTTATTGAGGGATGCGGCCACCGCGGAAAAGGCGGTTGTGAAATCCAGCCCGGTTGCCATCAACAGCAGCAGGATAATAATAAAGGCCGACATGTAGACGGCAAAGAAACTCCACACTGCACTGACCACTGTCGCCTCCACTCTTCGGCGCCCTACTTTCAGGGGGATCACCGCGTGGGGGTGAACCAATTGCTTGAGTTCGCGGATACCCTGCTTGTAAATCAGCATCAGGCGCATGGCCTTGATGCCACCTCCGGTAGATCCCACACAGCCCCCCATGAACGAGAAGAACAACATCATGACCGGCAGGAAGGACGGCCACAGGGCAAAGTTCTGGGTGGCGAAGCCGGTGGTCGTGGTAATCGATATCGCCTGGAAGATCCCGTGAATGATGCCCTCCTCCGGTTCCAGGGTGTCGGAGACAATCAGAAACACGCAGGTGATGACGACGCATACCGAGAGAACACTGAGGAAGAAGCGGGTCTCTGAATCCTTGTTGTACACGCCCAGGCTGCGCCGCCGCCAGGCGATGAAATGGAGGCCGAAGTTGATCGCGGAAATGCACATGAACAGGCTGCACACCAGCAGGATGCCCTCGTTGTCGAAGTAGCCCATGCTGGCGTCGTGGGTGGAGAAACCGCCGATCGCCACTGTGGAAAGGGAGTGGGCAATGGCATCGAACCCGGACATGCCTACCGCGTAATAGGCGATGGCGCAGGCCACGGTCAGTGACAGGTAGACCGAAAACAGGGCCTTGGCGGTTTCAGTGATGCGCGGGGTCAGCTTGCTGTCCTTGGAGGGGCCAGGCGTCTCGGCCTTGTACAGTTGCATACCGCCGATTCCCAGCATGGGCAGTACCGCCACCGCGACCACGATGATGCCGATGCCCCCCATCCACTGCAGCAGCTGGCGATAGATAAGGATCGATCGGGGCAGATCGTCCAGCCCCACAATCACCGTTGCACCGGTAGTGGTCAGCCCCGAGATGGATTCGAATACGGCCTCGGTGGCCGTCAGATTCAGGGATTCGGTGAGGGCGAAGGGCAGCGCCCCGAACAGCCCCAGAACGGTCCAGAACAGGGAGGTAATGAGGAAACCGTCGCGGATACGCAGATCGTGGCGTACGTTTCTCACCGGCAGCCACATCAGCACACCGGAAAAAAAGGTGATACCCAGGGCGGACAGGAAGCCAGGGATGGTGGCATCATCCGCCAGCAGAGCCATCACCAGCGGCGGCAGCATGGCGCTGCTGAAAAGCATCAGCAGGATACCCAGGATTCGCAATGATACAGAGATGTGCACGGGGGCGACCTAGGAGAAGAAACCGAAGCCGACGGCGAACAGTTTTTCCACGGCGTTGATCTTCTTGCGGTCTACCAGGAACAGGATCACGTGGTCGTCGCTCTCGACCACGATATGGCGATGGGCGATCAATACTTCCTCGCCGCGCACGATAGCACCGATAGTGACGCCATCAGGCAGGTTGATTTCATCCAGCCGCCTGCCCACCACCTTGGAGGAGTAGGCGTCCCCGTGGGCGGTGACCTCGATGGCTTCGGCGGCGCCACGTCGCAGGGAGTGCACGTTGCTGATATCCCCCTTGCGCACGTGGGTCAGCAGGCTGCCGATGGTGATCTGCTGGGGCGAGATCGCGATGTCTATCTCGTCTCCCACCAGCTCCGCATAGGCAGCATTGGTGATCAGGGTGATCACTTTCTTGGCGCCCATGCGCTTGGCCAGCATCGACATCATGATGTTGGATTCGTCGTTGTTGGTCAGCGCGCAGAACACGTCGGTGGCCTCAATGTTTTCTTCGGTCAGCAATTGGGGTTCCGAGGCACTGCCGTTGAGGACGATACTGCGCTTGAGGCGTTCCGACAGCAGCCGGCAGCGGCTGTAGGACTGCTCTATGATCTTCACCTGGTATTTTTCCTCGATATTCCAGGCCAGGGTGGCGCCGATGTTACCGCCCCCGGCGATCATCACCCGCTTGTAGGGCTTGTCGACCTTGCGCATCTCCGCCATTACCTCGCGGATGTTTTCCCTTGCGGCGATGAAAAAGACCTCATCGTCCGCCTCCACCACGGTGTTCCCCTCGGGGATGATCGGCCGGTCCTGGCGGAATATCGCGGCTACCCGGGTGTCTACATTGGGCATGTGCTTGCGGATTTCCTGCAGTTCATGGTCGACGATGGGGCCGCCATGGTAGGCGCGCACCGCCACCAGTTGCACCCGGCCCTCGGCGAAATCGAGGACCTGCAGCGCCCCGGGATTGGCGATCAGCTGCTGGATATTCTTGGTCACCAGTTGCTCCGGGCCGATGATCACGTCTACCGGCACATGGTCCCGGTTGAACAATTGCTCCTGGTGGGCCAGGTAGTTGGGGGAGCGTACCCGGGAAATCTTGGTGGGGGTCTTGAACAGGGTGTGGGCCACCTGGCAGGCCATCATATTGATCTCGTCGCTGTTGGTGACGGCGATGAGCATGTCGGCGTCCTCGGCGCCGGCCTTGAACAGGATGTTGGGGTGGGAAGCGCCGCCGGTCACGGTGCCGATATCCAGGCGATCCTGTAGCGCGCGGAGCTTGTCACCGTCGGTATCCACTACCGTAATATCGTTCTGCTCGATGGCCAGATGTTCAGCGAGAGTGCCGCCTACCTGGCCGGCTCCTAGGATGATGATCTTCATTGCTCGAGGAGCTCTATCCTGTAGTAACGTTCGCTAAGTACCTGTGCACCTTAAAGAAATAGACCGATGATTGTAAGTGCCCGGGGCGCGAAATTGTGCACATAGTGGAGTGGGCTCAGCCGGTCTTGTGGATAAGTGAGTAGAACAACCCGTCGGCACCGTCATCTCCGGGCAGCAACTGGCGGCCATGTGCGACAGCTGTGCCCCAGGGGTGTGGCAGCGCGGTCAACTGTGCTCCTGCTTCGCCGGTGAGGAACGCGTCGACCACCCCACTGTTTTCCTGCCCCAGCACCGAGCAGGTAGCGTACAGCAGGCTGCCGCCGGATCGCAGCAGGGGCCACAGTCCCCGCAGGATGCGGAGTTGTTGCTCCGCCAGTTGCGGAATGTCCTGTTCCCGACGCAGCAGTTTTACATCCGGGTGTCGTCGAATGACGCCGGAAGCGGAACAGGGTGCGTCGACCAGGATGCGATCGAAGCTGCCGGGCTCCAGCGCGGCGGGTGGTTGTCCCGCATCGCCGCACAGCTGCAATGCGGGCAGTTCCAGACGCTCCAGGTTTTCCTCTACCTTCGCCAGGCGCTGTTCATCCACGTCCATCGCTACCAGCTCACCGAGGGCGGGCTGGAGTTCCAGTATATGGCAGGCTTTCCCCCCCGGGGCGGCGCAGGCATCCAGCACCCGGTGGCCGGCTTCAGTCTGCAGCAGGTGGGCGGCCAGCTGGGCTGCCTCGTCCTGCACGCTTACCAGTCCCTCGCTGAAGCCCGGCAGTCGGGTGACATCCATGGCCTGGGCCAGGACGACCGCCTGAGGGCACAGGGTGCCGGGCCACGCCTCGATTTGCTCCCGGGCGAGCTGCGCCAGGTAGTCTTCCCGGGACAGGCGCAGGGCGTTCACCCGCAGCGCCATGGGGGGCTGGCTGTTATTGGCAGTGAAGATATTGGCGGCCCGATCCGGCCACTGTTCTCGAAGTTCCCGGTACAGCCAGTCGGGGTGGCTGTGGGCCGCGGCCTCATCCAGGGACGCAAGCAGCTCCTCCCGCTCTCGTTGGAAGCGACGCAGCAGGGCATTGACCATGCCCCTGGCCCAGGTTTTCTTCAGAGGCCGGGTGGCATTGACCGTCGCGGAGACCGCCGCGTGGTCCGGTGTGCGCATACCCAGTAACTGGTAGAGGCCGCAGAGCAACAATCCCTGAATATCGCGGTCGCGCTGCCGCAGGGGCTTGTCCAGCATCAGGTCCAGCAGCGCCAGCAAGCGGGGTCCGTCCCGCAGGCTGCCGTAACATAGTTGCTGCACCAGGGCGCGATCGCGATCAACCACCCGGTCCAGGGCCGGTGGCAGGGCCAGGTTGAGCGAGGCGCCCGCCAATACTTCCCCCAGCACCCGGGCAGCCTCGGCGCGGGGGTCCCGGGCCATCAGTGATCGCTCGCCGCTGCCGGTGCGAACTGTTGCCCCGGTGACAACAGCTCCCGGCGGGCGTTGAGTATCTGTTCTGCCGACAGTGGTTTGCCGCCCGGGAGCTGCAGGCGCTGTATCCTCAGCTGCCCGCTGCCGCAGCTCACCAGGATGCCTTCCCGGTCTGCCCTGAGGATGGTCCCGGGAGAGATTGGGCCGGTGGCACCGGACAACGGCTCCGCCTGCCATATCTTGACCCGCTCCCCCGCCAGGGTACTGAAGCACACAGGAAACGGATTGAAAGCACGAATCGCCCTGTCCAGATCCGCGGCGTCCCGGGTCCAGTCGAGCCCGGCCTCACTTTTCAGGATCTTGGGGGCATAGGTCGCTGCCGAATCGTCCTGCGGTAAGGCGTTCTGCTGGAAGCGGGGCAGGTCATTGAGTACCGACAGCAGCAGGGGGGCACCCAACTCAGCCAGTTCGTCGTGCAGGCTTGCGGCGGAGGTGTCCGGGCGGATGGGACAGGTCGCGGTGGCGAGCATATCACCGGTGTCCAGGCCGGCGTCCATCTGCATGATGGTGATGCCTGTCTCCCGGTCGCCTGCCTCGATGGCCCGCTGGATCGGGGCTGCGCCCCGCCAGCGGGGCAGCAGCGAGGCATGCACGTTGAGACAACCGAGGCGCGGGGTGTCGAGTACCGCCTGGGGCAGGATGAGGCCGTAGGCGACCACTACGAGTGCCTCGACATCCAGCTCGGCAAGCTGCCGCTGCTCCTCTTCCCCTCGCAGGGAAGCGGGCTGGAAAACCGGTAATTGCGCCTCTGCAGCCAGACGTTTTACCGGGCTGGCCTGTAACTTCTTGCCCCTCCCGGCTGGTCGGTCCGGCTGGGTGTAAACTCCAATCAGTTGGTGCTTACTATCGATAAGAGCCTTTAAATGCGACGCTGCAAAATCCGGTGTACCGGCAAACAGGAGCCGTAGGGAGGAATTCTGCACCGGCTGTCAGGCCCGGCGACGCTGGTCTTTTTCCAGCTTTTTGCGGATGCGAGAGCGTTTGAGGGGCGACAGGTAGTCGACGAACAGCTTGCCGTCCAGGTGGTCGATTTCGTGTTGCAGGCAGATCGCGAGCAGGCCATCCAGTTCCCGGGTGAACGATTCGCCGTTGCGATCGACCGCGGTGACTTTTACCCGTTGTGGGCGCTTGACTGCCTCATAGAAGCCGGGAACCGAGAGACAGCCCTCGTCGTACTCACCCAGTTCGGGATCCAGCACCTCAACCTCGGGATTGATGAATACCAGTGGTTCCGACCGGT
>JAACFI010000380.1 GCA_009937575.1 Haliea sp.
ATGGGTTATGTGGTAGCAGGTCTTGAGCCGGAGCAGGCGCTGATTCTGCATATGAGACTGGACATTGGCAAGTGGCAATCGTTTGCCAGCAGTGATCCTTTGCCGGAGAAGTATCTCAGTTCGAGTTGGGTATGGTCCCTTGAAGAGACAGATGAAAGGACAACGCGGTTAATCGTTCGAGTACGAAGTGATTACAGTCCGGGAATGCTGAGTACATTGAGCACGCGCATTACAAATGAATTGGGAAGGTTGGTGATGCAGCCGAAGACGCTACGAGTGCTCAAGCAACGGGCAGAGACGGAGATCGCGCAATAGGGGTGTATTTAAAATACGTGCAACGAACCGCCAATACTTTTCATTTGATACCCCAAACGGCATCCCACAGCATCCAACTGAACTGGAAATTTATTCTCGTGCGTAACTTTAAGGGTTTGGATGTGAGCCTCCTTGTGCTTTCGTATTTGTTTTTTCACCTTTAGCAAAATCACAAGAGGCTTTTTCTGTCCATCTTTTTTCCTTAAGGAGTTTTTTACTACACTCCCTGGAAACCTCTTTACCTCCCCCGGTTTTTCCCTATAATGTATATATTGGAGTCGAATCCAGTCTGGTAACAAAACGACACAGTAGAGTCTTTTCCGATGGCTTATGAGTATTGGCGACCAAGGGTTGAAACGATAAATACTCGCTTTAGTAATTTTCCCATTAGCTTTTTGATCGGAGTCGAGGACGGGCGCAATACCCCGGCCTTGACAGACCTCAGTTGATCCTGACTTTTTAAGAGAAATGTCAGGAAGGGAGGGAATATACGTAGACGACATCGAATTGTTCGCGGTAAACAGAGCGGAAACCTGGTTATGGTATATTGTTATTTCTGAGGAGCGCCGACGTGCGTCATCGAAAATGTAAAGCGACCTTTCCAGGTTGCGATCAAGCTGGAAAGCTTGAGTTACGGAGGAGATGACACAAACTGGAGTGCACCACCATAAATGTAAAGCGACCTTTCCAGGTTGCGATCAAGCTGGAAAGCTTGATTTACGAAGGAGAAAATAGCTATGAAACAGATTATTGAGGTGTCTCAGAAACGGTCAGTACGTATCGGAATATTGTGGATATTTATCGCTGTATTCCTGGTTGTAGGCCTGGTGGCAACACCCCCAGCAACTACCAACTCCCAGGGAAAACTCCCACTGGGGGTGCCAGGAGTACGGGGAGGGGTGGTGACGACGAGCGAACCAGGGGCAGCCCATGTGGGCGCGGATATATTGCGCGCCGGAGGTAATGCATTCGATGCCGCGGCGGCGGTTCAGTTTGCCCTCAATGTAATGGAGCCCCAATCTTCTGGTATTGGCGGCGGTGGCTTTATGATGATCCACCTGGCCAAGCAGAAGGACACCTTTGTTATAGATTGCCGCGAGAGCGCCCCAGCAGCGGCAACTCCGGATATGTTTACCGGTGTCAGCTTCGGCGTACGTTCCACCAGCGGCTATGCTGTCGGACTTCCAGGCACCCTGCTATGCGTGACAACAGCCCTGGATAATTGGGGTACTTTTGAACTGGATGAAGTTCTTGAGCCGGCGATTGACCTGGCTGCCAATGGCATCCGGGTCAGTTCGCGCCTGGAAGGCAGCATTACGAGCTCGCGGCTGAGCAATGAAATGGGCAATCCGGCTTACGACGAGGCGCGCAATGTATTTAAGCCTGGCGGCGTTCCACTTGTGGAGGGTGACCTGCTGGTCCAACCGGATCTAGCGGCGACTTTCCAATTAATTGCCGATGAGGGTCTGGACGTCTTTTATACGGGTGAAATCGCGGAGGCGATCGTCAATACTCAATTGGCAACGCGGAGTGAGAACCCAGATGGGGTTGGGCGGATGACCCTGGAGGACCTGGCCAACTATGAGGTGGCTATCCGCGAACCGGTGGAAGGCAATTACCGTGGCTACCGGATATTGGGCATGCCGCCACCTTCTTCCGGTGGGCTGACTTCAATTCAGATATTGAAGATGCTGGAACGTTTCCCCATCGGCGATGAGAGCCAGGGGTATGGCTTCGGCTCCGCAAACACCTTAAACGTGATGATCGAGGCGGGTCGCTTAGCCTACGCGGATCGAGCGATCTGGATTGGCGATGATGATTTCGTCGACGTGCCTTCAACGGGGCTGCTCAGCGATGGGTATGCGGCCGAACGCAGCGCGTTGATAGAACCTGATATGTGCATGCCCGATGGAACGGTGGAAGCGGGGGATCCATGGCCCTACAATTCAGGTGACAGCAAAGGTAAGCCGAATTCGGCGAAACTAGTTGATGAGGAGGGGCGAAATACGACCCACTTCTCCATTGTAGACCGGGATGGTAATATCGTCACCTGGACGAGTACTATCGAGTCTGGCTGGGGCACCGGCCTGATGGTGCCGGGCTATGGCTTTATGCTGAATAATGAGTTGACGGACTTCAACTCCACCCCACAATATAATCCCGACCCCGAGAACTTTAATCCAGGGGCGAATGATGTTGCTCCAGGCAAACGGCCGCGTAGCAGCATGGCACCGACGATCATCTTTGATGGTAAGAAGCCGGTGGCAGCGTTTGGATCACCTGGCGGTTCGACGATCATCTGGTCGGTAGCTAATATGGCCATGAACCTCATCGACCACGAGATGGTAGTGCAGGAGGCGGTGAACGCGCCACGTATTGCGCAGACCAGCTCTGGAGTCAATACCCGGCGAGAGCTGGGCTTTGCAGATGAGGTGATTGAGGAATTGGAGGGGCTTGGCGAGACCTGCCAGACTTTCCGTTCCCCGTCCGTGATCGGCTCGGTACAGTCGGTTGTGATCGATCAACGGGGGCACATACAATATGGTGCCGCCGATAAACGCCGGATTGGAGGGGTGGTTTCAGTGCGTCGCGATGAAATCGCCCGCTAAGAGCCTTAACTAAATGGTTGGACAATTTTCCCGGAAACTTCGTCGTTTCATGCTGTGAGGCAATGGTATTTCTAGTTTCCGGGAAAATGACAGGGTAAAGGCCATGTCGCGGCGAATGGAATCGGGTCAGCTATAATACTCGATCGCCCGCCGTAGCATCAAATAGCCCAGGAGGTCGTCGTCATCGTGACTAATGATGGACCAGGAGCATGCCCACGATCATTGACGCCAACCGCGGTTGGTCGCAGATGGTAAAACTGTTCCCATCTTCGCTGATGAGCTTCCAGATTCGCCATTGTCTACCGCCCCTTTCTTTAGATCCCTCCCGGCCAATGGTGACTGTCCTCGATGCACGCTGCACGACTTTGACCTGGTCCCAGTTCACAATCCTTGGCTCGTCGCTGCCCAGCCGTTTGACCCCGCGTTCGTAAAGAACATAGGACGCAGCAAGCGCTAGACGTTCTCGACGCCCTGGAAATCGAGCGCGGCGTGGTTGTGGGGCACTCGGCCGGTGCCGGAGTAGCGCTAGCTCTTGGAGCATATTATCCAGAGCGCGTGCGCGGGGCAGTACTCTCCGGCCACGGTTTCACGGCCGCTATTGACAATGTAATATATCGTCTATATCTTGCTGATACCTGGTCACATGAGAGTGGTTCTCCCTCACCAATAGTGCAAATACAGGAGCGGCACGTTCCTGAACTAAAATCAGGTGATGAACACTTCATCATTCATCGTGCCTCTGCTCCTCCCAGGATTCAGGATCACAGGGATAGGAGAGACGCCAGAGAAGCTGGTCTTAACTGGGCAATCGATACGTAAATCGGCTAATTGCACGAACTGCGGAGTACGATCAGCGCACTATCACAGCAGCTACACGCGCTTGATGCGGGATACCCCCATTGGATTGAAACCAGTTTGGCTAGAAATCCAGGTACGTCGATTTCGTTGCTATAATGAGCAATGCAGGCAAAAAACATTTGCCGAACAATTTCCTGATTTGGTAGGCCGTCGCCGCCGCCATACCCATCGGCTCATGGCTAATCTGGCTCAAATTGGTCTGGCAACCGGTGGCGAAGCCGGCGTTAGATTAGCCAGGAAACTGGCAATGCATACCAGCCCGGCGACAATGATCAGACTAACCCGACAATTAGATACCCCAGTCACAAAGACACCTCGCATTATTGGCATTGACGATTGGGCGTTTCGTAAGGGGCGCAATTACGGAACGATTATTATCGATCATGAACTGGGCAA
>JAACFI010000381.1 GCA_009937575.1 Haliea sp.
TCGAGCACTGGAAAGACACCGGGGTGCACCGGGCCCGGCCATTCACCGTGATGGAGGGTACGCCACCGGTGATTGCCCACTTCCGGGAATTACAGCCCAATACCCAGCAGGAGGCACTGGTGCTGGTGGAGGACTACACCCCCGTCACACAGTACGCCCAGTCGCTCAAGTTGACTTCCCTTGGACGACTGACCGCCAGCATCGCCCACGAGATACGCAACCCACTGGGGGCGATCAGTCACGCGGCCCAGCTGTTGCGGGAGTCGCCGGATCTCCCGGAAGCGGACCGGCGCATGGCGAACATCATCCAGCACCACTGTGAACGGGTGAACCAGATCGTCGAGAGCGTGATGCAGATTTCGCGCCGGGAACCTCCAAAGCCGGAATACCTGACCCTGTCAACCTGGCTGGCCAGTTGTATCGACGCCTATCTCAATGCGCTTAAACACCCGGCGGAAATCGTGCTGGATTGTGATTATCCCGAACTACTGATCGAATTCGATCCGGAAAACCTGCAGAGGGTTATCAGCAACCTGCTGGACAATGCCCTTCGCCACAGCAAGATGGAAATCGGCAGGGAAAGCGCCAGGGTCGAGGTCAGCCTGGACTTCGCCGCACACCAGTGCTACCTCGATGTCATCGATTCCGGCGCGGGAGTGTCCCCGGCAGACCAGGGTAAATTATTCGAACCCTTTTTCACCACCGTGACGGAGGGGAGTGGTATGGGCTTGTACCTGTGCAAGGAATTGTGTGAAATCAACAATGCGAATCTCAGCTACCACCCCACGTCACGCGGTGAAAGCTGTTTTCGAATATCCATGAACCAACGGGCCTCATGATCCATGCCTAGCCAGAGCGTTTTAATTGTCGATGACGAACCGGATATCCGCGAACTCCTGGATATCACCCTGACCAGGATGGGCCTGGACACCCACAGCGCCGCCACCCTGGGAGAGGCGAAGCAGATGGTGGTGGAAGCACAACCGGACCTGTGCCTCACCGATATGAAACTGCCTGATGGTAACGGCATCAGCCTGGTAGAATACATTCAGGAGGAATACTCCCACATTCCGGTGGCGATGATCACCGCTCACGGCAGTGTGGAAACGGCGATATCCGCACTCAAGGCAGGCGCCTTCGATTTCATCAGTAAACCGATCGCGCTGGACAACCTGCGCAAACTGGTGAGCACTGCACTGCAACTGGACGGTGATACCAGCAAGCTTGTCAACGCGGTGGACCACGACCTGATCGGCTCCACCCCTGCAATACAGGCCCTGCGCAAGCAGATCACCAAGCTGGCCCGCAGCCAGGCACCGGTGCATATCAGCGGCGAATCCGGCAGTGGCAAGGAAGTGGTGGCCAGGCTGATTCACAATAACGGCCCGCGGGCAGCCGGAAGTTTCGTCGCCGTCAACTGCGGGGCCATCCCCCCGGACCTCATGGAGAGCGAACTGTTCGGGCACATGAAGGGCAGCTTCACCGGCGCCACCCAGGACAAGATAGGCCTGTTCCAGGCGGCGGCAGGGGGAACCCTGTTCCTGGACGAGGTGGCTGACCTGCCGCTGGACATGCAGGTCAAGCTGCTGCGCGCCATCCAGGAGAAAAGCGTGCGGCCGGTGGGCGCCAACGAGGAACAGGCCACGGACGTGCGCCTGCTGAGCGCCACCCACAAGAACCTGGCCGCGGAAGTCGAGGCAGGTCGATTCCGCAACGACCTGTACTACCGTATCAATGTGATCGAGGTGCAGGTACCCAGCTTGCGGGAACGTATCGATGACCTGGATGAGCTGGCCAAGGCGGTGCTGCAGCGCATCGCCGCCGAAGAGGGCAACGACAGGGTAACACTCGACGACTCTGCAGTCGTCGCCCTGCGCAAATACCATTTCCCAGGCAATGTGCGGGAACTGGAGAACATGCTGGAAAGGGCCCTGGCCATGTCCGACGGCGAGACCATTACCGCCGATGACCTGCAATTCTCCAGCAATGCACCCCGCGCTCCCGCCCCCGAGGAACCCTCTCCCTCGACCGGCACCGTAGGCAACAATCGCTGGGCAGCCCAGGATGCCTATGGTGATCTGGAGGCTTACCTGGACGACATCGAGCGGCAGATACTCAGCACCGCACTGGAGGAGTCCCGCTGGAACAAGACCGCCACCGCAAAATTGCTGGGCATCAGCTTTCGCAGCCTGCGTTACAGGCTGAAGAAACTGGGCCTGGAAGAATAGGCCTACCAGCAGTAGGCCACACCTGAAGTGCCACTCGCCGCCCTGGTACCGAGGGAATCGAGACTGAGCCCGCCGCAGCGAGGGTCCGCCAGGGCCGGGGTTGCGTAAAGGGTGTACGACCGCGCCGCGGTGGCCAGTTGTATCAGGTAAATGCCGTTCCCTTGCGAGGGCAGGCGCGGATTACCATTGGCGTCGATGGCGTAGGGACTGGCGGGATAACCCAGGTCCGTCAGGCTTGCTGCATAGGCACGCCGCTCGATGAAAAACTGTTCCTGGCGCACCACGATTTTCTGCAACTCCGCCCGTGCCAGGGCGCGGCGTGTCCTGAGCAGGTGTTCCCGGTAGGACGGCAGGGCCGACATCAGCAGCACCCCGACGATAACCAGTGCAATCAACAGTTCCAACAGCGTAAAGCCCCGCCTTCTTCGCAACATGGCTTAAAGGGGGTCCATACCGGGTTCACGCCAGTATACCCGGTAGCGGCGCAGTGTCTCGGAAGGCAAAAGTTTACGGTTGTCCGGGCGTCCGTCACCGTCGAAATCATACAGCCCTGCCCCACCACCGGGTAACAGGATAGTATCGCCTGCGTACACCGGGTCCGCGGGAATGCCGGCACCGAGATCCCGCACCCGGACACCGCCGACCAGGGCGCTGGCATCTGCCAGCTTCAGGGCATAGAGATGTCCCTGCCCTTCCCGCGGGGCACAGGCGTCGTCAGTTGCGGGGGTGTAGGTGGTGGCAAAAACCCGGCCGGCATCCACCAGGGGGCGCGACAGACCCTTTTCCCCCGGCCGTTCGAAGCGCAGTTTCCAGCCCATTGGCAGGGGGCTCTCGCGGCAGGCCAGCCCCTCGGGATCTGCCTCGGTTCCCCGGACGCAATCCGTCTGGTCACCCAGGTCGGCGAAATCAAGCCTCCCGGTTGGCAGTGGGGTATCGTTCTCGGCACGCACATTGTCAGCGCCGCTCACCACCTCCCTGTCTTTCAGGTAGAACAGGTAATTGCGGGACGTTGTTTCGTTGGGGTGCGCACGGTCCCCGCTTTGGATCAGTACACCGTCGAAAGCCCCCAACCCGTCGAAGGAACGCACTATTTCAGGCGGATGAAAAAAACGCAGGTCGCGGCTGGCGCTGCCACCGGTTTCTATGGCGTCAGCACCCAGATCCGCCAACTTTGTGACAAACCAGTTGTCCCGGCGATGGTCGGCCGCGTCCCCCGGGGGCAGGTCCACCCGCCACAGGGCACCCCCGGTATCCCCCACGTAAAGGCGATGGATCAGGCCCCCGGCGCTACGCTGTACCGCCACGGACGAGGGGATGCTGTCCACCAGGGCGGCGTGTTCATAGTGCCGGTTGGAGCTGGAGCCGGTCGTGCCGCGCACCGCCTTCCACACCAGGTCCCCGGTTCTCGCATCGACGATGTAAATGGCGTTGCCGACGGGATCATCTTCCGCTCCAAGGTCTTTGCCGATACGCGCCGTGCCGGCCTCATTCCATCCGCCGTGGTAGCCGGCGCCAAATATGAGCACGTCACGGGCCGACTGTTCGAATTTCACCCTGCCGACCACGGGTGTGGAGAAACTCAGCCCGAGTTCGGGAAAATCTCCGCCCGGGGCCAGCTTCCAGGCCAGCCGGGGAGAATTATCCGGGTCGCTGACATCCAGCGCGAAGTAACTGCTGCCGCCCCGGCGCAGGCCGACATACACGTAGGCCTGATCGCCCTGTCCCGGTTCGATGGTACCGTCCCGGTCACGGTCCACTCGCAGCGCCACCGGTTCACCGTCGACTCCGTAGGGCCTGCGCTGCGCAGGCAGGGTCCGCTCCCGCAGGATCGCGATGTTGCGCAACAGTTCCCGGGGATAAAAGGCAAAACGCTCCCGGCCGCTCTGTCGACCCTCCCTGTCGACGTCCTCCAGGATGTGCAACATCCCATCGCCAGAGCCGA
>JAACFI010000382.1 GCA_009937575.1 Haliea sp.
CCGAGCGGGATCGCCCCGCCGCCTGCAGCGACCCCGATCTGCCCTGGCAGATACAGGAGCGGGCCTGGACCTCTCCGATCTGGTACCAGCCGCTAGAGTGACGGGGAGACCACCGCCGCCGCTGAAATTGTAGCCAGTGAAAGATTTCTATAGGTACGGGGGCTGGCCTTGGGAAAAAGCCAGGCGCCCAGCAACGAACCGGCCACCAGGGGCAGCAGTACCAGCAGGCCGAGTCCGAGGTAATCGAATCCCCCTGCGCCCTGCAGCGAGAAATTGAGCAGCAGGAAGCCATCAATAATCACAAAGTAACCGATCAGGGTGGCACGGACCTCTCGTGGGGGCAGACGCATCCGCAGCAACAATGCCACCACCGGGGGCCCTGTCATGCCGGCCACGCCACCCATGAACCCTGACAGGGCGCCCGCACGCAGGACCATCGGGCGATTGATGGTCTCGCCTGTGGTTT
Source organism: Haliea sp. (assembly GCA_009937575.1). Lineage (GTDB taxonomy): Bacteria > Pseudomonadota > Gammaproteobacteria > Pseudomonadales > Halieaceae > JAACFI01. The sequence continues at coordinate 467 of JAACFI010000382.1, forward strand.
TCCGCAGCAGGGCCATCATTACGAAGACCAGTATCATGATCGACGCCAGCAACCTCGCCAGTTCCTGGCTGAGCACCCCGAGGAACCAGACACCGACTGGCGCGACCAGGGCGGCAGCAATAGTCATAGGGAGAATCAGGCGCCACCGAAGCTGTGACCAGGCCGCCGGGAGCATCACCAGGGACAGCACCAGTTCAGTAAACAATACGGTCGGCATGGCCAGCATCGGCGGGTAGAGCGATAACAGGACAGCCACCATAATCATGCCGGAGCCAAAACCGGCGAAGCCGCGAATCAGCCCGGCCGAAAATGTCGCTGCGCAGGCGAGTAACAGGTGGTTGCCGTCTCCAGGCAGTAATTCAAGCATCTTGTGATTCTCCGGCTGCCGACAGCCTGTAAAAACTCACGTCGTCTCACAGCAAACTCCCCGGGATTACGCCAACGCGTCCCAGGCACCGGCCCTGAGGTCCTCTGACTGCGCAATCAACTTTGCCTTGGCAACCTTCTGGGAGGGCGTGTAGGGGAAGGTGGTCACATACTCGATAAAGCGCGGCACCTTGTACTCGGCCAGGCGCTCCTTCGCGCCTGCCAGCACTTTTTCCGGCGGCACCGATTGCGGGGTCTGTCCCTGTTCGAGCAGCAGGTAGGCCTTGACCTCCTCGCCCCGGTAATCATCCGGCACCGGCACTACCGCCACCTGCTGTACACCGTCCACCATGGTCAGGGCCTGCTCCACTTCCAGCGCGGATATGTTTTCGCTGGAGCGACGGATCATGTCCTTGATGCGGCCGACAATCTGGTAGTAACCCTTGTCGTTGCGGATAAACAGGTCACCGGTGCGAAACCAATCCCCCTCGAATGCCTCCGCGGTCGCCTCCGGCTTGTTGTAATAACCCAGCAGGATGCCATCGCCCCGCACCCACAATTCGCCCGACTCGTTGGTATCGCAATCACTGCCGTCTTCGCGGACGATCCGGCATTCGCGGAATGGCGCCGGCACACCGCAACAGGCATCCAGGTCCGGGTCAATCGCGTCTTCCGGCATCATCAGGGCGCCGCCGATTTCGGTCATACCGTATCCGTCGGTGGCCACGCAATCAAAGCGACGGCGAATATTGCGAATGCCCTCCGCGCCCGCCGCCACCGCCAGTATCTTCTTCAGGCGGGTGTCCTTATCGGATTCTTCCCCCTTTTCACCAACGATAGGCCGGGGAAACAGGGTCATGTTGATATCGTGGGCCTTCACCCGCTCCACGAAACGGCTGGCAGACAGTTTTTCGGGAACATGCAGGCGAGCGCCACCGTAGAGCGCGGAGACTGTCTGCCACTGGGGATCCACGTAGAAGAACGAGTGGTCCGCCATGATATTGTCGATCCGGTGGTCGAACAGCACCAGGGGCGTACAGCCGAATACAATCCAGGAACGCTGGGTGAGCATGCAGCCCTTTGGCAGGCCGGTCGAGCCGGAGGTGTACTGGATACTGACCAGCTCATCCGACGAGAGCGACCACTCCGGCCGATAATCAGGACTGCCTGAATCCACCAGGGTTTGCCAGTGACCGTACCCAGCCACCGGTTCATCGCCGACCACTATGATGTTGTCATCAGATAACAGTGCCTGACGGGTTTCCATAGCGTCGATTACCGGCAGGAACTGCGGCGCTGTGATCACAAAATCTGCCTCCGCGTCGTTGAACTGGTAATCCAGTTCCTTTGAGGTAAAGCGATTGTTCACCGCGATCTGTACCGCCCCTAGCACTCCCAGGGCCAGCCAGGTGAGAGGAAACTCAACCAGGTTCGGCAGCATAACCGCCACGTGACTGCCCTTGCCCACTCCCATCCCCTGCAGGCCGTCCGCCAGTCGGTATACCGTGTCCCTGACCTCGGTTGCATTCAGGCTGCGACCCTGGTCAAAGAAGTTAAAACCACCACCGTCGGGATTGATCTCCACCGCCCGGTCCAGCAGTTGGCGAAAGTCAGCCGGGAAGTCATTGTCCTGCTCAATGGCTCTCACCCGTTGTTGAAAGTCTTCCAGTGCGCTGTTACTCATCGCCCTCGCCCTCCTTGAGTTTCTTCATGGTGGTGATGGCCTCTTTGCCGGTATCGGCACCGTCACCCATCAACTTGCGCGACAACCAGTACTGGTGATCGGTGTAGTGCATGGCATCTGCGCGGGACAGTTCCATACCCCGGTGCAAGCAGTCCAGTTCGGTCTGTACCGCCTGCCGCGGGTGACGGGCGATTAACGCTGCCACTTCCATAGCGCGTGACAGGGTCTTTTCATCGAGCACCACCTCGTTGACCAGGCGCATCGCCAGGGCCTGCTGCGCGTCGATCTTTTCCCCGGTCAGGGCAAGGTAGGCCGCATCCACCGGGGCGATGTGGGCGCCCAGGCGTGTGGCGCCGCTGATGCCACCCATACCGTAGGCAATTTCCGGCGCACCCGTCTGCAGGCTCTCGCCGGCAATCCGGATATCGGCCATCAGCATCAGCGCCAGAAAACCGCCTCCCAGGGCGTAGCCGTTGGCCGCTGCCACCATTGGCTTGGTGCGACGGCGGGACCACAGCAGGCGATCCCAACGGGTTGCCGTCAGCGCCCAGGCTTCGGTACGTATCTCCTTGAGGTCATCGCCGGCGCAGAAATTTTCCCCCTGGCCGGTGATCACGCCCACGGTGACCTCATCATCCTGCTCGAAGTCGAGCAGGTGATGATAAAACTGCTGCCACAGTTCCATATTGCCGACATTCAGGCGGCCGTTGTCGAAGGTGAACACGCCGATACCATCGGCGGACGAATATTGCATAGGCATAAACGCTTACTCCTTTATGATTTCACTAACGCGCCAGCGCCGGCGCGGTGGCCGCGTGTTCCGACCAGGTGAAATAACAGACTATAAAATAGGCGGCGACGCCCAGACCCAGGCCCGCCAGGATCGGCTGTACCGGGGGCGCGATACCCAGCCCGAACTGCATGAACTGCAGGCCGAGGAAGGAGCCCGCACCCAGCACGGTGGCACAGACCGCACCGATGGTTGTCGCGTGGCGATAGAAAATCGCCCCCATCACCGGCATAAACAGGCCGGATACGAATATGCCGAGGGCCATGAAGTTCACTTCAAACAGGGGGATACGCATCAGCGCAAAGAAAATACTCAACACGCCAACCGCGAGGATAACCACCCGGCTGATCAGTAACAGGGACTGGTCCGCCGTCTCCGGCCGCAGCACCCGCACGATATCCCAGCTGACCGTGGTGCCGCAGATCAGCAGCATACTGTCGCCGGTGGACATGATCAGGGCGATAATCGCCGCCAGGCAGATGCCTTTCAACACCGGCGGCATGTAATCGACGATCATCTGCGGTATGGCCAGGTCGGCCTCGGGCAGGGTCGGGTACAGATTGAAGGCCACCACCCCCAGGCCCACCACCAGCACGCTCCAGAAGCCGAAAAATCCGGCGGTGAGAAACATGCCCGGTCGCAGGTCCTCGGCCCGTTTCGCCGCCGCGATACGCTGCCAGACACTGGGATCGATCAACACCATGGCGGTAAACACCGGGAAGAACGACAGGGTGTAGGCCAGGTCCAGTCCACCCAGCCAGCCCGCCACCGGCGGCACCAACGCCGCTTTCATACCCGCCACGCCGCCGACCTCGAAAACCAGCAACA
>JAACFI010000383.1 GCA_009937575.1 Haliea sp.
AAAGCGGGGCAGGCCCTGCGCACTGCGCACCATTATCCCCCCGGCGGCACAATCACCCCCACCCAAACCGCCGAACAAATGCGTGCCTACGGTCAACTCCATCCGCTTCCGGAACAATCCTCCGACGAGGACATCCCCCCCCTGGGCTACGCCCTCGCCCAACTCAAAGGCATCTACATCCTCTCCGAAAACGCCCACGGCCTGGTGCTGGTGGACATGCACGCCGCCCACGAGCGCATCACCTACGAGCGCCTCAAGACCGCCCGGGACGCCGAGGGCATAAACAGCCAGCCCCTGCTGGTCCCCCAGTCCGTGGCTGTCAGCCAGCGGGAAGTCCAGGTCGCCGCTGAAAACGCCGACCTGTTCCAGCGCCTGGGCCTGTCGGTGGACGTGGCCGGGGAGGAATCCCTGGTCATCCGCCAGATCCCGGTGAGCCTGCGGGATTCGGATGTGGAACTGCTGCTGCGGGACGTGCTGGCGGACCTGATCGAGTTTGGCAGCTCCGAGCGCATCGAGGCGCACCTGGACGAGATCCTGTCCACCATGGCCTGCCACGGGTCGGTGCGGGCGAACCGGCGCTTGACCATTCCCGAAATGAACGCCCTGCTCAGGGATATGGAGGAAACCGAGCGCTCCGGGCAGTGTAACCACGGACGGCCGACCTGGACGCAGTTGGGATTGGATGAACTCGATAAATTGTTCCTGCGTGGCAGGTGATTGGTTCGTGTTCAGGGTTCGATGGTGCGCAGTGCGCAGGGCCTGCCCCGCTTTATCGGGCACCATGGATCTCCAAAATGCACCCGATGGCTGACACCCCAAACATCATCTGCCTCATGGGCCCCACCGCCTCGGGCAAAACCGACCTGGCGATCCAGCTGGCTGAACACCTCAACTGCGAACTCATCTCCGTCGATTCCGCCCTGGTCTACCGCGGCCTGGACATCGGCTCCGCCAAACCCGACTACCCCCACCACCTGGTGGATATCCGCGACCCTGGCGAAGGCTACTCCGCCGCCGAATTCGTGAAAGACGCCAACCGCCTGATCGAGGACATCACCACCCGCGGTAAGACCCCCCTGCTGGTGGGCGGCACCATGCTCTACTTCCGCGCCCTGCTGGAGGGCCTGGCCGACATGCCCGCCGCCGACCCCGCCATCCGCGCCCGTATCGAGCTGGAGGCCGCCACCCACGGCTGGCCCCACGTCCACGCCGAGCTGGCCAGAGTCGACCCGGAATCCGCCGCGCGCATCCATCCCAACCACTCCCAGCGCATCGGTCGCGCCCTGGAAGTGTACCGCGCCTCCGGCATCACCATGACCGAGTGGTTCGCCCGCCAGAAGGCCAGGCCGGCTATCAAGGGGTCAGACTCCATGATTTTCATGGAGTCTGACCCCTTGATAGCCGACCCCTTGATAGCCCAGCTCGCGATCTGCCCTGCGGATCGCAAGGTCCTGCATCGGCGTATCGAGCAGCGCTTCCACCAGATGATGGACCAGGGCTTCCTGGAAGAAGTCAAAGCCCTGTACCAGCGCGGTGACCTCCATCCGGGCCTGCCCGCCATCCGCGCTGTGGGCTACCGCCAGTTGTGGCAGCACCTGGCGGGGGAATGCAATCTGGAGGAGGCTGTGGAGAAGGGCATCGCAGCCACCCGCCAGCTGGCCAAGCGACAGCTCACCTGGTTACGTAAATGGCCCGATCTGGGCTGGATTTATACCGATCCTGCAGGGAACTTGTCGGAAAAGGGCCTGTCTGAGGGATCTGTGGGGATGGCCGGGGAGAAACCCCTGGCGCTGGCCTTGAAATATCTTGGGCAGCCCCCACTGTAGTAGGGTGTGAATGCACTATAATATGGGTGCTGTATTCACAAGGCCCGATATCCGCGCTGTCGGCCGCTGGGGCACCGACTGCCGGCACGGTGATAAGAGGCTGTTTTTATTAAATTTTTTTCGGCTCGAGTTGAGCCTGTCAGGAGTTAGCCATGTCAAAAGGGCACACGCTACAAGACCCTTACTTGAATATTCTACGTAAGGAACGTGTTCCAGTTTCCATTTATCTGGTGAACGGCATCAAGCTGCAGGGGCAGATCGAATCTTTCGATCAGTTTGTGGTGCTGCTGAAGAACACCGTCAGCCAGATGGTCTACAAGCATGCGATTTCCACCGTTGTCCCCTCCCGTGTGGTGCGCCTGCCGCTGCAGAACCCCGCGGAAGAGGAAGGTAGCTAGGAAATCCCCCGGCGCTTGTCCATCGGGCCGTCGCCGCTGGTTCCTCTCATACCAACGAGGTAGTCTTGTTTTTTGAACGTCCCGATTCGGGAGAGCGCGCGGTGCTCGTTCACCTGAATCTTGCCAGCGAATCCGAGCGGGAAGACCCCCGCGAGTTTGAGGAGCTTGTCCTTTCGGCAGGCGGGGACCCGGCTGCCTATGTGATGGGCCAGCGCGATGCCCCCCATCCCCGCGCCTTCGTCGGCAGCGGCAAGCTGGAGGAGATCCGCGACCAGGTGCGTCTGCACGACGCGGAAGTGGTGATGTTCAACCACGCCCTCAGCCCCAGCCAGGAGCGCAACCTGGAAAAAGAACTGCAGTGCCGGGTGCTGGACCGCACCGGGCTGATCCTCGACATCTTCGCCCAGCGCGCCCGCACCCACGAGGGTAAACTGCAGGTAGAGCTGGCCCAGTTACAACACATGAGCACCCGCCTGGTGCGCGGTTGGACCCACCTGGAACGGCAGAAGGGTGGTATCGGCCTGCGCGGCCCGGGTGAAACCCAGCTGGAGACCGACCGCCGTTTACTGCGGGCGCGTATCCGCTCCATCACCGCGCGGCTGGAGAAAGTGCGCCGCCAGCGGGACCAGGGCCGCCGCTCCCGCCGCCGCGCCGAGGTGCCCACGGTCTCCCTTGTCGGCTACACCAACGCCGGCAAATCCACCCTGTTCAACTATCTCACCTCCTCGGAGGTGTACGCGGCGGACCAGCTGTTCGCCACCCTGGATCCCACCCTGCGCCGGTTGGAGCTGGAAAATATCGGCCCGGTGATCCTCGCCGACACCGTGGGTTTTATCGCCCACCTGCCCCACAAGCTGGTGGAGGCCTTCAAGGCCACCCTGGAGGAGACCCTCAACGCCGACCTGCTGCTGCACGTGATCGACGCGGCGACAGATGAGAGGGAGGACAACATATACCAGGTGCAGGAAGTTCTGGAAGAGATCGGCGCCGAGGACATCCCCCAGCTACAGGTTTACAACAAACTCGATCTATTGGAGCAGCCCCCGCGTATAGATCGCAATGCTGACGGCAAACCCGAGCGGGTCTGGCTGAGCGCGGTGAGCGGAGAGGGCACCGAACTGCTGCTGCAGGCCATCAGCGAACTGGTCGGCCAGGACATGGTCAGCGAGGAGCTGGAACTCGAACCCGACCAGGGCGGCCTACGCGCCGCCCTGTATCGCCTGGGCGCCGTGGAAGCCGAGGATTACACCGACGAGGGCATCGCCCGCCTCAGTGTGCGATTGCCCAGGGCGGATTGGAACCGATTGATGAAGAAAGGCCCGGAGCCGTTGTTTTGATCAAAATATCGGAAATAACGCGTAGGGTACCCGATAAAGCGGGGCAGGTTCTGCGCTCCGCGCACCATAACCCAAAAAATTTGATAGACTCTGCGACTTTGATTTAGGAGCACACTATGTCCTGGAACGAACCAGGTGGCGGTAACAACAAAGGACCCCGGGATCCCTGGGGCGGTGGCGACCAGGGGCCCCCCGACCTCGACGAGGCGCTGAAGAAGCTGCAGGAAAAACTCGGCGGCATTTTCGGCAGGGGTGGTTCATCCGGCGGCTCAGGCGGCGGGGGTGGCGGTATCTCCGGCGCATTGGTGGGCGTGCTGCTCACCGGTGCACTGCTGGTGTGGGCCCTGATGGGCTTCTACCAGATCGACCAGCAGGAGCGTGGTGTGGTGCTGCGCTTCGGCAAGTACTACGAGACGGTGCAGCCGGGCCTGCAGTGGAACCCGCCGCTGGTCGACGAGGTAACGAAGGTCAATACCACCAAGGTGCGATCCGCTACCCTGCGCGAGATCATGCTCACCCAGGACGAGAACATCGTCGAGGTGAATCTCTCGGTGCAGTACGTGATCAA
>JAACFI010000384.1 GCA_009937575.1 Haliea sp.
GTCAGTCTCAATTTCAACAACCGGGCGGGTATGCTGGGCCCGGACGGCATGAACTCCGGCCTCGCCGCGGCCACCGCCAACAAAATCGATTGGATCAGGCGCGGAGCGGGTGACAGGTTTGACAGCCTTGAACTGGAAATAGGCGCTTACAACACCATTATCACCGACCACCAGGAACCCACCGCGGCGGCGATCGGGGAGGCGCTGGGCATGAGCACAGGAGACATCCTCGACCATCCCCACTGCCTGATAGGCAGCGTCGACTACATCTGTGAGGAACTGCAGCGGCGCCGGGAGCTATACGGTATTTCCTATGTCGCGGTACTGGACGACGGGGAAAACAACATGGTCGAAGCGTTCGCGCCGGTAGTACAGCGCCTGGCTGGAAAATGAGTATAATGCCTGCTTTACGGAGACGACATGGCCGCTGACAAATCAAAGAGTGCCACCAGAAACGGCAATGGTGACAACGGGGATATCAGCTGGCAGGCCCAGAAAAGCGCCATGACCCGGGACCGCATCCTGGAGGCGGCGATCAGTTGTTTCATCAACCTGGGCTACACCAATGTCACTACCGCCAAGGTAGCCAGTACCGCAGGGGTCTCCCGCGGCGCCATGCTGCATCACTTTCCCTCCAAGACGGAGTTGATCCAGGCAGCGGTGGAATACCTGCACGACAGGCTTCTCGAGGATTACACCGAGCGGGTCAACAGGATTCCCAAGACCAAGAAGGGCAGCAAACGCCGTCGCGCCGGCCTGGACGCCTATTGGGAACACCTTACCGGCGACCTGGCGGTGGCCTACCACGAACTCTGCGTGGCGGGACGCACCGACCCCGAATTACACGAAATCCTCGAAAATTCCAGTGCCGAGTTTTCCCATCACGTCCGTGATACCAACGCCGAACTGTTCCAGGAGTGGAGCGACCGCGGAGACCGCTTCCTGCTGGCTATGGATGTCACCAAGTTCATGATGGAGGGCATGGCGCGAGGCCAGCTGACCAGGGAAAGTAAAAAACGCATCCCGCTGTTGCTGGATTACCTGGCAGACAGGCTGGAAGAGATCTTCAAGGAGGGCGATTCCACCGCCATCGGCAGGCACTCGTCAAAGAAGTGAGGGCGCCCGCTCAGGCCGCCGTCTGCACCGGCTTCTGCAGATCCATGTAGCGCTGCAGATAGTAGGCCTCGTCCCCGTAGAGTCTTGCCAGCAACATCAGCCGCTTGAAATGATGGCCGACCGCGAGCTCGTCAGTCATGCCGATACCGCCGTGTAACTGCACCGCCTGTTGCGATACAAAACGGCCGGCTTCACACAGCTTCACCTTGAGCGCAGCGCAGGCCAACACCGCTTCATCGCTGTCCTGCTGCAACTGGATCGCCGCGTTGAACAACAGGGATCGCATCTCCTCGACCTTCAGGTACATATCCGCCATGCGGTGCTGCAGGGCCTGGAATTTGCCAATGACCTGGCCAAACTGCTCCCGGGTACGGGTGTACTCCACTGTGGTGTCCAGCAACACCTGCATGGCACCGAGGGCCTCACCGCCCATGGCCAGTATGGACTCATCGATGACCCTCTCTACCAGGGGCAGCGCCGCACCGGGCTCGCCCAGTAACGCTCCTTCATCGACGATGACATCCTGCAGTTGCAGATTTGCCCCGCGTCCTCCGTCCACCGCGCTGAAGGGCTCCACCGTCACCCCCGGCAGGGAGGCATCGACTATAAACAGGGAAATACCGCTGTCATCGCGCTCCTGGCCCGAGGTACGCGCGGTCACCAGCAGATAGTCGGCACAGTGTCCGTTCAGGACAGCAATTTTATGGCCGTTCAGGCGGTAACCCGCCTCCTCTGCCTGTGCCGTGGTGGCGACGGCATGAAGTGTGTAACCCGAGGCCGGCTCGGTACAGGCAAAGGCCCATTGCCTGCGGCCCTCTATGATGCCGGGAATATGCGCCTGTTGCTGAGCGTCTGACGCCCTGCGCAGGAAACCGCCACAGGTAATCACCGTGGACAGGAATGGCTCGCGCAGCAGACCACGCCCCAGCGCCTCGCTGATCACCATTACGTCCACCGCACTGCCGCCAATACCGCCCTGTTCCTCGCTGAAGGGAATGGCCAGCCAGCCGAGATCGGCAAACTGTTGCCAGGCAGCGGGCTCGTATCCCAACTCGCTGCCACTGAGTTGGCGATGGCGCTCTACACCGCAATGGTCAGCGACAAAGCGACTGACACTGTCCTGTAACAGCTGTTGTTCCTGGGAAAGGGAAAAGTCCACGCGGCACCTTCTGCTTGATGGCGTCATGCTAGCAAAGGCCACACCCCAAAACAATCAGTCGATACTGTTTTATTGTTCCCCGAATTGGCCTAGACTGCCTGACAAAGACCAATGCCAAAGCGATCATTAAGACTATGCCAAGACAGAACCTCACTGCCGACCAGGTACTGACCACCACTCGCGCCGTGCGCAAACGCCTGGACCTGGAACGCCCACTGGATATGACCGAGGTGCGCGAATGCCTGGAGATTGCCCTGCAGAGTCCCTCCGGCTCCAATGCCCAGGGCTGGCACTTCGTACTGGTCACCGAGCGCGAAAAAATCGCGGTGATCGCCGATTACTACCGCAGGGCTTTCGCCGATTACGAGGCGAGCCCGAGACAGCCCACCCGATTGCACGGCGATAAGCCCGCTATGGTGGAGACACAGGAAAGGGTACTGAGTTCAGCGCAATACCTGGCGGAAAACCTTCACCGGGTGCCAGCCATGCTGATCCCCTGCAGTAGCAGCCGGGCCGATACCCCGGGTCTGTCCCTGTCCATGATTGCCGGCATGTTCGGCTCGATATTACCGGCGACCTGGAGCTTCATGCTGGCTGCCCGGGAACGGGGCATCGGCACCTGCTGGACCATACTGCATCTTATTTATGAGCGGGAAGTGGCCGAACTTCTCGGCATCCCCGATGACTACATGCAGGTGGCAATGACACCGCTGGCTTACACCCTGGGTACGGATTTCAGGCCGGCGCCGCGCCTGCCGCTGGACGACGTGCTGCACGTCGATGGGTGGTAGGTGGCCGACCGCAGGAACGTCCCTCCGCGGGAACAGATCGAGGCGCTCGCGGGTCATCGCTTTGCGGGGGGCGAATACACCGTGGCCCACTGGGAGAACTTCCTGCTGACTGAATGCACCGGCGCCACCCTGATGCCCGATGGCATGGTCCATCCCATTGTACTGTTCCACCTCCCCATTGTTGGCGCGGGCACCAGCATCACCGACATGTTCGCCCTGGGACAGGCGGAGTCCGACCTGTCGATCATGATCGAGAGCTACGACTGGGAATTTCTGGCGCCACTGCGTGAAGAACAGGCCTACCGCGTAGAGGGCAGTATCCAGTCCTCCGAACGCTGCCACACCGACAGCGATGATATCTACGATCGGATACAGTTCCGGTTCGAGATATTTTCCGCTGACCGCAGCCCCGTGGCTCGCTCCATCATCACCTGGCACTACACCCGGGGCATGCTGTGAAGCCGGCGGTGGGTGACAACATCCCCGAGTGGGTCATGGAAAGCGTTAGCGCGGAGCGCATGCGTACCATGGCGGCGATTCTGCGCGACCCCAACCCCATCCACTGGGACCGGGAGGCAGTGGCAGCACTGCCACTGGGGTTGGGCCGGCGCACCATCAACCAGGGACCTCTAGGCCTGGGCTATATGGTGAACATGCTCCACGCATGGGCGGGCCCGGGAAGCATTCGACGCATGGTCACGCGCTTCCCGCAAGTGGTGCTGGACGGCGAACAGGTCGTCAGCCGCGGCATCATCCGCGCCCTGCGCGAGGAATATGGCGAGCAGCTGGCCGACTGCGATATCTGGCTGGAGCACGCTGAGCGCGGCATCCTGCTGGAGGGATCGGCGACCGTGGTGATAGCCGCCGGCGGCCTGGCGAAGGGTGACTAGTTTGCAGACCGCCAGGTGCCGTGGAAACCCGGGGGTACCCGGTGTGACAGGTGTGCTTTTGCCAGGGGCCCGGAGGCCAGGTCCAGGGCGTCAAAGATATAGAGGCTGCTGAGCCTGGTCTCCATGCTGGTCACCACAGCCAGCAGATAACCTTCGCCCTCCGCCG
>JAACFI010000385.1 GCA_009937575.1 Haliea sp.
ATGCCGGCGGCGACAGCAGTGACGTCGACGTTGCCGAGGATCCCAAGGACAGCGGCAGCCCCATCGGCGGACCCGCCGGCGAGCACTGAGCCGGCGCCATTCCCGGTGTCTCCTGCCACTACCGCCCCGGTGCTGGATTGCGCCGGGAGACTCCTCGATTTATCCCGCCCCGCAATCATGGGGGTGGTGAATACTACTCCCGATTCTTTTTCCGATGGCGGTACTCTCTACCGCGGTGGCCGGCTGGACCTGGGACAGGCCCTCAGCCGGGCTGTTGCCATGGTCGACCAGGGGGCCGCCATCGTCGATATCGGCGGTGAATCCACCCGGCCGGGAGCCCGGGCGGTCTCCGCCGGGGAGGAGATGGATCGTGTGCTTCCACTGGTGGAGCGGATCGCGGCAGAGCTCGATGTGGTGATTTCCGTGGATACCAGCAATCCGGACTTGATGCGGGAAGCGGCGCAGCTGGGGGCTGGTATGCTCAACGACGTGCGAGCGCTGTCGCGTCCCGGGGCCCTGGCTGCAGCAGCGGCCAGTGGCCTGCCTGTGTGCCTGATGCATATGCAGGGTGAACCGGGTACCATGCAGTCCGAGCCCAGTTATCAGGACGTGGTGAGGGAAGTTGCAGACTTCCTGCAACAACGGGTGGCCGACTGTGCCCGGGCCGGCATTGCCCGGGAACGCCTGCTGCTGGACCCTGGCTTCGGGTTCGGTAAAACTGTCGGCCACAACCTGCAGCTGCTGCGCGACTTGCCGACACTGGCTGAATTGGGGTTGCCCCTGTTGGTGGGGCTTTCCCGTAAATCGTTGATCGGTAAATTGCTGGGCAGGGAGTTGGATCAGCGACTGCCCGCCAGCCTGGCCCTGGCGGTACTGGCGGTGGAGCGTGGCGCGGCGGTTGTCAGGACACATGATGTGGCCGCCACCGCGGACGCGGTGGCGATGTATGTGGCAATGGAGGATGCGGTAGAACAATGAGTAAGCGTTATTTTGGCACCGATGGCATTCGCGGGCTGGTGGGAGACGCGCCCATCACACCGGATTTCATGCTCAAGCTGGGCTGGGCCAGTGGCCGGGTGTTCGCCAGGCAGGCGGGGGGTGAAGGCCGCTGCCTGGTGATCATCGGCAAGGATACGAGGGTTTCCGGCTATATGTTCGAATCCGCCCTGGAGGCGGGACTGGTGGCGGCGGGAGTTGACGTCAAGCTACTGGGGCCGATGCCCACACCAGCGGTGGCGCTGATGACCCGCACCCAGAACGCCGACGCCGGCATTGTGATCAGCGCTTCGCACAACCCGTTCTTCGACAACGGCATCAAGTTCTTCGGGGCCGACGGCGCCAAGTTGCCGGATGAGACTGAACTGGCGATCGAGGCAGAGTTGGAGAAGGACATCGAGACGGTGCAGTCCCGCGATATCGGCAAGGTACTGCGGGTGGTTGACGCCGCCGGGCGATATATCGAGTTCTGCAAGTCCACGGTGCCGGAGGGTTTCAGCCTGCGCGGCCTGCGCATCGCGGTGGATTGCGCTCACGGGGCCACCTACCACATTGCCCCCAGCGTGTTTGGCGAACTGGGGGCCGAGGTGATTACACTCGGTGTGCAGCCCGACGGCTTCAATATCAACGAGGGTGTGGGCTCTACGGACATGGGGCAATTATCGAACCTGGTCAGGGATTCCGAGGTAGATTTCGGGATTGCCTTTGACGGCGACGGCGACCGGGTGCTGTTCGTGGATGGGGATGGCGAACTGGTGGACGGCGACGAGCTGGTCTATATCATCGCCATGCACCGGCTGGCCACCGGCCACAGCGATGCCGGAGTGGTGGGCACCCAGATGTCCAACCTGGGCCTCGAGTTGGCGCTGCGGGAGGCCGGCCTGGAACTGGCCCGGGCCAAGGTGGGCGACCGCTTTGTCAAGGAACTGATGGAAACCAACGGCTGGAGCCTGGGGGGAGAATCCTCGGGGCATATCATCTGCAGCGACGTGACCACCACCGGTGACGGTATCGTAGCGGCCCTGCAGGTGCTGCTGGCGCTGCAGTCGGCGGGAGGTGACCTGGCGGCGGTGCGGGCGGGTATCACCATGTGTCCCCAGACCATGATTAATGTGGCGATCGATGCGAAAGTGGTGCTGGAGGATTTTCCCGAGCTGACTGCCGCCGTGAGCGCAGTGGAAGAAGGGCTGGGTAAACGGGGGAGGGTGTTGCTGCGCCCCTCTGGCACGGAACCGGTCGTCAGGGTGATGATAGAAGGACAGAATGCGCAAGAGGTTGAACAGCTGTGCACAGGCCTGGCGCAAGAAGTGGGCCGCATCCTGGGTTGAGGGCGGAGTTCCATACCCTGACTCTCACCGGGCGATATGTGTCGGCTGGTTGTAACACACCGGCAGTTTGGGTAAGATTGCCGCCGCTTTTTTCGCTGGGAGACCACGATGCGCCAGAAACTGGTTGTAGGTAACTGGAAAATGCACGGCTCCCGGGCCAGCGTCGATGCCCTGCTGGGCGATTTGGCCGGCGGTACCGCCGGTGCCGCGGCGGAGGTTGCCGTCTGCCCCACCTACGTACACCTGGACCAGGCACTGAAGCTCTGTGCCGGGTCGACCCTGTCGGTAGGTGCCCAGGACTGCAGCCACATGGCCTCCGGGGCATATACCGGGGAAGTCTCCGCGGAGATGCTGGCGGAGCTGGGGTGTCGCTGGGTGATCCTGGGGCATTCCGAGCGGCGCCAGTATCACGCGGAATCCGATGATCTGGTGGCCGCCAAGTTGGCCGCGGCGATAAGCGCCGGCCTGCAGGCCATTGTCTGTGTCGGTGAAACCCGCGAGCAGCGGGAGAACGGCGAGGCAGAGGCGGTGGTCGGTGCCCAGCTGAAGGGCGCATTGGCGGACCAGGCGAGCCTGGAGGGACTGGTGGTTGCCTACGAGCCGGTCTGGGCCATCGGCACCGGGCTGACAGCGACACCGGAAGAGGCCCAGGACATGCACGCCTATATCCGGGAAAGCCTGGATGGGATAGCCGGGGTGGACCCGGCGCAGACTCGACTGCTCTATGGCGGCAGCGTGAAAGCGGGCAATGCGGCGGAACTGTTCGCCCAGCCAGATATAGACGGCGCCCTGGTGGGCGGAGCCGCCCTGGTGGCGGAAGATTTTCGGGCTATCGTGGAAGCGGCCCGCTGACAACGGAATAACCGATGTCCCCTGGAGGGACCTGAAGTAGATGGAACAGATTATCCTGGTTGTGCACCTGTTGGTGGCCCTGGCCATCATCGGGTTGATCATGCTGCAACAGGGCAAGGGTGCGGACATGGGGGCCTCCTTCGGCGCCGGCGCGTCCCAGACCCTGTTCGGCTCTGATGGCAGTGGCAATGTGCTGACCCGGGCGACCGCCTGGCTGGTGGTCCTGTTTTTCGCCAGCAGCTTCGGCCTGGCGTTGATCGCCAGCCAGAAGTCGGTGGTGGTCGACGACCTGGGTCTGGACATTCCCCCGGCCGCGGTCGAAGCCCCGGCGCCTGCCGCTGTCGAAGAGGAGTTGCCGGTACTGGAAGAGGAACTGCCGGTATTGACGGAAGAGCTTCCGGCCGCTGCGCCGGAGCAGGAAGACCTCCCGCAGCTGGATTGAGGACATTTTATTTGCCGAAGTGGTGGAATTGGTAGACACGCTATCTTGAGGGGGTAGTGAGCTATGCTCGTGCGGGTTCAAGTCCCGCCTTCGGCACCATCTTTTTCCTGGATTCTGATATCTAAAGATCTCGTGCTTGGTGTTCCTGCACGTGGGTTTCGGCATGCATAATGTAGCGAGGCCGCCAACACTCAGAAGGCCAAGATATTCGCGTTGGCGGCCTCGCTACATTACACCTGCCTCCGTTTTCCCACTGCCCCGGCATTTGTAACCCTTACCTTGTGTACTCCGCACGCCGACGCGTGAGTGCCTGCTGTCCCCGCGCTCGGGATTGAACCGCTCCGCGGTACCCTCGGTCGGCCGGGAGCCCTGCGGTCTCCCGTCTTTCCCGCGGTTCAACCCTTACACGCGGCGCCATCAGCCGCTCACGCGCCTAACGGCTGAAAGATGCGAGGCGGGAGAGCGGAAAATTTCTCGCGGA
>JAACFI010000078.1 GCA_009937575.1 Haliea sp.
GCGGGTCTCGCCCATAGAAATCCCGCGCCGGGTCCGCCGCACAGCCACTTTACGCAGGACCCGATGACGAAATCTGCTGACCATGCCTGGAAATCGATGGGCACGCAGCCCACGGATTGGGCAATGTCAACAATTGATACGACCCCCTGCTTCCGGGCCAGGCGTGTGATCTCCCCCACCGGGACCTGCCTGCCGGTATTGGAGTGGACGTGGGTGACCAGCACCACAGCGGTGTCCTCGCCAAAGGCATCGCGCCACTGCCCGGCCTCTGTGCTGTCCTGGCCGTGTGGAAGTGAGCGCAACCTGTAACCGAAACGCTCCGCCTGTTGCAGTACGAAGGCAATGGAGGGGAAGTCTTCTTCGGTGTATACGATTGTATTCCGGATTTCGTGCTTTGGAAGGCTCTGCAGGATTTTGGTGAGGGCGCTGGACAGGTTTGCCTGGGGGCAGAAGTTTTCCGCCGGGCTGTTGAGCAGGCGTGCCAACGCTGAATTGAATCCCGAGATGGCCTCCAGCCAGCGGGTCCAGACTTCCTCGCCCTCATCCTGCCAGGGAGAAAGAAAACTTTCCGACCACACCTGGGCTGTGTTAACCGGTGGGCGGCCCACCGAGTGATTCAGCAGGTAGATGTCTTCTGGCAATACGAAGGACGTTTTGTAGTCGGCGTTCATAAAGGTGCTCTTGTTCCCGGCATTCGGGATGCTCGATCAGGCCAGGGCCGATCGAAGTGTTTGAATGTCCCGGTACCGGGTCGGGATGTCGTCCCGATCGGCAGCCGCGCGCAGGTCCGCGAGTTTGCGCAGGGACTTGAGCAGCACGGGCAGGGGCGGACCACTGGCGGTGAGTCCCGGGCGATCGGTGAGCCCCTTGTTCGCGGCGGGGCGCTCTATAAACTTGGCCACCAGTTCCTCGTGGTGCTGTATTGCCGTGTCGCCGTGAGCCTTGCACACCTCGAGGAACAGCGCGGCGTTTTTCTGGAACCAGGGCTCGCCGGCGTGTTCCTCCACGTTTTCAAGGAAACTGTCCATCAGGCTCTCCTGGCGCATGCAGTCCCTGAGAACCAGCTGGTCTTCCGGGCGCATGAACAGGAACTTGTCCACCAGTAATTGGGAATAGTAGGCATTGTCAGCCCGACACAGGCCCAACAGGAGGTCGATCACGTTGATACCGGCGAAATCGCCCGCATTGGCACCGCGGTACTCGCGCAGCCCGACCCGGTGTGGCTTGTAATAGGGGCGCACGCAGTAGAAGAACCGGTCGATGTCCAGCTCCTGGAACAGTTCGGTGTTGGAGGTGATGACGTCCTCGAGTGCCCGCTTGGCAGCGACCAGCAGGTCCGGGGTGACCGGGTGGGAGACACCCAGCGGCACGATATGCAACAGGGCCTCGGCTGCGCGGATGTACGCCAGTGCGGACCGGGTGTTGCAGGTGACAAACAGTTCTTCATCGCGCAACGAGGTGAAGGTCTTGTAGTGACCGTTGATTGCGTGATTGTGGGTTTCCAGGTGGGCGGAGGCAAATCGTGGTGCAACCCCGAGCGAGGCGCCTATCTGCATGGCCAGTGCAGAGGCTTCGACCAGGGGAGAGGTCGTTTCCCTGGAGGGTTCGGTTATTTCATGGCGCCTGCAGGCGGCCATATACAGTCCAACGTCTCCGAGCAGGTCAAACCCGGCTTCGAAACCCTCATCGGTATTTCCTTCCTTGAGCAGGTCGACGATAAAGGCCTTGCCATCCTCTACCAGCTGCTCCTTGATATCGTCCCCGACACCTTCAACCTCCTCGGGATTCCCGGAGGCGAAATACAGTTCTTCCAGCGCGCTGTTGAGGGTCACGAAATCACCCCGGATCCACTGGTCAAGTCGCTCCACGTTCCTGGTCATCGTGCTCCTCCTGCCTGCATTATCTTATGTTCCGGGGGGCCAACTCTGACTGTATTTTGTAGTCAACGGGCCTGCTTTTCCATTCTTATTGCTCCCGCCTCACCCAGCGGCTGGTGGAAGCTGCGTCCTCGATCGGCTCCCCGGCATCTTTCCAGCTGGTGAAGCCACCGGCCAGGTGAGCCACGTCGCTGAAGCCCATCTCTTGCAGGGCTTTCACCGCGTAGACAGAGCGACCACCGCCGGCGCAGAATACTATGGTACGTTTATCTTCCGCAAAGTAGTCACGAGCATAGGGGCTGGCCGGGTCCGCCCAGAATTCCAGCATGCCCCGCGGAACGTGGATGGCTCCCGGGATGGTGCCCATGTCTACCCGCTCCTGTATTTCCCGCAGGTCCAGCAACAGTACGTCCCCTTCCGCGTCGAGTTCGCGTTTAAGATCATCCACTTCCAGGTTCTCAATTTCCGCGGAGAGTTTTTTAACGTGTTCAAATACGTTGCGTATGGCCATTGGGAATTCCTTCATAAATGGGAAGAGCGATTATAACCATAGTGACAATCACCTGGCTTTTCTTTACGACATCAATTTTGAGGGTGTCTGAGATTGCAGGGAGTGGTGTGCACTTTACTCCCCTCCATCATATGCTAGTCTCCACAGTGGCTGGCGATAGCTGGTCTCCCCATTAGACGGTTTACCGAGGAAAATCCATGACGACTTCATTGTACGATATGAGTGTGCCTTCCTACCTGCAGGTGTTGGGTGGTATGGCGAATGTAATGCAGAAGGCTGCCGACCACTACCAGCAAAATGGCATGGACCTCGGTGAACTGGTTACGACACAGCTGCAGCCGGATATGCTGCCCTTCAGTTTCCAGATCAATTCCCTCAAGCACCACTCGCTGGGCGCCATAGAGGGTCTCCAGCGGGGTGAGCTCAACCCGCCGCCCTCGCTGCCAGAGCTCGACTATGCCGGCCTGCAGGGCCTGGTGGCGGATGCCATCGCCGGCCTGGAGGCGTTGAATGCTGAAGATGTCAACGCAATGGCGGGGAAGGAGATGTTCTTCCGCATGGGTGATTTCGAGATACCCTTCAACGCGGAAAACTTCGTCATGTCCTTCTCCCTGCCCAACTTCTACTTCCACGCCACCACCGCCTACGACATGATCCGTTTGTCCGGCGTACAGATCGGCAAAATGGATTACCTGGGGCAGATGCGGGTCGGTGCCTGATTTCGAACCAACAAACTGAGACTGGTCGCCAATTGAGTAAACTGGACGGCAAGGTCGTCCTGGTCTGTGGCGGCGCTACCGGGATCGGGGCAGCCACTGTCCGGCGTCTGTGTGAAGAGGGCGCCCGGGTCGGGGTGGGGGACCGCAACATCGACGGAGCACAGGTACTGGTAGATGATCTTGTTGGCACCGGTGCCGATGCAGCGGCCTGGGCGTACGACCAGGCGGAAGAAGCCTCCATCAAGGCGCTGGTGGTTTCCGCGGTAACCTATTTCGGTCAACTGGATGGTTTGTTCGCCAATGCCGCCGACATGCAGGTATTGCTGCAGGACGGCGATATCCTCAGTAACGATATCCAGATTTGGGAGCGCACCCTGTCGGTCAATGTCACCGGCACCGCCATGGTGTTGCGGGCGGCGCTGCCGCACCTTCTCGACCAGGGGGGTGGGTCAGTGGTGCTCACCTCGTCTTCCGCATCCACCGCCGGGGAGGCGGAGCGCCCGGCTTACGCCGCCAGCAAGGCGGGCATCAATGCCCTGTGCCGGCACGTGGCCTCGCGCTGGGGGCGGGAAGGCATCCGCTGTAACGCCATTGCCCCAGGTCTGGTGATCACCGAGCAACTGGAGCAGAACATGCCGCCGGAGTTCCTGGAGAAACTGTTGAAATCATCCCGTAGCATCCGCCACGGTGAACCCATGGATATCGCCGCCACCGTGGCCTTTCTCATGTCCGAGGATGGTGCCTGGGTGAATGGCCAGACCTGGCACGTGAACGGCGGCGCGACCTATAGCAACTGAGGAAACACAATGCCTGAACTGGAGGGACGCGTCGCCCTTATCACCGGCGCCAGCCGGGGCATAGGGAACGCGATAGCAAAGCGCTTCGCGGCGGAGGGCGCCTCGGTGGTGGCATGCGCCTCAAGACTGGGCGCTCACGGCGACCTGCCGGGAACACTTGAGGAAACTGTAGAGCAGATCGAGGCGGCAGGCGGCCGGGCGGCCGCGGTGGCCTGTGATCTTTCGAATCCCGGGGAAAGGGAGACCCTGGTGGCACGGGCCGGTGAGTGCTTTGGCGATATCGATATCCTGGTGAACAACGCGGCGCGAGGAGATTTTGCCCTGCCAAGCCAGGCATCCACCGGTGTTCGAAATGCCATGTACGACCTCAATGTGAATGTGCCGGTGGAACTCCTGCAGCAGGCGCTTCCCGGTATGCGCCGCCAGGGGCAGGGCTGGTGCCTCAATATCAGCAGCCGCACGGCGGAGCAGGGTGAGCCGCCTTATCCGGACTCGAAGATTGCCGCCCATGTCATCGGCCCCTATGGCGCTACCAAGGCAGCCCTGAACCGCTATACCCAGGCCCTGGCCCACGAACTGGCGGAGGAGAGCATTTACGTCAACGCCCTGGCGCCCAGTTACATCGTCCTGACCAGCGTGTCCGAGCAGGTGCAGGAGATCGCCCGGCGCCGACCGGACATGGTCGAGCCGGCGGAAATGATGGCGGAGGCGGCCCTGATCCTTTGCAGTGGCAGCCACGTGGGGGAGGTGGTTTACAGCCGCAACCTGCTACACGCCAGCGGCCGCCCGCTGAGGAGCCTGGACGGCACCCGGGTGATCGGCGACGCATTTACCCTGGGTGAACTACCGGACGTGTGAATTCAGTGAAGTATCAGCTTACCTGGGCCAGCCAGGCCCTGCGCCAACTGATATAACCCCACACCGACAGCACCGCGTACAGGCCGATCAGCAGGGCGTAGATATCCAGGCTGCGATCGTGGTACAGCCAGATCGAGGCCACGTTGATCACGATCCAGTACACCCAGGCTTCCAGCACCTTGGCCACTTCCAGGTAGGTGGCCAGGAAGCTGAACAGGGTGGTGAAGGCATCGAAGAACGGGCGCTCGGCGTCGGTAAAATGCCAGGCGCCGTAGCCTACCGCCACGGCCAGAGCGCTGCAGATGATGATTGCGCAGCCGTGGACGAGATAGCGCCACCGGGACACCGGGTTGTCGTCTTCTTCCAGGCGCCGGTGCCAGCGTACCCAGCCCCAGATCCCGAAGAGCACGTAGAACAGGTACAGGAAGGCCTCGGAATACAATCTGGCGTCGATAAACAGGTAGATACTCAGCAGGCTGCCGGCGATACCGAAGGGCCAGCAGACGATTCTCTCCCGGATAAGCAGGATGACGAACACCAGGTTGGCGGCGGTGGCCAGTACCTCGACAACCAGGGCAGTGGACGGTTCCATCGGCGTCCTGTCAGAAGGCGTAGCTGACGTTCACGCCGTAGGTGCGTGGTTCGCCCCACTGGAAGTAGGTCTGGTTGGCCCAGGCACCGTAGTTGTCCCGGGGGTCGTTGCCGAAGTACAGGCCGTGCACCGCGTAGTCCTCGTCGGTCAGGTTGCGCCCCCACAGGGTGACGTTGATGCTGTCGTTTTGCCACTGCAGGCTGGCGTTGAACAGGTCGTAGCTGTCCAGTTTGCCGTCGTGGTAGTAGCCGTAGTAACTGTCGTCCTGGCCCTCTACTTCCAGCCGGGCGGACAACTGCTCGGTGAACATGATCCGCGCGCCCGCGTTGTACTGGTAGTTGGGTGACTTCGCCTGGTCCCGGTCCTCTTTTTCTACGAAACCCCAGGCGTCCAGGTCGAATGCCTCGATGGAATCCACCTCGGTTTCCAGCCAGCCCAGGTTGGCAAACAGTTCCAGCCGCGCAGTGACCAGCATGGTGGCTTCCAGTTCCACACCGTAGCTGTTGGCGTCGCTGGTGCTGTCCAGGTAGCCGATCCACAGGCCGGCGGCGTCATCCCACATCCAGTTTTCCAGTTGGGCATTCTCCCGGTCCATGTAGAACGCCGCAGCGGTGAGGCCCAGGCGCTGGTCGAACTGTCGGGTCTTGATGCCGATTTCCGTGTTCCACAGGGTCTCGTCGTCGAAACTCAGTTTGCCCTGGGTGAAATCCTGGAAGGGTGGCGACATCCAGGGCCGATTGGCGCTGGCGGTGGTGTTCACGCCGCCGGGCTTGCCCCCCCTGGCGATCGTAGCGTAGACCATGGTGTCATCCGTCCAGTCGAAGCGTGCGCTCAGCTCGGCGTTCCACAGGTCGTCGCTGCCGTCCTCGCTGAAACCGTTGGTGTCGCTGTAGTCGTCCTCGAAACGCTCGTAGCGCAGCCCCGCCACCAGGCTGAGGCGATCGGTGGCGGCGTATTCGTATTCACCGTAGACCGCGTAGCGGTCGGTGTCATAGTCACTGGTGGTGGCGTAGTCCCCGTACCACAGGCTGAAGTACTGGTAGTCGAAGTCTTCGCTGCTGTCATTGGCATACAATCCAATCACGTAGCGGTCGTCGCCCCTGTTGCCCAGCAGGCGCATGTCCGCCACCCAGCGTTCCCGGTCGCGGTCGAAGACCTCCCGGGCCGTGTCGTTGCCGAAGGAGCACAGGTACTGCTGGCAGAATTCATCGGATACCCAGTCTGCGTCATAGCTGTTGTGCAGGTCGGAGTCTATGTAGCTGACCACGGTTTCCAGGGTCAGCGCATCGGTCAGCAGCCAGTCACCGCGCAGGGTGATACCCAGTGTTTCCTGGTTGTCTTCACCCGGTTGGTCAGTGTAGGTGTCGCGCTCGTTCTCCAGCGACCAGGCGTCCTGTCCATTGTCGCTGTCGAAGTAGAAGGTACTCAATTCGTAGTGTGAGCGGTCGGAGGGCGCCCACTGCAGGCGGGAGCGCAGGGTGAGTTCGTCGAAGTCGTTGCTGTCATCCTCGTTCAGCCGCTCGTTGTCGATATAACCGTCGCTGTTGTATTGCTGGACAGCAACCCGGGCCTTTACGTCCTCCCCGAGTGGCCCGCTCAGAACCAGGCCCAGGTTATAGCTGTCGTAGTTGCCGACCCCGCCGCTCAGTTCACCCTCAAAGGTATCGGTAGGCGCGTGGGTGCGGATCTTGACCATGCCCGCGTGCGCGCTGGCGCCGAAGCGGGTGCCCTGGGGACCTCGCAGTACTTCCACCTGCTCCACGTCGAACAGCATGCCGGCATTGGCGCTGTCCCCCAGTTCCAGGTCGTCGAGCTTCATACCTACCGAGGGGTAATACTTGGGGTCGTAGTACTGTTCCAGGTCGCCGATACCCCGCACCTGCACGAAGCGGCTGCGGGAGGCGCCCGCGGCCCAGGTGACGTTGGGCACCGCGTTGAGTACCTCTTCCAGGTGCTGGGCGGCCCGTTCGCTTATAGTATCCTGCCCGAGCACGCTGATACTGCCCACGCTGTTCATCAGCGAGGTCTCGCGGTAGTTGGCAGTGACGATGATTTCTTCGAGAACGTCAGTGTCAGCCTGCTGGCTGTGGACGGAAATCGCGGGAAGCGCCAGCAGCAGCGCTGCGAACAGCGGGCGTCGGGAAAAATGCATTGTGAGCCTCCAGTTATACAGAGACCCGGTGAGCGACGAGAAAGCGGTATTGCAAAGACCTATTCCTACGCCGGTATTAACCGGATCAGGTTCAAGGGTTCACGCGTCAAAGGGACGCGTATCTCAGGCCGGGGCCACCCCTTAGGATTGATTTTCGGAGTATACGAGGTTTGTGATCAGTTCGCCATCCACTCCGGATAGGGCAACTTGTGCTTCCATAAAAACTCCGGGTTGAACAACTTGCTCTGGTATCGGTCACCCGGGTCGCAGAGGATGGTGACAACGGTATGCCCGGGACCGAGCTCCTCCGCCAATGCCACCGCGCCGGCAATGTTGATGCCCGCCGAACCACCCACGGAAATCCCCTCGTGCTTGAGCAAGTCGAAGATGTAGGGCAGGGCATCGTCGTCATCCACCTGGCAGCTGAAGTCCACTTCCAGTCCCGCCAGGTTGCCGGGCACGAAGGACACGCCGATTCCCTCGGCGATCGACTCCCCCTCTGAATGCAGTTCCCCGGTGTTGAAGTAGCTGTACAGGGAGGAACCCATGGGGTCCGAGAGCCCGATTTTTACCTCCGGGTTGCGCTCACGCAGGGCGGCGGCCACGCCGGCCAGGGTACCGCCGGTGCCCACCGAACAGATGAAGCCGTCCACCTTGCCGTCGGTCTGTTCCCAGATTTCCCGGCCGGTGGTGTCGTAGTGGATCTGCTGGTTGGCGGGGTTGTCGAACTGTCGTGCCCAGATGGCCCCCTGGGGCTCGTCGCTGGCACGCCCCCTCGCCACCCGCTCAGCGGTGTGAATGTAGTGGTGGGAATCAGCGTAGGGTACCGAGGGCACCAGCAGCAGCTCCGCGCCCAGCATCTCCAGCTGCTGGATTTTCTCCTGGCTGGCATTCTGCGGCGCCACGATCACGCACTCGTAACCCAGGGCATTGGCCACCAGGGTGAGGCCGATACCGGTATTGCCGGCGGTGCCCTCGACGATTACGCCACCGGGCTGCAACTCACCCGCTTTTTCTGCGGCGCGGATGATCCCCAGGGCGGTGCGGTCCTTTACTGAACCACCAGGGTTCATGAACTCGGCCTTACCGTAAATATCGCAGCCGGTGGCTTCAGAGGCCTGGCGCAGGTAGAGCAGGGGGGTGTTGCCGATGACATCGGGAAGCAGGGACTGCCTGGGCATGGCGGGTTCCTCAGTGCAAATTACAGGAAGGCTCCGGCATTATTGCGCTAAAGCCGGCAAAAATCCAAGCAAGCATTACTGGTAGGGCGCGCGCAGGTAGGGCAGGTCGTTCCAGAATTCGCAGTCCTCCCGGTGTACGCCGGTGGCCACCGTATTCTCAAGGTTGAACAGCAGGGTCTGGTCGCTCTCGTCGTAGACCGGCCAGGTAGTCCCACCGTCACCATTGGGATTACCGGTGCGGGCGAATTCAGCCCAGTAGCGCATCATGCTGTTGGCCATGGGGCGCTCTTTGGCCTTGAAATCGCTGCGGAAGAAACTCCAGGGGCGGCCCATGATGTACTGGATTTCCGCCGCGTGATAAGCGCGCAGGTCAGCCCAGAAAAAGTAGAAGGGGGCCTCGTCGTAGTCGAACTGGTAGTTCCACAGGGACACGTGGCTACTCAACGCGGCGGACTGGCGGCGGGAGAAGCAGTTGAAAAATCCGTCGCTGAAGGCTTCCACCATGGCGTCGTAAGGAGAGTCGTAGTCATCCAGCGGGTACTTTTGCGCCACCTTCTCCGCCAGATCCTCACTCCCGGTGAGGAAGGTCAAGCGGTCCATGTACTGGTCGGCTTTGAGGGGTTTGAAGCGGAAATTGTGTGACAGCCAGATCAGCAGGGTGGCCTCGTCCCTGGTGGCGCCGTTGATGATTGGCACCTGGTTGAAATTGCCGGTTTCAAATGCATCCATGAACTGCCGGGGCAGCACGATATCGTCCTGTACCGGCCACCAGAACGTGTAGCCCTCGCTGAAGCCCATGGTGGGGTCGGGGGGCGACGTGTTGGCCACCGTTTTCGCGTCTTTCCCACGCATACAGGCCAGGGTATCCGCGGCCTCGCTGCAGCCCAGTTCCGCCTCCACTTCCATCCCCAGCTTGTTGACCGCTGCCAGGGTGGATATCGGGCTGACGCAGGGCCCGCTCTGGATCGCCGCCCGGTGGAACAGCCCCTGGGCGGGCGGCGAGGCCAGTTGTGCGCAGATACTCACCCCGCCCGCCGACTGGCCAAAGATCGTAACCCGGTCAGGATCCCCGCCAAAGGCACCAATATTGGCCCGCACCCAGCGCAGGGCGGCGGTCTGGTCCATGATGCCGTAATTACCGGAGGAGGGATGTTCAGGGTTTTCCGCCGTCAGTCCCTCGTGCGCCAGGAAACCGAAAATGCCCAGCCGGTAGTTGGGAGCGACCACCACCACCTTCTCCCGCTCCGCCAGGCGGGCACCCTCAGCCTCGAAGTAGCTGCCCTGGCCGACAATGAAGCCACCGCCGTGAATCCACACCATCACCGGCATGGGCTTGTCCGGCTTTTCCGTGGGGGTCCAGATATTGAGGTACAGGCAGTCCTCGCTACCGGTCAGACCACCGCCCAGGGGGGAGAACTGGGTGCAGGGAGTGGGGTTCTTCCTGGCCCGCAGGGTGCCGTTCCACGGCTTGGCCGGTACAGGTGGCCGCCAGCGCAGTTTCCCAAGGGGCGGCTGTGCATAGGGTACCCCGAGGTAGTATTCGACCTCCTCGTCGATATAGCCCTCCAGACGACCCTGGTCGATATCCGTATACACGGGGGTGTTGCTGCAGGCCGCGAGTAGCAGGGCCCACAGGAGCAGGGGTAGAGTTCTGGCTGGCATGGTATCGCGGGAAGTATCTCGATTCGAAAGGCGCCATTCTCCCACAATCGGCCCGGCGAATCACAGGGCCGACTTGAAGGATCGTACCTGAGGTGCTTGACTGCGGGTATGCACTACATTTTCGAAGTTCATTTGAAGGAAGGTTACCGCCCGGAGCAGTACGCCGCTGCCTGGGTGCGCGCCAGTCGCCTGATCCAGCAGTCGGCCGGGGCCCAGGGCACGCGGCTGCATCGCAAGATCGGCGATCCCTCGGTACTGCTGGCCATTGCCACCTGGGAGTCCAAGGCGGCCCGGGACGCGATGGAGGAGGCGCAGGCGCAGAGGATCGCCGATATCATCGAGTCACAGTCGGATTTTGTAGCGGTCCACCTGGTGGGGGAGTTCGAGGCGCCGGAATGGGAGGTGTTGCCTCCTGGTTACGAGGAGTAATCCCCGGAGCGCGATTGGCTTAAGGCCGAAACACCACCACGTGCCTCAGGTCGAAGTGCACCGGTAGCTCGCCGCCGACGGCAACATCCACGTGGCTTGGGGTGAGGCAGGGTACCCGCTGGCCATCTGCCAGTGCCAGTTCGTACAGGTACTGGGCACCTCGGAAGGCCTTGCCCGCCACCTTTAGTCGCAGCTCGCTGTGGGACACGTACTCGATGTCGTCCGGCCTGATCAGTAACTTGAGTGATTGACCCGGTTGCCAGTGGTCGTGGGCCCTGTCCAGCGGGCCCAGCTGATTGTCCATGTTCCCGGCCTCGTCGATAGTGACCGAGATCATCGCCCCCTGGCCGATAAACTCCGCCACGAATTCGTTGGCGGGGTTGTGGTACAGGTTATAGGGCGTATCCGACTGGGCCACCCGGCCCTCCTGCAGCAGGGTCACGTGATCCGTCATGGCGAAGGCCTCGTACTGGTCGTGGGTGACCAGGATGGTGGTGACCCGGCTCTCCTTCAACAGCTCGCGCACCTCGCCGGCCAGCTGCTCCCGCAGTTCGGTATCGAGACTGGAGAAAGGCTCGTCCATCAGCAGGATCTCCGGCCGCGGGGCCAGGGCCCGGGCCAGTGAGACGCGCTGTTGCTGCCCACCGGACAGTTCATGGGGCCAGGCCTTCGCATACTGCGCCAGTCCCACCAGGTCCAGAAACTCAGCGACCCGCTGGCGGCGTTCTTCCCGGTTCATACCGGCCAGCCCGAAACCGATATTGCGTTCCACATTCAGGTGGGGGAACAGGGCGAAATCCTGGAATACCATGCCTACCCGTCGCTGTTCAGGCGGGGTGAGCTTGCCCGGCGCACTGAGAATCTGGCCGTGCAGTGCAATCTGTCCTGCGCTCACCGGCTCGAAACCGGCAATTGCCCGCAGCAGCGTGGTTTTGCCGCAGCCGGAAGGTCCCAGCAGGCAGCCGATCTGGCCGGGTTCCAGTTGCATGCTGACATCGGTGACCGCAGCGAAGTCACCGTAGTGCACCGATACCTGTTGCACTGCCAGCTGACTAGTCATGGCCGTTCCCGTTTTCCCGCATACCGCGGGTCAGCAGGAACACCGGAAGCAGGCCAATCAGTACGATGGCCAGGGCCGGTGTGGCGGCATCTGCCAGTCGCTCGTCCGAGGCCAGCTCGTAGGTGCGCACCGCCAGTGTGTTGAAGTTGAAGGGGCGCAGGATCAGGGTCGCGGGTAGCTCCTTGAGCACATCCACGAACACCAGCAGCAGGGCAGTCAGCAGGCTGCCGCGCAGCATCGGCAGGTGGATTCGCCGCAGTACGCGAGTGGGTGAGCTGCCCAGGGAGCGCGCGGATTCATCGATGCTGTGGCGTATCCGCGACAATCCCGCCTCCACCGACTGCAGGGAGACAGACAGGTAGCGCACCACGTAGGCGAATACCAGGGCGAACAGGGTGCCGCTCAGTAACAACCCGGTAGAGACGTCAAACTGCGCTCGCATAAAACTGTCGATCGCGTTATCCAGCCAGGCGAAGGGCATCAGTACCCCCACGGCGATCACGGTGCCCGGCACCGCGTAGCCCATGG
This sequence comes from Haliea sp., assembly GCA_009937575.1. Classification (GTDB taxonomy): domain Bacteria; phylum Pseudomonadota; class Gammaproteobacteria; order Pseudomonadales; family Halieaceae; genus JAACFI01. The sequence goes on from JAACFI010000078.1 coordinate 12,367, forward strand.
CGGAGATTCTCACCGCACTCACTTCCACCTTTCCCGGGTGCAGGCGCTTACCGTAGCCCAGCAACAGGGCCACCAGCAGGCAGCAGACGGAGGCGATCGCGGCCAGCATAAAACTGTGGCCCACCAGGGTGAGAAAAGTGATATCGATAGTTTCACGCCAGTTGTCCAGGGCCCATACCAGTAACTGGCCGGCCGGGAGCAGGAAGCCCAGCAGCAGTATGCCCGCCGCGACCAGGGAACAGAACGCGCCACGCCACCCGCCCAATCGGATGCGAGGATGCAGCTTCCCCGCGGCCCCGTGGTGAAAACGCAGGCGATTACGGGAGGCCCGCTCCAGCACGATCAGCGCGAATACGAACAGCAGCAGGAAGGCCGCCAGCTGCGCCGCGGTGATTAGTTCGCCCAGGCCGTACCAGGTGCGGAAAATGCCAGTGGTGAACACGCTGACGCCGAAATAGTCCACAGTGCCATAGTCCGCCAGGGTTTCCATCAGCGCCAGGCTGACCCCGGCAGCGATCGCCGGGCGGGCCATTGGCAGCGCCACCTGGAACAGGGTCTGCCAGGGTCCCCGTCCCAGGTTGCGGCTGGCCTCCAGCAACGCAGTCGACTGTTCGGCAAAGGCTACCCGGGCCAGCAGGTAGACATAGGGGTAGAGCACCAGCGACAACATGCACACGGCGCCGCCCAGGGAGCGGATCTCCGGGAAATAGTAATCGCCGTAGCCCCAGTCGAAGGTGGCGCGCAGCCCGCTTTGCACAGGGCCGGCAAAATCCAGTAGGCCGGTATAGGTATAGGCGATAATGTAGGCGGGCATGGCCATGGGCAGAAGCAGGGCCCAGCTGAAAAAGCGGCGCCCGGGATATTCGCACATGGCACTGAGCCAGGCGGCGCTGACCCCGAGGACAAAGGTGCCCGCGCCCACCCCCAGCATCAGCAGCAGGGAGTTGATGACGTAATCCTGGAGAACCGTGTCCGCTAGGTGATGCCAGGTTTCGCTGAAGGGCAGGGCGAGGCTGGCACAGACCACCAGTACGGGGACCGCCAGAACCGAGGCGGTAAAAACCAGGGCGGGGCGCCAGGCACTGGCCTGGCGCCCCGCTGCGAGGGCGGTTGGCGCTGCAGTTATCTCCAACCGGCCCGGTCCATGGCCATGACGGCTGCGGCGTTGCGCTCTCCCAGTACCGTCACGTCGAGCTCGTCAGCCTTGAAGTCACCCCAAGACTTGAGAATTTCGCTGGTAGGGATATCCGGGCGCACAGGGTACTCGTTGTTGGTCTCGGCATACCAGCGTTGGCTCTCGTCCCGGGCCAGGAACTCGATCAGTTCCCGCGCCTGATCCGGGTGTTTGGCGGAGGCGGTGACGCCCGCGCCACTGATATTGATGTGGGTGCCTCGATACCCCTGGTTGGGCCAGAACAGGGCGACCTTGTCAGCGGCTGCGCGCTGTTCGTTGTCCGCCTGCAACATGGCGCCGAAATAATAGCTGTTGACCACGGCCACGTCGCACTGGCCTGCCGCTACTGCCTTGATCTGGTCGCGGTCTCCACCCTGGGGCGGGCGGGCGAAGTTGGCGACCAGTCCCTGTAACCACGTGTCGGTGTTCCCCTCACCGTTGGCGGCGAGCATGCTGGCGACCAGTGACTGGTTGTAAATGTTGGAGGAGGAACGGATACAGATGCGGCCCTTCCACTTCGGGTCCGCCAGGTTCTCGTAGGTGCTGAGCTCGGAGGGCTTTACCCGATCCTTCGCGTACACGATGACCCTGGCCCGTACCGACAGCCCGAACCAGTCCCCCTGGTCGCTGCGCAGGTGGGCGGGAATCTGCATGGTCAGGGTGGGGGAGTCGGTAATGGGTTGCAGCACACCCGCCTGGTGGGCGCGATACAGTCTCCCGGCGTCGGTGGTGATCAGCACATCCGCGGGAGAGTTGCGCCCCTCGGTCTTGAGGCGGGTGAGCAGGGCGTCGCCCTTGCCGGTCACCAGGTTGACCTTTACACCGGTTTCCGCGGAATACTTGTCCAGCAGGGGCTTGATCAGCGCTTCCTTGCGAGCGGAATAGACGTTGAGTTCAGCGGCCGTGGAAGGCAGGGCAGTGCTGGCCAGAATCGCCAGGACCATGGTGAGGAGGCGGTGGAAGAAAGTACTGCGGCTCAGTGACACGTCGGTTTCCATTCGATTGTTTATGCGAATGCTAATTATTCTCATTTCGGGTAACAAAGCAAGCTGTATTTTCATGTCCCTGGTGCCCGCTTTGACCGGGATTGTCTATGCTGTATAGCGAAACTACCGCTGCCAGGAGAACAGCATGAAATTGATTGGGATACCGGCGTCGCCATTTGTACGCAAGGTGGGCGTGGTGCTGACGGTCAAGGCACTGGAATACGACAGCGAGGTCGTGATGCCGGGAGATACGTCACCTGAATTCCGCGCCATGAGCCCCCTGGGCAAGATCCCGGTGCTAGTGGACGGGGAGTTTTATATTGCGGATTCCAGCGTCATTTGCGAATACCTGGAAGAAAAATATCCCGAACACCCGGTGATGCCGGAAGGGGCGGAGCAGCGCGCGAGGGCGCGTTTCCTGGAGGAATACGGTGATTCAAAATTGATCGAGAACGCCTCGATCATCTTCAGGGAGAAGTTCGTCAACCCGGTAATGATGGGCCAGGACACCAACCTGGAGCGGGTGGCCGAAGCCGAGAACGAGCTGCTGCCCCCGCTGCTGGATTACCTTGAAAGCCAGGTGCCGCCTGAAGGCTACCTGTTCGGCAACTTCACCACCGCCGATATCAGTATCACCAGCCCGATCTTCAATGCCGAATACACGGATTACCGCGTGGACCCGGCAAGATGGCCTAAGTTCGCCGCCTTCGTGCAGCGCGTGGCCGAGCACCCGGCGGTGATCAAGGTGCGTGATGCCGAACAACAGGTCATGTCCTCGATGGCCTCTGGCAATTGATACATCGGATGACCCATGGTGCGCAGTGCGCACCCTACCTTGGATCGGAGAGACCGTAGGGTGCGCTCTGCGCA
>JAACFI010000386.1 GCA_009937575.1 Haliea sp.
CCGGACCGTCGGCGGCCACGGACGGCCGCCGCCGAGCTGCCATGGACGGCGCTTTTGCGTGTCCGGGGTGGGTATGCCCTGTCTCTGGCGCCTCGTGCCGAAGGTGTTAAAGAAGTAAAAAAACCGATACAGGGAATGCAAACAATGCTGGGAACCGAAAAGCTCTACACCGCGGAACAGACCAGGGCACTGGATCACTGTGCTATCCACGACCACAAGGTCCCCGGTATCACGTTGATGTCCCGGGCGGCAAGGGCTGCTTTCGATGCGCTGCTCGATAGCTGGCCCGACCCCGACCAGATCCAGGTCCTGTGCGGCACCGGCAACAATGGCGGCGACGGCTTCCTGGTCGCCGATCTTGCCCATAAACGAGGCATCCCCGTCACCGTCCTCCAACTCGGCGATGCCAACAAAATCGGTGGCGACGCCAAAATCGCCCGGGAACAGGCCCTCGCCAACGGTGTTGATATAAGGCCCTGGGAAGGCGAACCCCTGGATCCCGGCGCCGTGATCGTCGACGCCATGCTCGGCACTGGCCTTGGCGGGGATGTGCGCGGGGCCTACCGGGATGCCATCGAGGCCATCAACGCCAGCGGCGCGGCGGTCCTCGCCGTGGATATCCCCTCCGGCCTGTGCTCCGACAGTGGCCGGGTACTGGGCGTGGCCACACGGGCTGATGTGACCGTGACCTTTATCGGCCTCAAACGCGGCCTGTTCACCGGGCAGGCCGGGGATTACACCGGTGCGGTGAATTTCACCGACCTGGCCGTTCCCGCGGAGATTTACGATGAGGTCCCCACCGACTGCAGCCGCCTGGAACTGGAGCCCCTCCTGGAACGGATACCCGAACGACCCGCCAACGCCCACAAGGGCCTGTACGGCACGGTGCTGGTGATCGGTGGCGATCACGGCATGGCCGGGGCGGCGGCGATGGCGGCAGAGGCCGCCCTGCGTTGCGGCGCCGGGCTGGTACGGGTCGCGACCCGACCGGAACACGTGGCTGCCCTGGTGGCCCGCACTCCCGAGGTGATGCCCCGGGGGGTGGAATCCGGGGATGACCTGGATCCTCTGCTGGAGAGTGCCGATGTGTTGGTGGTGGGCCCTGGCCTCGGCCAGTCACCCTGGTCCGAATACATGCTGCAGCGGGCTGCCGACAGCGGCAAGCCCATGGTGCTGGATGCCGACGGTCTCAACCTGCTGGCCGCCGGCAAGATCGGCCAGGGCGCCCGCGACAACTGGGTCCTGACCCCCCACCCCGGTGAGGCCGCCCGGTTGCTGGAAACCGGCAATGCCGACATCCAGGCCGATCGCTTCGGTGCCGCCCGGGCGCTGCAACAGCGCTACGGCGGGGTGGCGATCCTCAAGGGCTACGGCACCGTCATCGCCGGTGCCGACGAAACCCTGCTCAGCGACTATGGCAACCCGGGTATGGCCAGCGGCGGCATGGGCGATGTCCTCAGTGGGGTGATCGGGTCCCTGCTGGCCCAGCACCTGCCTCTGTTGGAATCCGCGGCCCTGGGTGTGTGCCTGCACGGGGCTGCCGCAGATATCGCCGCCGCCGAGGGACAGCGCGGGCTGGCCGCCTCGGACCTTATTCCGGAAATGCGCGCCCTGCTCGGATGAGTGTCGACGAGCTGACACTGTCTGCCCCCGACGAGGACGCCATGGTTGCCCTGGGGGCCGCCCTTGCCTCGGCCATGGAGCCGGGCCTGGTGATCTTCCTGCACGGGGAACTGGGTATGGGCAAGACCACCCTCGCCCGGGGTTTTATCCAGTCCCTGGGGCACCGTGGGGCGGTCAAGAGCCCCACCTATACCCTGGTGGAGCCCTATGAGCTGGGCGGGTTGGCGGTGTACCACTTCGACCTCTATCGCCTGGGTGAACCGGAGGAACTGGAGTTCATGGGTATCCGCGATTACTTCGGTCCCGGCGCGGTGTGCCTGGTGGAGTGGCCGGAGCGCGGTCTGGGGGTTTTGCCCCCGGCGGATTTAGTGATTACCATAGAGGCTGAAGGCTTGGGGCGTCGCCTTCAGCTGCGTGCGAATTCGGCCGGGGGCATGGCCGTTACCGCCCGCCTGCGGGAGGGCCCCTGAGCCACCAGACCAATAACAGGCGGGCGTGACATGGGCAGGACGTGGATCGGGGCGATCCTGGCTTTGCTGTTAACTTCCACCACGTGGGCCGTGGAGGTGCACGACGTGCGCCTGTGGCGCGCCCCCGACCACACCCGTATCGTGTTCGACCTTACCGGTCCGGTAGAGCACAAACTGATCTTGCTCGACAATCCCAGCCGCATTGTGGTGGACGTCGAGGACACCCGCCTCAAGACCAGCCTGTCAGACCTTAAACTGGATAAGACCCCGGTTTCCAGGATCCGCTCCGGCGTACGCGAAGGCGACGATCTGCGGGTGGTGCTGGATATGGGGGCGAAGGTGGATCCCCGCAGTTTCGTGCTCAAGGCCAACCAGCAGGCCGGCGATCGCCTGGTGCTGGACCTGTACGACAAGAAAAAGACCAGCTCCAGCACCACGGTCAAGAAGAGCGTCAAGCAGTCCGCCAAGCGGGATATCATCGTCGCCATCGACGCCGGCCACGGGGGCGAGGACCCGGGGGCCATCGGGCCCAAGCGCCGCCGGGAAAAAGTGGTGGTGCTGGCCATCGCCAGAGAAGTGGCGCGCCTGTTCGAGGCGGACAAGGGCTTCAAGCCGACCCTGATTCGCAGTGGCGACTACTACATCAGCCTCAAGGGTCGCCGGGACCTGGCCCGCAAACGCCAGGCGGACCTGTTCGTGTCCATCCACGCCGACGCCTTCAAACGCAAGGAGGCCCACGGGGCCTCGGTCTACGCCCTGTCCACCCGGGGTGCCACCAGTACCGCGGCAAGATACCTGGCCCAGCGGGAAAACGCCGCCGACCTGGTGGGCGGGGTGAGCCTGTCGGACAAGGACGACGTGCTCGCCGGGGTGCTGGCGGACCTGTCCATGACTTCCACCCTGGACACCAGCCTGAAACTCGGCGGCAAAGTGCTGGGGCGGATGGACAATGTAACCAAGCTGCACAAGGAACGGGTGGAACAGGCCGGCTTCGCGGTACTGAAATCGCCGGATATCCCCTCCATCCTGGTGGAGACCGGCTTTATCTCCAACCCGGAGGAGTCGCGCAAACTGGCCAGCAGCAGCTACCAGAAGAAAATGGCCCGCGCCATCCACGCCGGCATCAAGGACTGGTTCCTGGCCCACCCACCCAGCGGCACCCTCATTGCCTGGCAGAAACAGCAGGGTGGCCGCCAGTACGTGATCGCCCGCGGCGACACCCTGTCCGGCATCGCCCAGCGTTTCAACGTCTCACTCTCGTCCCTCAAGAGCCACAACGGCATCAGCGGCTCCAAGATCATGGTGGGGCAGAAGTTGGTTATCCCCACCACGTAGGGTGCGCACTGCGCACCATTGGTGTACCTTCCCACGTGACAACATAATCGGTAATCCCACACCATGCCCAAAATCCACATCCTCTCCTCCCGCCTGGCCAACCAGATCGCCGCCGGCGAGGTGGTCGAGCGCCCCGCCTCGGTGGTGAAGGAGGTACTGGAAAACAGCCTGGACGCCGGCGCCACCCGGGTGGATATCGAGGTGGAGGCCGGCGGCGGCAAGCTGATCCGTATCCGCGACAACGGGGCCGGCATCCCCGCCGACGAGCTGCCCCTGGCATTGGCCCGCCATGCCACCAGCAAGATCGAATCGCTGGAAGACCTGGAACGGGTCGGCAGCCTGGGTTTCCGCGGCGAGGCACTGGCCAGTATCGGCTCCGTGTCGCGCCTGACCCTCACCAGCAATACCGACGACAGCTCCAGTGAGGGCGCCAGCGCCGAGTGCGAGGGCCGCGATATGGAGGTGCAGGTGAAGCCCGCCCCCCATCCCCGGGGCACCACGGTGGAAGTGCGCGACCTGTTCTTCAACACCCCCGCAAGGCGCAAGTTCCTGCGCACCGAGAAAACCGAGTTCAACCACCTGGAAGAGGTGGTGAAGCGCCTGGCCCTGTCCCGTTTCGACGTGGCCTTCAACCTGCGTCACAACGGCAAGGCGCT
>JAACFI010000079.1 GCA_009937575.1 Haliea sp.
CTTGCGGGCCTGTTCCTCTGCTTTTCGCCGGGCGGCTTCCTCGGCTGCCTTGCGTTTGGCTTCTTCCTCTGCGGCTTTGCGCCGGGCGGCCTCTTCGGCCTCCTTGCGTTTTCTCTCTTCCTCGAGGGCCTTGCGCCGGGTGGCTTCCTCGGCTGCCTTGCGTTTCGCCTCTTCCTCTTCCGCCTGGCGCCTGGCCTCTTCCCTCGCCCGGCGCAGATTTTCCTGTTCGGCTGCTTTCTGACGCGCCTGGGCCTCCTCAACACTGCGCCTGGCGGCTTCCTCCTCGGCCTTGCGGCGGGCATCTTCCCAGGCCCGCTCCCTGGCCTTTTGCTCGGCCAGATCCTCTGCCGCGCGCTCAGCCTGGTCGGTAACCTTGACCAGTTCGGCTTCAGCGCCCAGTTTGCGGATTTTGGAGAAATATTCGGCGGCGACTTTGCGGTCGAGATTGCGGCGAAGGAGGATGGTTTCACCGGAGAAGAAACGCTCGATGCGGGCGGGGTCGTCTATTCCGAACAGTTTGCCAAAGCGAGCCTTGACCTGCCGGGGATCTTTGCCCGGTTGGATTTCGCCCTTGAACGAGAGGTTAAACCTGTTCACCCCGCGCCTGTCGCCCCTGTCAGTATTATTTCTTGTCCCTGCTGGAAATGTACGGGGTTTCGGGAATCTTTACCAGTGTGACCGGAGGTGATTATTTGACGATTTCAAAGCCCAACCCGGCACTTGTAGTAAGGCGCTCCAGCAGTGCCTGCCCCATGGCCGAGGCGGGTGTCCAGAACCCTCCTTCCACGGGCAGGTCGTCCAGAGCCAGGCATACCGCCGCCTCACCGAGCATTTTCGAGGTGGAACCGTAGCCGGGATCCATGTCACCCGTGACTTTCACCAGCATATCGTCGTCCCGGGACGTGGGATGTACCCCGTAAAAGAAGATCTCGTAGAAACCCGCTTCCCGTTGTTTCCGGCTGGGTCCCTCTCCCGGGGCCGGCAGGAAACGCTTCGCCAGCATACGGGTGGGTCCGATGGCGAGGGCTGCCATTCCGGCGCCAGTGGCCAGCGCGATCTGTTTGGCCTGCCACTTTGAACGGTTCAGTACCGCTTCGTCATAGCGGAAGTCCTCCCCCCAGGGAAAGCCCAGCAGGGCATTGCTGCGGCGCACTACCCGGGTGTTCACGACCCCCATGATGAAGGGGGAGGTCCACTGGTGAAAATCAGGGTCGAAGCGAACGCCGGTCTGGTCGGGGCCGTCCTCACCGGGGGCTATGCCCTCTGGGTAGAGGGCGTAGGGGTCTGCTACCAGTTTGCGTATTGAGGGGTCTTTGCGCGCCTGCTCCATCAGGTGCATCATGCTGGCTATCGTGCCGCCGCTGGCGGCCCCCCGGTTGCGACCGACCCTGGCTTTGACCCGCATAGCCGGCACCCCGTGGCGGGCCAGCATCTGCTGTTGCAGGAACCAGGTGCCCAGGTCCGAGGGAATAGAGTCGAAACCGCAGGTGTGTACGATGCGGGCACCGGATTCACGCGCCCTTTCCTGGTAGGTTGGAATTACCTTTGCCATCCACTGCACTTCACCAGTGAGGTCGCAGTAATCAGTGCCGGCTCCGGCGCAGGCAGCCACCAGTGGCGTGCCATATTTGGCGTAGGGCCCGACCGTGCTGCACACCACCGAGCTTCTTGCCACCATGTCGTCGAGACTCTGCTGGTCCGCGCTGTCGGCGATGACCAGGGGAAGTTGTTCGCGTTGGTCGGGCGCCAGGCAATCTGTGCGAACCTGTTCCAGCTTGTCCTGGTTGCGACCGCCTATCGCCCAGTTAAGGTCACCGCCCACCCCATAATTCTGCGCCAGGTACTCCACCACTAGCTGGCCGGTGAAGCCGGTGGCGCCCCAGATAATCAGGTCAAATTCGCGTCTGGCCATGATTCGATTCCCCGATTCAGTGAATGCCGTGCATCATTTTTTTCAGCAGCGGTGAGACCAGCAATAGCATCGCGCCCACTCCCAATCCCACGTAGAGTAAGTCTGAAAACAACGCGGTGTAACTGGCGAGCGCCTCGCCCACGTCCACCACTGCGCCATCTACCGTGTCGATGGCTGCCAGCTTTGCCAGCTGGGCGGCGACGAACTCTGAATAGGCAGTTGCCAGGAACCAAGCGCCCATCATCACGCCAACGACACTCGGAACCGCCAGCTTGGTCACAGCCGACAGGCCCACCGGCGACAGGCATAACTCGCCGCAGGTGTGCAGCAGGTAGGCCAGCACCATCCACCAGGCTGCTACCAGGCCGGATTCCCCCGGCATGCTGGCACCCAGCACCAGGGCGCCGAAACCCAGGCCGGCCTGAGCGATGCCCAGGGAAAATTTGACCGGCGTGCTCGGCTCCAGACCGCGAGATCCCAGCACGGTCCACAGCAGGGCGAACAGGGGCGCGAACAGGAATATGAACAGGGCATTGAGGGAACCGAACTGGGCGGCGGTCAATTCCAGGCCCAGCAGGCGGCGGTCCATGACCCGGTCCGCGTAGAGGGTCATTGAAGCAGCTCCCTGCTCGAACAGCGCCCAGAACACCACCGTGGACAGGGTGAGTATGATCAGTACCAGCATGCGGCTACGCTCCACCGCGTCGCAGCGGGCGACTATAAACCAGCCCAGCCCTGCCAGCACTGCCAGGGACAGTACATTGAGGGTGGTGCCCACGGCGCCGTGAAACTGCAACATCTGCCAGGCCACGAACACCCCGCCCAGGCCACCCAGGTAGATAGTCCATTCACGGCTGAGGCCGATGGCGGTTTTCTCCCGCAGCAGCGCCGGGTCGCCCGGCTCCGCCAGCCCGTGCAGGTACTTCTGCCCGCGCAGGAAAGTCACCAGGCCGACCACCATGCCGATGCCGGCGGCGCCGAAGCCGTAGCCCCAGCCGTAGGTCTCGCCCAGGTAGCCGCACAGCAGGGTGGCGGTGAAGGCGCCGATGTTGATGCCCATGTAGAAGATGGTGAAGCCGGCGTCGCGCCGTGGGTCGTCCTGGCCGTACAGGCGGCCGACGATGGTGGAGATATTGGGCTTCAGGAATCCCACCCCCATCACAATCAGCGCCAGCGAGAAGTAGAACACCTGCAGTGCACCCTCGTCGCGAATAACCTGTTCTCCCTGGTAGCGCGCCTGCTCCCCCTCGAAGGCCATTCCGAGGTGGCCCATGGCCAGCAGGATGCCGCCGAAGACCACCGCCTTGCGCATACCCAGGTAGCGGTCCGCCAGCAGGCCGCCGATGACCGGCATGGCGTACACCAGCGCGGCGTAGCCCCCGAGGACTTCCAGCCCGTTGGCATCGCTGAACAGGTGGTACTTGGTGAGGTACAGCAGCAGCAGGAACTTCATGCCGTAAAACGAGAAACGCTCCCACAGCTCGGTGGCGAAGCACACGAAGAGGCCTCGGGGGTGGCCGAAGAAGGCGTGGTCGTCAGGCGAGGAGAGAGTGGTGTCGGCCCCGGTGGTCATGTGTTGTTCCTTTTTTTGCCCATTATAGGGAGTAATCCCCGGGTGGCGCACCTTTATTCGTAATTTCCCCAATGGTGCGCAGTGCGCACCCTACCTTAGATCGCAGTACCCGTAGGGTGCGCACAGCGCACCGCGGAATCACGCACCGATCCACCGTAGGGTGCGCTCCGCGCAGCAACAATGTATCCTTGCGCGCTTGCAATCAAAGCCGGATCATTGCTCACGCATGAAACGACAGTCGTTCCAATCGCCCGACGCTGGCAGAACAGGCCTCTCCATTCTGCTCGCCCTGGTGACGATCCTGCTGGTGGCCTGTGGCGACCCCCCCTGGAACAACCCGCATCCCCCGGCGGCGGATGACCTGCTCACCTACCAGTCGGTGATGACGCCGGCACCGCCCAAACACCTGGACCCGGCGATCTCCTACGCCTCTGATGAAGCCCTGTTCATCATGCAGATCTATGAGCCGCCCATGGCCTACCACTTCCTCAAGCGCCCCTACGAGCTGTTGCCCGGATCACTGGCGGCGTTCCCCGAGGTGACCTACCTGGACGAACAGGGCACAGAAATCGCCGAAGACGACGGAGACCCCGCTTACACCCGCTATACCCTGCGGCTGCGGGACGACCTGCACTACCAGCCACACCCTGCTTTCGCCAAAGACGCGAGCGGGGCGCCCCTGTACCTGTTTGACAGCGCCGCCGCGGGCGCCGCCTACAGGCGCATACCGGACTTCCCGCAAACCGGGGACCGGCCGGTGCAGGCCAACGACTTCGTTTACTCGGTCAAGCGCCTGGCGGATCCCCTGAACGGATCGCCCATGCTGGGGTTCATGTCGCAGTACATCGTGGGTATGAGGGAGTTTTCCGAAACCCTGGCGCAGGTGCCCCGCAGTGGTTGGCTGAACCTGGACGACTACCCCATGAAGGGCCTGTCGGTGATGGACGAGCACACCCTGACTATCACTATCATGGGCCGTTACCCCCAGTTCGTGTACTGGCTGGCCATGCATTTTTTCGCACCCGTCGCCCCGGAAGTGGATCGTTTCTACCACAATCCCGGCTTCGAGGAACGCAACCTGACACTGGACTGGTGGCCGGTGGGTTCCGGTCCCTACATGATGGTGAAGAACGACCCCAACAGCGAGATCGTGCTTGAGCGCAACCCCAACTACCGGGAGGAGTTCTTCCCCACCGAGGGCGCACCGGGTGACCTGGAGGCGGGTTTTCTCGAGGATGCCGGCAAGCCGGTCCCCTTTGTCGACCGGGCGGTATTTCGCCTGGAGAAAGAAGTCCTGCCTCTGTGGACCAAGTTCCTGCAGGGTTATTACGACCGTTCCGGGGAGGTTCACGGCAACACCAACGGTGTGTTCGACCAGGCCTTCGTGGTGGGCCCAGACGGTGTGGAAGTCTCTGAAGAACTCTCGGAGCACCAGATCGTGATGTCGCCGGACGTGAAGCCGGGGATCTACTACTACGGCTTCAATATGCGCGACCCGGTAGTGGGCGGCTACAGCGAGGACAAGCGCAAGCTGCGCCAGGCCCTGCAGATCGCCTTCAACACCGAGGAATACCTCAACATCTTCCGCAAGGGCAATGGCATCGCCGCGCACAACCTGATCCCGCCGGGAATACCCGGTCACCTCAAGGGCGAGGAGGGCATGAATTCCTATGTCTACGACTGGGTGGACGGGGAGCCCCGACGCAAGCCCATAGAGTACGCCAAACAGTTGCTGGAGGAGGCGGGGTATCCCAACGGGCGTGACGCACGCACCGGTGAACCGCTGAAAATCTTTATCGATGTGCAATCCCAGGCCATAGGCAACACCTCCATGAACTGGATCGACCGCCAGTTCTCGCAGATCGGCGTGCAGGTGGAATTCAGACCCGCGGACTGGAATCGCACCCGGGAGAAACTGCTCACGGGGAACACCCAGATATTCTCCCACGGCTGGCTGGCGGACTACCCGGACCCGGAAAATTTCCTGTTCCTGCTGTACGGCCCCGAGAGCCCGCTGGAGTGCCAGTGCGACGGTTCCAACAACTCCAATTTCATGCACCCGGAATACGACGAGCTGTTCCGGCGGGTAAGGGTCCTGCCGCCGGGGCCGGAACGGGACGAACTGGTGGCCCGCATGGTGGAGATCTATCGTCGCGAGGCGGTGTGGCTGTACGCCTTCTATCCCAAGGATATCTACCTGAACAACAGCTGGGTGCACAATACCAAGCGCCACGGTATTTCCAAGGCCACCCTGAAGTACATCCGCATCGACGATCGGCAGCGCCAGCAGATGCGGCAAAAATGGAACCAGCCCGTCACCTGGCCACTGTACGCTGGGGTCTTTTTGATTGGCGCCCTGGTCCTGCCCGGGGTGAACGCCTATCGCCGGCGCCAGAATGCCACCGCCAGGCAGGGAGGGAAGTAGCGCATGTTTGCCTATATCGTCCGGCGTTTGCTGTACGCCATTCCCATCCTGATCGGGGTCAACCTGCTGACCTTCACCCTGTTCTTCGTGGTGAACTCCCCGGATGACATGGCGGTATCACAGCTGGGGGAAAAATACGTCACCCCCGAGGCGATAGCCGCCTGGAAGAAAAAGAACGGATACGACAAGCCACTGTTCGTCAACGCTGAAGGGGCGGGCCTGGCGGCGGTGACCGACACCATCTTTTTTACCAAGTCGCTGAAACTGTTCGCCTTCGATTTCGGCCGCTCGGAAAGCGGACGGGATATCACCACCGACGTCTCCACACGCATGTGGCCCAGCCTGGCGGTGGCCCTGCCGACCTTCATCGTGGGTATCTGGGTGAACATCTGTGTGGCGCTGCTGGTGGTGATGTTCCACGCCACCCGGCTGGACCGCTGGGCCGTGTTCGTTTTTGTATGCCTGATGTCGATCTCCTACCTGTTTTATATCATCGGCGGGCAGTACCTGGTGGCGAAGACCTGGAAGCTGGTACCGATCTCGGGTTTCCACGCGGATGCCCAGGCCTGGAAGTTCCTGATCCTGCCGGTGCTGGTGGGGGTGGTGGCGGGTATCGGTTCCGGGGCCCGCTGGTACCGCACCCTGTTCCTGGAAGAGGCCAACCAGGACTACGTTCGCACCGCCCGGGCCAAGGGTGCCAGCGAGATCGGCATCCTGTTCACGCATATCCTGCCCAACGCCCTGATCCCCATCCTCACCGGGGTGGTGGTGCTGATTCCCTCACTGTTCATGGGCAGCCTGCTGATCGAGTCGTTCTTCGGTATACCGGGCCTGGGCAGCTACATGCTGGACGCCATCAAGTCCCAGGATTTTGCTATCGTGCGCAGCATGGTGTTCATCGGTTCCATTCTCTATATCGTGGGCCTGATCCTGACTGATATTTCCTATACCTGGGCAGACCCCCGGGTGCGCTTGAACTGAGGATCCGGTGGACGTGAAACCCCTGCTGTTATGGTCCGACGTCCTGGTGTTCCTGCTGGTGATATCCCTGGTGCTGTTTTTCTATCGCCTGCGCCGCGACCCCCAGACCCGCGAGCGCTGGGGCCAGGTGTTCTCCAGCCGCCTGGGTATGGTGACCTTTACCGTCATCCTGACCTATGTGGGCATCGCGCTACTGGATTCACTGCATTTTCGCCGGGCCCTGGATACCGCCCAGGGCGGGGCGTCGCAGGAAGTGTTCTACGACAACAAGGTCACCAGTGTGCTGGACCTCGTACTGGGGGGGATGGGCGATCGTTTCGAGCGCACCTACTCGGCGCCCTTTGCCCTGAAGTCCTTCGAGAAGCAGAACATGAAGGACGAAGAGGGCAGGGCGATCCGGGATTTCCCCCTGCTGGAACACGCCGGCCGCCACCTGGCTGATCCCGCCGACAGGTGGCCGGACGTGCTGGCGAAAACTGTCACCGCATTGTTATGGGGCCTGTTGCTGGGCTCGATCTGGATAGCGCCCCAGTGGTGGTGGTTGCGCGGCAGCGCCAACCCCTGGTATGCCTCCTGGGGAGTGCAGCTGGTCGTAATCTGCCTGGGAACCTGGGCGGTGGTGGTGAGCCGTTATTACCATATTCTTGGCACCGACCTGGGGGGTACTGACGTGCTGTACCAGAGCCTCAAAGGGGTGCGCACCGGCGTCCTGCTGGGCACCCTGTCCACCCTGATCATGCTGCCCATCGCCGTGACCCTGGGGGTGATGGCCGGGTACTTCAAGGGCTGGGTGGATGACCTGGTGCAGTACCTTTACACCACCCTGAGCTCCATTCCCGGCATCCTGCTGATCGCGGCCTCGGTGCTGTTGTTCCAGGTGTATATCGACCTCAACCCCGATTTCTTTTCCATCGGCATGGAGAAAGCCGATGCCCGCTTTATCGCCCTGTGCTTTATTCTCGGGGTGACCAGCTGGTCAACCCTGTGTCGCCTGATCCGCGCGGAGACCCTGAAGATCAGCCAGTTGGGTTACGTGCAGGCAGCCCACGCATTCGGCGTCAGCCACAGCCGGATCCTGGGTCGTCACATCCTGCCCAATGTGGTGCATATCATCCTGATCACTTTCGTACTGGATTTCAGCGCGCTGGTGCTGGCGGAAGCAGTGCTGTCCTACATCGGTGTAGGTATCGACCCCTCCATGGGCAGCTGGGGCAACATGATCAACGGTGCCCGCTCGGAACTGTCGCGTCAGCCGCCGGTGTGGTGGACACTGACCGGCGCCTTTTTCTTCATGTTCGCGCTGGTGCTGGCGGCCAACCTGTTCTCCGACCTGGTGCGCGACGCCTTCGATCCGCGCAGCAGCGGAAGGCGGTCCGAAGCGTGAGCGGTCACGTCTCCATGAAAGTTACGGACCTGCGGGTGGCGGTGGCCGAGGACGGCGAGGCTATCCTTGAGGGCGTCAGTTTCGAACTGCATCCCGGGAAGATCTTCGCCCTGGTAGGGGAATCGGGCAGCGGCAAGTCGGTCACCTCCCTGGCGGCCATGCGCCTGCTGCCTGAGGCCCTGGCCATCACCGGGGGCGCTGTCAGTGTGGGTGAAGAGGACCTGTTCGACCTGTCAGAATCACAGATGCAGCGGGTGCGCGGGCGGCGGGTGGCGATGATTTTCCAGAACGCCATGTCGGCTCTCAATCCGGTGCAGACTGCCGGTCAGCAGGTGGCGGAGACCCTGCGCCTGCACACCTCCCTGAGCGGCGACGCCTTGCGCCAGCGGGTTGTGCAATTATTTGCAGAGGTGGGCATTCCCGACCCCGAAGACCGCTTTTCTTTCTACCCACACCAGTTGTCCGGCGGCCAGCAGCAGCGGGTGATGATCGCCATGGCCCTGGCCTGTGAGCCGGAGATACTGATCGCCGACGAACCCACCACGGCCCTGGATGTGACCATACAGGAGCAGGTGCTGGACCTCATCCGCGAGCTCACCGAGTCGCGCAAACTGGCGGTATTGCTGATCACCCACGATATGGGCGTGGTGCGCAATACCGCGGACGAGGTGGCGGTGATGTACCGCGGAGAGATCATCGAGCGGGCACCGGTGGACGATTTTTTCCACAACCCGCAACAGGCGTACAGCCGCCGCCTGATCGATGCGCTTCCTGACCTCAGCCGTTTCCAGAGTATTGCGGTGGAGGAACCCCTGCTGCGTCTGGACGAGGTCAAGGTTTACTTCCCCATCCGCAGGGGCGTACTGCAGCGCGTGGTGGACCACACCCGGGCGGTGGATGGTGTGTCCCTGAGCATCGGCAAGGGGGAGACCTATGCCCTCGTGGGTGAGTCAGGCAGTGGCAAGTCCACCCTGGGGCGCGCCATCCTCAACCTCGACGAGATGGCCGGGGGCCAGATCCGCTTTCACGGCGAGCCGCTGCAGGACCTGACGCGACGCCAGATGCTGCCCTACCGCAAACGCATCCAGGTGATCTTCCAGAATCCCTACTCCTCGATGAACCCCCGGCTCACGGTGGGCGAGATCATCGCCGAGGGTATGGTGAGTCTGGGCCTGGGCCTGAATGCCGCGGAACGGGAGGAGCGCATCGGTCAGCTGCTGCAGAGGGTGCAGCTGGAGGGCGACTTCAGCCAGCGTTATCCCCACGAGTTCTCCGGCGGCCAGCTGCAGCGCATTGCCATTGCCAGGGCCCTGGCAGTGGAGCCGGAACTGATTATCTGTGACGAACCCACCAGCGCCCTTGACGTGTCGATACGGGCCGAGGTGCTGGAACTGCTGCAGGAATTGCAGCGGGAGTTCGGGGTCTCCTACCTGTTCATTACCCACGACCTGTCTATCGTGCCCAGCCTGGCGCACCACGTGGGTGTGATGCAGCTGGGTAAAATCGTGGAGCAGGGGACTGCCGAGCAGATCCTCACGGCGCCTCGCCACCCCTATACCCGCGCGCTGCTGGCTTCGGTGCCGCGGGTTGATCCCTGATTAACATATGTTAATGCCCGCGACGGCATGGTATGGCAAGGTGGCACCAATGAATCCTTGTTCTATGGTGATAACAAAATAACTGGAAAGTCCCGGGCAGGGAGTGGAGGCACGATGTCCGAATCGAAATCTGCAGTGTTAGAGCAATTGCGCGAGTTACTGGGTGACAGCGGGGTGCGGGAAACGCCCGACGATTTTCTCCCCGATATCATTCTCAAGCCCTCCAGCACGGAGGAAGTTTCGGAGATCCTCAAGATCTGCAGCGCCGCGGGCCAGGCGATCGTGCCCATCGGCGGCAAGAGCGGCCTGGCCAGCGGCCATCACCAGACCGATAGCGAACTGGGTCTTTCCCTGGAGCGCATGAACGCGATCGAGGAGATCGACACCGCCAATCGCACCATGACCGTTCAGGCGGGCTGCATCCTGCAGCTGGCCCACGAGGCAGCGGAGGAACATGACCTGCTGCTGCCGCTGGACCTGGGCGCGCGGGGCTCCGCCACCGTAGGGGGCAACGTGGCCACCAATGCCGGTGGCAATATGGTGATCCGCTACGGCATGGTGCGGGACATGGTGCTGGGCCTGGAAGTGGTG
Source organism: Haliea sp. (assembly GCA_009937575.1). Taxonomy (GTDB): domain Bacteria; phylum Pseudomonadota; class Gammaproteobacteria; order Pseudomonadales; family Halieaceae; genus JAACFI01. The sequence goes on from JAACFI010000079.1 coordinate 10,465, forward strand.
CTGGCGGACGGTACTGTGGTGTCCAGCATGAACAAGATGCTCAAGAACAACACCGGCTATGATCTCAAGCAGTGGTTTATCGGTGCCGAGGGTACCCTGGGAATTATTACCCGCGTGGTGTTTCGACTACGGCCACAGCCCCGCAGCCAGAACACGGCACTGCTGGCGGTGGATGACTTTGCCTCGGTGAGACGCCTGCTGCACTGGCTGGACGGACACACCGCCGGCACCCTGTCGGCCTTCGAGGTGATGTGGCCGGAGTTTTACGATCACATCACCCGGGAGGGGGGCAATCACACGCCGCCCCTGCCCAGGGGCAGCGCCCATTACGTGCTGGTGGAGACCCTGGGGTCCAACCCGGCAGCCGATGCGGACAGCTTCGAGAATGTGCTGGCCGAGGCCATGGAGCAGGGCATGGTATCCGATGCGGTGCTCACCCGCTCCCAGTCGGAGCGCAATGCCCTGTGGGAGATCCGCGACGACGTGCTGGATTTTTTCGTACTCGGTCCTTTCATCCCCTTCGACATCAGCGTCACCGTGGACAGGATGGAGGGTTTCATCGGCGATATCCGCCGCGGCGCCGAGGCAGCCAACTTCGATATCTGCGTGATCTTCGGTCACCTCGGGGACTGCAACCTTCACGTGCTGCTGGGCAACCGCGATGCCGCGAGCTTCGATCCGGAGGCGGTAGAGGCGTTTCTCTACGACACGGTGGAACGCTACCAGGGGTCGGTGTCCGCGGAACACGGGGTAGGACTGGCGAAACGCGCACAGCTGCCGCGCAGTCGCAGCCCGGAGGAACTGCGCTTGATGATGGGTCTGAAGAAAATGCTCGATCCGGACAACATCCTCAATCCCAACAAGATTTTTACCGTGGACCAGATCGCTGCGTCCTGACCCCGACCCGAGAGTGGAGAAACCGATATGAACGGAGCAGAGAGCCTGCTGACAACCCTTACCAACAACGGCATCGAGGTGTGTTTCACCAACCCTGGCACCTCGGAGATGCATTTCGTGGCCGCCCTTGACGAAGTGGAGGGCATTCGCTGTGTGCTGTGCCTGTTCGAGGGGGTGCTCAGCGGCGCCGCGGACGGTTACGCGCGCATGGCGCGCAAACCCGCCTCGACCCTGCTGCACCTTGGGCCCGGGCTGGGCAATGCCCTGGCCAACGTGCACAACGCGAAGAAAGGGCATGTGCCCATGGTCAATATCGTCGGCGACCACGCCACCTACCACCTGGAGTACGACGCTCCGCTGACCTCGGATATCGAGGGCATCGCCGGACCGGTGTCCCACTGGGTGCACACCTCTAAATCCCCCGACGATATCGCCCGGGATGCCGCCGAGGCGGTGCGCCAGGCGGGGATCGGGCAGATCGCCACGCTGATGCTCCCGGCGGATGTATCCTGGGGGGATAACAGTAACGGCCCCGAGGAGGCAGTGACGGTGGAGGGGCCCGCCCAGGTGCCCGAGAGCCGTATCGACGAGGCAGTGGCCCTGCTGCGCTCCGGCGGCAACAGCATGATCATGATTGGCGGTCGGGAGGTGGACAGTCAGCAGGGGCTGATGCTGAGCCGCATCGGCAAGGCCGCCGGTGCCCGGGTCAGCACGGAAACGTTTCCCACCCGGGTGGCGCGTGGCGCCGGCACCGCGGTGATCGACCGCCTGGCCTACCTGGCCGAGCTGGCCATCGATAGCATCAAGGAGCTGGATCAATTGATACTGATCGGCGCCAAGGCACCGGTATCTTTCTTTGCCTATCCCAATGTGCCCAGTGCCATTGCCCCGGACAGCTGCAACCAGTTCCAGTTGGCGGGCCCCAATGACGATATCGACCAGGTGCTGGAGTCACTGCTGGAGAAACTGGACGCCGTGGATGTGGAGCCGGATGTACACCCCCTGGATATCCCGGAGCCCCCCAGTGGGGCCCTGGATGCCAACAGCGCGGCCCTGGCTATCGCCCACTTCCTGCCGGAAAACGCGGTGGTGGTGGACGAGGCCATTACCAGCGGCCTGGCGATATTCCCCTTGACCGCTACGGCCCAGCCCCACGACTGGCTGAACCAGACCGGCGGCAGCATTGGCTGGGGCCTGCCTGCAGCAGTGGGAGCGGCCATCGCCTGCCCTGATCGCAAGGTGCTCTGCCTGGAGGGGGACGGCAGCGCCATGTACACCGTCCAGGCCCTGTGGACCATGGCGCGGGAGCACCTCGATGTCACCGTGGTGATCTTCAATAACCGCAAGTACAGCATCCTGGAGATGGAGTTCGGGCGCACCGGTGCCCGCGGCGGGACCCCCGGACCCAAGGCCGCCAGCACCCTGGATATCAGCGGGCCGGATATGGACTTCGTGGCGATGGCCCAGGGTATGGGGGTCAGTGCGACCCGTGCCACCACCGCCGAGGAATTCAATGCCCAGCTGGAGGAAGCCCTGCAGGCCAAAGGGCCGCGCCTGATCGATGCCATGGTGCCGACCCTGTTCTGAGGGTTGCCACGCCAGGAAATTGGAGAAAAGTCCAGATTTCCGCCCGCCTCTACTAGTGCCCGGCAGTCCCGGCTGCTAGGATATTCGGCCCACCACTAAACAGGGGTGTGAAAGCAATGTTTGAACGCAGTAAGAACAAGCCGGCGGCGACGCCACCGGCTCCGGAGCCGAAAGCGGCATCACCTGGCGCCCCGGCTGCCCGGGAACCTGTAACGTCGAGGAGCAACGCTATGATCGGACCAAGTATCGTAATCAAGGGCACTGTCAGTGGCGACGAGGACCTGCTGGTGCAGGGCCGGGTTGAGGGCAGTATCGAACTCAAGGATAACGAGGTGTCCGTGGGCCAATCCGGTCGGGTAACTGCCGACGTCAGTGCCAAGGTGGTAAAAATCGACGGTGAAGTCACCGGCGACATCGACGGCAGTGAGAAGGTAGTGATATCGAAGTCGGGCAACGTGCGCGGTAATATCGTGGCACCCCGGGTGACCCTGGAGGATGGCGCGAAATTCAAGGGCAGCATCGACATGGATCCCGGTGAATCTGCAGGCAGTACCGTGTCCCTTGCCGCCCAGCGCAGCGTGGACGCTCCGGCGGAAGACCTGGCGGGAACGCCACTGGAACAAAAGAGCGGTTAGCAAAGAATAGAACCGCCGCTGCTGCGGCCTGCGGAATTCCCATGCCATGATCGAGACGCAGTCCTCGCAGCTGCTTCCCGCCCTGTTCGAATATATTGACGAGGACCGGCGCCTGACCGTGCTGCACCTCGGGCCAGCCCTGCCCGAGACTGTGGAATTCTTCTCCCGTTACCGCAGCAAGCTGTTCTTCGCCGACCTGTTTGCCGAGTTGCCGCTGGTGGCAGAGGAGGAGGGGGAGCTCTCCCTGGAACAGCAGCTGGCCGCCTCGCTGGAATTACCCGCCGATATCCGCTTCGACCTGTGCCTGTTCTGGGACCTGTTCAATTTTCTCGATGGCCCGGCGATAGCGGCGCTGCAGGCGATATTGCGCCCTCGCGTGCATCCCTCCACCCTGGGGCACGGTTTTACCTCCCACAATGCCAGGGTGCGTCCCCCGGATCGTACCTATGCCATCCGGGAGGTGAATGAACTGGTCACCAGGGCGCTCGCTTCACCGCGACCCGGATACGCCGCCCGCGGGCAGGGTCCGCTGAAAAACGCGCTGGATCGGTTTGAGTTCGGGCGCACGGTTTTGTTGCCGGACAAAAGGCTGGAATTTCTGCTCAGCGTGAAGCGCTGATTCAACAATGATATTACTGCGGGCTGGCGAGTCTCCTGATTGCCAGCATGTCCTCTTGCAGGGCCAGGCTGGTCGCCAGTGGCACAACCTCTGACTGTTTGCGTCCGGCAAGGATGTCAGCACTGACTTGTTGGATCTGGTAGTTCAATCCGAAGGTTTCTCGTTGTTCCTCGAAAGAGTCAATCCGTTCATCGAGGTAATAAAGCGAACATTGGTCGGCGCGCCAGAAATCCGGAATGGCAATGTAACCCTGTGTGCCTATGATATAGGCCCAGTTCTGTAATTTGCAGCGAAAACTGGTACCCAGGGTGGCCAGCGCGTGACCATAATCCAGGATGATCGATACATCATCTTCGACGCCGTTGGCTGCAGTGCGTCCCACCGCCTTTATTTTTCCGGGCTTGCCAGGGAGAAATAATCGCGCAATCGCAATAGGGTAGATACCCATCTCCAGTACACAGCCACCTCCAACGCGGGCGTCGTACTCGCGCAAGTCCGTGCTGTACTGCAATGGATAACCGAAGTCGGCCTTCACGTGCTGGATCTCGCCAATACGCCCGGCGGCCACCCATTGTTGTGCTTTGCGAATGGCGGGTAGATACCAGGTCCACATACCCTCCGTGAGATACCGCCCCGAATCCTGTGCTGCCCTCAGCAATGCCAAACACTCATCAGGGTTCAGCACCAGTGGCTTCTCGCACAGTACTGCCTTTCCCGCCTGCATGGCTTGCTGGCAGTTGCGAAGGTGAAAGCTGTGGGGCGTTGCCACATAGACCGCGTCGACCTGCGGATTTTCGTAGAGTGGCGCATAGCCCTCGTGGGCGTCGGGTATCTGGTACTTCGCGGCGAAGCTGCGGGCCCGATCGCCCGAGCGCGCTGCCACGGCAGCGAGCTCTGCGTTGGACGTTGCCGCAATGTCGTTGGCGAAGCTATGAGCAATCCGCCCGGCTCCAATAATTCCCCAACGTACTTTTTTCACGGGTTAGCATCTCCCATCCCACGGGCACGTAATGGCGGCGACTTTAACCCCACGTTAAAAAAATATTGCACTGCGTATACATCCTTACTCAGGTTCAAGTCAGGGCACTGTGCCACGACGCTGCTCCAGTTCCAAGCGCACTTCATGTGCCTTCTGTTCGGTTATCGGGTAGGTCGCTACCATCCAGATGGCA
>JAACFI010000387.1 GCA_009937575.1 Haliea sp.
GTGTCCTCTCCCGAGATCAATTTCAATATCGCCGCAGACTACGAGTTCGACGTCAGCGCCAATTGGATGACGCGCCTGCACCTGGACGCCAACTACGTGGACGACCAGTGGTTCAGTGCCTATAACGACACCGTCGTCGAGGGCCTTGGCGATTACGGCGAGATCCAGCAGGAGGGTTACTGGCTGTTGAATGGCAGGATCACCCTGGCAGACTCAACAGACCGCTACGCCGTATCCCTCTGGGGCGCCAACCTCACCGACGAGGAGTACGATATCTACGGCATCAACCTGCAGAGTGGCTTCGGGTTCAACTACTTCATGGAGGGTGCGCCGCGCACCTGGGGTGTTGAATTGACTTACCGCTTCTAACCCTCTGATGAGAGGCCGGCGCCTGGCGCCGGCTTCTCCCCCCGCCTGCTAAATCGACAACATATAACCCCTCAATGTCAATAAATGACCTCCTATATATCCCCGAAAAGGATAGAGTAGCCAACACACTTGGAAGAGCCGCGCGAGGCAAGCAAGGAGATCGTGGTGAAAGATTCAGAAGTTCTTTACAGCTGTTTCGAACAGGTCGCCGACTCCGGCGAAGACATCGCGCCCGCCATTTACGGAAAGTTTTTCCAGGCCATGCCGGAGGCTGAGCAACACATCAGCATTATGGATGAGCGAATGCGCGGCCGGATGGTAGAGCAGATCTACAGCCTGTTATTGGGTGAGGCAGATACCGACTACCTCAAATTCGAAGCGGACATGCACCGCGGGTACGGAGCAAACACCGCTTTCTATCGAGGCATCCTGGAGGCGGTAAAAGACACGGTGAGAGACAGGCTTGAAGATCAGTGGTCGGGCGAGTTTGAAGGGGCCTGGGACAGGTCTATAGAGCGGATTACCGGGGAGATTGAGCAGTTTAGTTCTGCAGATGGTGGTGCTTGATTGGTCTGATGGTGCGCGGAGCGCACCCTACCCTTGATCGTACTCAGATCTTATGCAGGGTGCGCACTGCGCACCGTCCCCCTGCAAAAAAATCAGCCGACAAGACCAAACACCTGCAGCAACTTGAAAATCCCCAACCCCGATACCACGACAACCACCGTCACGCCCACGATATTACTGCGCCAGCGATTCCTGAAATCGCCCAGCAGCCTGCGGCTGTTCATCACGTAGAGCAGGTATACCGCGACAACAGGCAGCAAAAACCCATTGGCGGCCTGGGCGAACATGATCGCACTGATCGGTCGGGTGCCGAGGGCGGCTGCCAGCATGCCGCTGCCCAGTACCAGCATCCAGATGATTTTAAAACGCCGGTTAGACAGGTCAGCCTGCCAACCCAGGGCGCCTGACACTGCGTAGGCTGCAGCGAGAGGAGAGGTGATCGCACTGGTGAGTCCGGCGGCCAGCAGGCCGATAGCGAAGAAATATTTTGCCGCGGGCCCGAGCAGGGGCTCCAGCTGCTGGGAAATGGTCGCCGCTGAAAACGCGATATCGGTGCCGAAAAATGCCGCTGCCGCTGTGGTGACAATGGACAGGGTGATCAGCCCTCCCAGCCCTATCGACAATACGCTGTCACGTCGCGACTCCCGCAGAGCCTCATCCACCGGCACCGATTCAGGCCATTTTTCGCGTACGGCGCTGGAGTGAAGGAAAAGGTTGTAGGGAACCACCGTGGTACCAATCAGCGCCATCACCGTCAGGGTGGAACCGGCGGGCAGAGAGGGACGGGTCAGCCCACCTGCCATCGCCATAAGGTCGGGCCCTACCATCAACATGGTGGCGAGAAATACCGCACTCATCACCACCACCAGTATGACCAGGCCGCGCTCAACTACCCGGTAGCGACCCGAGGCCAGCAGGGAAAAAGCGATACCACCGACCACCAGGGCCCAGATATTGGTGGACCATGGAGTGATGGCCGCGAGACCCATGGATGCACCGGAAATGTTTCCCGATTCGTAGGCAGCGTTGCCAAAGCCTATAGCCAGTACCACGAGCACCACTGCCATCCCGGTGAAGAAGCGACTCTCGAAGCTGCTGCGCAGAGCCTGCGACAGACCCCTGCCTGTTACCAACCCCAGTCGAGCGGCCATTTCCTGCAACACCAGGGTAGCCAACACGGAAAACAACAGGGCCCACATCAGGGCGAAGCCGTACTCGGCCCCCGCCTTGCTGGCGGTAGTGACGGTGCCGGGGCCGATAAAGGCCGCCATCACCAGGAGTCCGGGGCCTGCGCGTTTCATAGTTTAAGCTAACTGTCCCTCTAAGCAGGGCCGACAGCTACCCAGGGCTGGCCCGGCGTAGGGCGCTCACCGCCGATCACCGCATTGGTCCAATCTATGTGGTACTGGTAAGCGGCCTCGGCGCCGGCGGGGTCGCCATTGACGATTGCGTCCGTCACCCGCTGGTGATTGCGGATATAGAACTCACCGTAATCACGCACAGCGATGTACTGCGGGAAGAAAATGGCCCAGAAGAAGAAACCCAGCCGCCGTACGGCTTCGTTCAGCTCCGGCATCTCGGCCACCTCGTGCAACACCATGTGGTAGCGCACCAGCACCATCAGGAACTCGAAGCCGTCGAGTTGTCCGGCGTTTTCGCGAATCATATCCATGGCATCGTGAACCCGCGCGACATTCTCCTCTTTCAGGTTGATACAGCGCGCGGCGCAACCCGCGCCCAACTTGCCGATGCTTCCCTGGATCTTCCACCAGTTACCTACCTCCTCCCGGTCCATACTGCGAATGCGGGCGCCCTTGCGCGCAGTCAGGTCGATCACCCCCTCCCCCGCCAGGATATGGATGGCCTCCCGCACCGGCACGATGCTGACGTCCAACTCCTCCGCCAATTGACGGGCCACTACACGTTCTCCCGGCTGGTAACGCCCCTCCAGCAGGCCCTCAATAATGGTCTGCAGGACCCGGTCCGAAGAATCCCTGCCGGTATTCAGCGTTTCGAAAATATCGGGGAAAGATATATCAGTAATGCTGCTCATATAAGCCACGTCCAGCCTGTGATCGATATTATAAGATTCTACCTTGCTCATACTACTTGCACCATCTATGACCTGGTCTACGCTTAATTCAGGTGACAATATTATCATTTTTTACTCGGTTTATTATAATTTATTCTTGATTTTAGCCGGATTTAGTCTAAAATATGCCCTTATATTATAATCTTTGCCGGATTTTGAGGGCTGACGGATGAAAAAGCTCGACCGCCGCGATTTTCTCAAAACCTCCTCCATCACCGGGCTCGGTGTGCTGGGAGCAAACAGGTCCTGGTCACTGACATCGCTGGAGCCTGTACACGACACCCTGAATAAGGACTATCCCTACCGCGGCTGGGAAGACGTCTATCGCCGGGAATACGAGCACGACGTGGTGGGATTTTCCGCCCACTGCGTGAACTGCCACGGCAACTGCGCTTTCAAGATACTGGCCAGGGACGGCATCGTTACACGTGAAGAACAACTGGCCCAGTATCCGCAGATTGCCCCCGATATTCCGGACACCAATCCCCGGGGCTGCCAGAAGGGCGCCATCCACTCCCAGGCCATGTACGAACCCGACCGGATTCGCTACCCGATGAAGCGAGTTGGCGAGCGTGGCGAAGGCAAATGGCAGCGCATCTCCTGGGATCAGGCCACGGAAGAAATCGCCGACAAAATTATCGACCTCTACCAGCAGTACGGCCCCGGTTGCCTGGCCACCCACACCGGCACCGGGACAGTGTCCAACGGCAAACTGGCAGCCGGCCTGCGGTTCGCCTCGCTGCTGGGCGGTATCCAGGAGGATTCCCTCACCGACGTGGGGGACGGACAGGCGGGCCAGTACCTGGCCTTTGGCGACAACATGCAGAATGCCACGTCCGACGCCTGGTTCGATGCCGATTACCTGCTGCTGTCTTTCCTCAACGTGAGTGTCACCCGCATACCTGACGCCCATTACGTGTGGGAAGCGAAATACAACGGGGCTCGGGTGGTCGCCACTTCCCCGGACTACAACCCCACCGCCATTCACACTGACCGTTGGCTGAATGTGAAGGCCGGGGCCGATCCCTTCCTGTACATGGCCATGGT
>JAACFI010000388.1 GCA_009937575.1 Haliea sp.
GTGCTTTTCCCGCACCCTGGAGTGCTTTCATCACCGGGCCAGGCCACCCAATTATCGCTTGTTGACAGCCCCCGCACTGCTTAATATCGCCCATCCACCATAGCGACGCAGCGAAAGGGGAAACGCAATGACCGACACACAACATGCATGGATCATCAACCACTACGCCGAGGGCGAACTCAAGGGCACCGAGCTGGAGTGGGTGGAGCGGCCGGTTCCGGAGCCGGCAGAGGGAGAGGTACTGGTGAAGACGCTGCTGCTTACCCTGGATCCCTCCAATCGGGTCTGGCTCAGTGAAGAAGAGGACTACCTGCCGCAGTTGCAGATCGGTGATGTGATGCGCGGGCTGGTGGTGGGCCGGGTGGAGGCCTCCAGGCACCCGGGTTTTGCGGTGGGTGACCACGTGTTCGCGGCACTGGGATGGCAGGAATATGCCCTGGTACAGGGCGACGAGCTTAGCCCTGCCAAGGGCGCGGTGCGGTTTACGCCACACCCGGATATTCCGTTGGATGCCTACGTCTCAGCCCTCGGTCTCACCGGCTGGACCGCCTACGTGGGCATGAAACTGATCGGTCAGATCAAAGCCGGCGACCAGGTGCTGGTGTCCGGTGCGGTGGGGGCCACCGGCATGATGGCCTGCCAGATCGCCCGGGCGGCGGGTGCGCGGGTGGTGGGGATCGCCGGTGGCGCCGGTAAGTGTGAGCTGCTGGTGACCGAGCTGGGCATGGACGGTTGCATCGATTACAAGGCGAGCCCTGATCTGGCGGAGGCCATCGCCGGGCAGTTCCCCGACGGGGTGGACGTGTTTTTCGACAACGTGGGCGGCCCCATGCTGGACGCGGCCCTGGAAAACATGAACATCGGCGGGCGCCTGGTGATTTCCGGGGCCATCTCGCAGTACCAGAACTACGGTGATCGGGAGGCCCTGTACGGGGTGAAGAACACCTTTATGCTGGCCAGCAAGAGGCTGCGCATGGAGGGTTTCCTGGTGCTGGACTACCTGGACCGGCTGGAGAAGATCCTGCCGGAAATGGAGCAGTGGTGCCTGGACGGCTCCCTGCGCTACCAGAATACGGAGGTGCAGGGGCTGGAGAATGCCCAGGACGCCCTGCCCCGTCTGTTCAGCGGTGACCACGTGGGTAAACTGGTGGTGCGGGTAGCCTGAAATTCGCCCTTGTCGGCACCCCGGGAATAGGAGAGAATGCGGCCATTGCCCGCCGGGAATAACAGCAACCCAACCCGGGAAAGGGCACCTCCTCAAGCTATAAATACCGCTGATCCCCATGTCGGATCGGCAAGGAGAACCGTTTTTGTCGAAGCAGCTTACACCCGTCGCTGTTGACGAATACCTCAATCTGGAGGAGATTCTCCCCGCCCTGAAAGACCGCACCCGGCGCCTGGTGCGCAACACCAGTGACTTCACCGTTGGGGTGGCCCGGATCTACCGCTCCCTGCTGCCCATGATCGAGCTGATCAACCGCCGCCAGGACGTCACAGAGGAAGAACTGGGCGCGGCCCTGGACGAGATCTTCAAGTCGCTGAAGGAGCACCCGGTCACCCTGCAGCTGCGCAACCTTACGGTGCGCATGCGCAGCGAGAACCTGCTGCCCAACGAGGAGAGCACGGAGAACCTGATCCGTTTCCTCATCGACCAGGTGACCGCCCGCAGTGTGGTGACCATCCCCCCGGAAATCACCGACGAATTCTGGAAATTCTTCAACGAGCTGATGGGAGATCCGGAAATCCAGGGGCTGGGGGAAGTGAGCCTGGACGTGCTGCGCATCTTCCTCACCGCCTACGAACCCCTGATCGTACAGGTGATCAACCAGCTCAAAGACCTGCGCCAGGTCAACGACAAGCGCATGCGGGAAATCCTGGGCAACACCCGGGTGGTGCGCGAGGACCTGGAGATATTCCGCCGCCAGATTGGCGCCCTGCGCCATATCCGGGAGTTTTTCAACAGCGACCCGGAGGATATGAAAGCCCAGGCGGAGATCGTTGCTGACATGGTGCGCGAGTTCGGTCCCTTCTTCATCAAGATGGCCCAGGTGGCGGCGACCAGCTCGGACTTCCTGCCGGAGGAGATGACCGAGGCCCTGGCGGTGTTCCAGGAGGACGTGGAGCCAATGACCGCCGCCGAGGTGGAACAGGCCTTCCGCGAGTGTTACGGGGAACTGCCCACCCAGCGCTACTACGGCTTCGACGCCAGCAAGCCGCTGAAATCCGGTTCCATCGCCTCGGTCTACCTGGCACAGAAACCGCTGGTCAATCGCAAGGGGCGGCAACTGCTGACCCCGGTGGTGGTCAAGGTGGGCCGCCACAACCTGGAGCGGGAGTTCCTGATCGGCAAAACCGTGATCAAGCTGGCCATCCTCAGCAGCCACTACTGGGCGCCCCACTCCAAGCTGTCGCCCTTCCTGTCGTCCTGGCTGGACCAGGTGGATATTTTCGTCGAGGGCTTCCGCGAGGAGCTGGATTTCGAAGCGGAGGCCCTCAACCAGTCACGCTTCGCCCGGCGCGCCAGTTTCTCCGAGGGCTGGCATGTGCCCCGGGTCTACCAGGGCACCCGGCGCATCATCGAGATGGAGTTCGTGGACTCCGCCGCCAGCCTCAACACCGCCTTCTCGCCCAAGGGCGGCCGCCGGGACCGCCGGTCCAGGCGCAAGGTGGGCCGCGCCTTCCTGCACACGGTATTGTCACACCTGTTCGTGTACCGGGAATTCCACGGCGACCTGCACCCGGGCAATATCCTGGTCGCAGAGCAGGAGAAACTGTATTTCATCGACTGGGGCAATACTGTCGATATCAGCACCGTGTGGCGGCCCGCCATCAAGTACCTGCAGTCGGTGCTGACCGGCGACGCTGAGGCGATCGCCGACGCGCTGGTGGAACTGGGATCCAATCCCCGGGAGATCGCCGCCGCCCGCAACGAGCTGGTGAAGCTGGTGGAACAGACCCTGGCAGAGGCGGAGGTCGGGCCGTTGGGCTACGATTTCGCTTTTACTCTATACCGGGAAGGGCAGGAGGGGCTGGTCCGGCGCGCCGAGCTGGCCATCAACCTGGCCACGGCCATCAGCCGCCAGGGTATCGTGATCCGCGCGGACTACATGCACCTTACCCGCTCTTTTACCGCCATGATCGGCTCCTACCTGGGCATCTACCGGGGCCTGCCGCGGATAGCGCTGATCCAGGATATCCTGAAGGTGCTGGTGCAGTTCCCGGCGCTGGAGAGCATGCGCCAGTTCACCGGCTACCAGAAGAAGGTACTGCGCCAGATCAGCCGGGATTCCTCCCGGCGGCTGCTGCCGGCACGGGCCTGAGCCAGTTCTATCTTGGCCGGCAGGCCGCTCTCGCTTCTCCATTGGTCCGTGGCGCCCCCTAAACCCCGATTTTCTGGAGTTTTCTCCGGTTTTTTGTTGCCGAAGTGAGACCCGTTTTGCAATTCTGGGTATTCGAAAACAACCGTGACGACCGAGAATCATGGGACAGACGATGGCACGCGCACTGGTGGCCCTGGCTGCCGCTGCCGCGATGTTCACGGGGCCCAATGCCCTGGGGGCGTTACCCGGTTTTCACCTGGCGGGCCTGGCCCTGCACCAGGAGACCGGGCGGGATATCTACCTGGGGGGCATCTATCTCACTGAGCCCACGCCCCGACCGATCGATTACCAGGCAATAAGTGGCCCCCGGGTCATGGAGTACCGGGTGGTGGCCCGGCGCACCAGTATGCGCAGCCTGCTGGGGGGTATGCTGCTGCAGAGTGAGGTGGCCACCGGCCGGGCGCCGGATGCCAGCACTTCAGGGTTTGCCAGCCACATCCTGGCGTCAATCGACGGCAGCCTTTACGCCGGGGATTCCTTTGCCATCAGCCTTGACAGCGATGGGAATACCATCGCCAGTCTCAACGGTCACGAACTGGCCAGGGCGGCTGACAGCGCCGTGGCGCTCTACCTGGTGGAGGGGTGGATCGGCGAGCGCGGGCCCTCCAGGGCTTTCCGCGAAAGCCTGGTGGCCGACACCGTCGACCCGGACCTGCTGGTATTACTGCAGGACACCACCTTCTC
>JAACFI010000389.1 GCA_009937575.1 Haliea sp.
TGCCAGCCGAACTGGCTACGTACGGGGTCGGAAATCTCATCGACGGTGGTGGCGTTCATGGCCTGCTCGAATTCCGGCACCATCTGCCCCGGGCTGGTCCAGCCCAGGTCGCCGCCCTCCTGGGCGGAACCGATATCCTCGGAATACTCCCGGGCCAGGTCGCCAAAGTCTTCTCCCGCCAGTGCACGGCTTTTCAGTTCGGCCACCAGGTCCCTGGCCTGCTCATCCGTCATGATCTCGGAGGGTTTGACCAGGATATGGCGCACCTTTGTCTGGGCCACCATCTGTTCACCGCCGCGCTTTTCCGCCATGTAGATGATGTGGAAGCCGCTGTCGGAACGGATGGGATCGGAGGTTTCACCCGCAGCCAGGCCGGGTGCCGCATCGCTGAACAGGGACGGCAGGTCATCCCGCTTGCGCCAGCCCAGGTCCCCACCGCTGAAGGTATATTTGCCGGTGCTGGAACTGATCACCTGCTCGAAGGATTCACCGGCGCGTATACGGCCCACCAGTTTATCCACGTGGGCCTGCGCGGCATCGATCTCGGCACTGCCGGCACCTGGCGGTACGGCCAGCAGGGCGTGCAGGATATGGTATTCCGGCTGGGCCATCTTCTGGCCCTCCTCGGTGGTCAGGAAGTTGTCCACTTCCTGGTCGGTGATCTGGATCCGCTGGTTGACATTGCCCCCCTGTACCCGCTGGATGATCATTTCCCGGCGGACCTGCTCGCGCATGGCTGCGTAAGACTGGCCCTGCTGCTCCAGTGCCTGGCGGAACTGGTCCAGGGTCATGCGGTTCTGGGCGGCGATGCGCTGCATGGCGGTGTTGAGCTGCGCGTCGGAGATGCGCACCCCTACCCGCCGGCCTTTCTGCAGCTGAATGTTCTCCAGGATCAGGCGGTCCAGGGTCTCCCGGATCAACTGGTCTTCCGGGGGCGCCTCGATGCCTCGCGCGGCAATGCTCTCGTTGACTGCGGTGATGCGCTCGCGCAATTCGCTGGCCATGATGATATCGTCGTCGACGATAGCCACCACCTGGTCCAGGATCTGTGTAGCGGCCTGGGTCGGGGCTGCAATGGTGGCAGCGCCGGCCAGTCCTGCTGCAAGCAGCAGCGTCTTAATATTCACGTTCTTCAAAACCTCTAATCATGTCCTCCATGATGCCGGTGATGCGATTGCCGAAGCCACCCATACCCTTGAGGACGATTTGTATCTGGGTGGAGTGCTCCCGCTCCAGGTTGGGATTATCGAAATCCGGCACCGTACCGGTGACGTTCTCGTAATAACGCAGGTGTAACAGGCGCACTTTCCAGCAACAGGTATCATATTCCACTCCGGCCATATCTTCCACGCTGGTATTGGCTTCCAAGCTGTAGTTGATGGCGGCGAACAAGCGCCAGTTGTCGTCCAGCGGGAAGTAGACTGAGGCGTGGGCTTCCTCGGTCACCGGCTGCTCGACGATGGTGGTCAGGGGCCTTCTAAAGGAATAACCCAGGTTGAACACGCTGCCATTATCCGGGGTATAACTGGCGGTGAAATGGCCGGAATTCATTCTCTCGCTATGGGGGTCATAGACCAGGCTGGTACGCAGTTTGATGGCGTCGTGGGGGCGGAAATTGAGGTCGCCGGCGATTTCCGAGCTGGATTCGTCCAGCGCTTCATCCAGCGGCAGCAGCCGTACTTTGCGATCCCGGAAGTAGAAAATCTGCCCCAGGCTGGCACTGAACAGGGTTTTGCCCGAGCTGGTGTCGATGAACTGGGTGCTAAGGCCCACCGACAACTGGTTGGCGTCGTCCAGGCGATCCCGGCCTGAAAAGCGCGTTTCGCGGAACAGCTGGCTGTAGGTGAAGGTCAGCTCCGCACTGTCGAAGTCCGGCTGGTCGGTCTGTTCCTCATACTCGCTGTAGAGGTAATACAGGCGCGGTTCCAGTGTCTGCAACAGGTCCCTGTCGGCCACCCTGGTGTCGCGTTCAAAGATCAGGCCCCCGTCCAGGTTGGCCAGCGCGGCCCCGGAGGAGGGGCTATCGTCTTCGAAAAACGGTCCTTCACTGAGATCGTAGTTCAGCTGGCGGTATTTCAGGGTGGGCTTGAGAAAACCGTAACTCCACAACATGGGGTAGGCGGCGCCGGCCTCCGCGTACAGGCGCTGGCCTGTCACCCGGTCCTCGTCGCTGTCGAAATTGGAGTACTGGGCGAGGAAAACCGGTTCGATCTGGAAAGGCGTCCCCTGCGCCCGGTACTGACCCGTCAACTGGGGCAGTTTCTTGTAGTCCTCGTTGATGTCGTCTGCCAGGGTCTGGAACTGCTGTACATCGAGATTCACCAGCCATTTGTCGCCGAGGTAGTCCAGGGAGCCCAGCTGCAGCAGCGCTGTGCGACGCTGGGAGTCCAGGCTCGAGGTCTCCAGGTCCTTCATGTAGTCCACGTCGCTGGCCTTGCTATAGTCGATGCGCGAGCGCCAGCGCTTCTCGAACAGGCCGTTCTGCTTTACCAGGCCCAACCAGCGGTCGTGACTGCGTTCGTCTGGCACCTGGTCCCGATACTTGTCGTCGTCGTTCATATAGGCACCGCCCACGGTCCACATGCCCACCAGGGGATTCAGGTAGCGCAGTTGCAATTCGTGGAGGAGACCGCGCTCCTCGA
This sequence comes from Haliea sp., assembly GCA_009937575.1. GTDB lineage: Bacteria > Pseudomonadota > Gammaproteobacteria > Pseudomonadales > Halieaceae > JAACFI01. The sequence goes on from JAACFI010000389.1 coordinate 2,643, forward strand.
TATAGCGCGGGGCGTAGATGGCGTCGTAGTTTGGGGCCAGGTTGAAGTAGATCGGGGCGGATATATCCACCCCGCCGGTACTGTCATTGCCAAGGTCAGGCCACAGGAAGCCGGTACGGCGGCGGTCGTCCAGGGGGAACTGCAGCCACGGGGTATAGAAGATCGGTACACCGGACACCCGCAACTTGGCATTCCTGGCCACCCCCAGGCCTTCCTCCAGGTCCAGGTCGATTTCCCTGGCGTCGATGGCCCAGTCTTTATCGGAGGGTGCGCAGTAGGTGAACATGCCGTCGTGCACGTGCAGCAGCCCTTCTTCGTCGCGATCCAGCAGGTCCGCAGTGCCGCGTATATGGCGCTCGTGGAACAGGAACAGGCCCTTTTCAACGTTGACCTCGCCGGTCCGGGAATAGATTTCCGCGCGCTCCCCGCGCAACAGGATGCCGGGTTCCCGCAGGGTGACATTGCCGGTCAGCAGCGCGGAACTCTCTTCCCGGTCTATCTGTGCCTCGTCCGCGCTCAGGTGACGGTAACCCTGCACCGCTTCCACGCCGCCACTCAGCAGTACCTCGTTACCGCGCATTTCGGTGCGGTTGGTGATGGCGTCGATCTGCGCCTCCTCCGGGTTGCCCCTGTCGTCCACCCCCTCCAGGGGGTCCACGTAGCGACCGCCGCAGTTGATGCACTGCAGGTCCCGCTGCGCTTCCGGCACCGCTTCCAGTGGCACCCAGTCGAGGGGGTGCTCCACCGCATCGACCGCCTCTGGTTCCCCTCCACAGGCCGCCTGGTTGCCATTTTCATTGGCGGTACAGTCGCTCTCGTTGGTATCCTGTGCCCAAAGTGAAGTGGGCAGCAGCAAGCCGATCAGCACGGACAGCACACAAGCGAGTGCTGGGCCTGAAGTCGGTCTGGCGAGGTCGGATGTCATTATTGTCAAAGCTTGTTTGCGGGACAAAGGCGAATTCTAAAGCATCGCCACGGCCTTGTCCGTCAAATTTTATGCCTGGAGAACATCGTGTCATCGCGTCCAATTCCCGCTGACCTGCTGCCCTGGGCTCTGTCGAGCCTCAGACTACCGCAAGCGGAGCCTGGACCCGGCCTGGTTATAGTGGCCGGGGACGCCAGCAACCGCCGCTATTTCCGTCTCGATCCAGGCGGCAGCAGCTTTATCGTGGCCGAGGCGCCCCCGGAGACCGAGAACAATGAGGCTTTCCTCGCCGTGCGCGACTGCCTCGCGGGCCTGGGCGTACGGGTGCCCGAGGTACTCGCAGTGGACCTGGAACGCGGTTACCTGCTGCTTGAGGATCTTGGTGATCGCTTGCTGCTGCCGGTGCTCAGTGCCGATAATGTCGATCACTATTACGAGCAGGCCCGCGATATTCTGCTGCATATGGTCGCCCCGCCCGACAG
>JAACFI010000390.1 GCA_009937575.1 Haliea sp.
TCTGATCAAGGCTGGCGTAGCTCAGTAGGTAGAGCAGCTGATTTGTAAGACCTCGGAGAGGGGTTATGGCTGTTACTAACTAGAAGAAAAATAACGTGTTTTTGTCCGTCCAGAATCCCCAGTAGACAGTACCGAACCTACCACGAACCTGGCTGGTCCAAAATCTCGAGCTGTCTGGCAGTAACTCGAAGATTTCTAAGGGTTTTTAATAACCGAAATCCGAAATTCTTCAGAAATGATCTGGCGAAAACGGTGGCTGGTGCTCCCTGCTGGGATGCCTGGTCGGGCCTTTATGGAACCTTCTCGAAATTCACGGGCAGAGTATTTGATCCGATGGAAGCGAAAAGGGGGTCATGGGGGTAGATGTTCCAGAACCACCCGACAAAGTCGACGCTCCCGACGCCGCTGATGTGCTGCAAGGGCTTGTGGGTATTGGGTTGGCGACGGGTTCGTCGAGTGCGTCGGGTATCGTGTCGCATGAAGAGAGCTGGATTATTATCTCTCAACTTCCGGAAACTTACTGAATCGACTGTCCGTGCCGGAATGGGCCACTGTTCCACTCTATTATTTTAGCATTCTGGTCGCATAGTGATATCCGTCAGGGTGCCTGGTAATGACCAACTCAACATGGCTGTCCAGTGCGGGTGATCGTCCGTCCGGCAGTAAACGGGTGACGATGCGCACTCCTTCGGCCAGGTCAACGATAGCGACTCGAAAGGGGCTCAGGATACCGTAGATCGCCGGGCTGCTATGGACTTTGGTAGCGGAGTAAAGTTTGCCGCGACCTGAAACTGGGTGCCAGTCGAACTCTCGTTGGTGGCACTCGGGGCAAACCTGTCGCGGCGGGAAGCTCAGGCGGCCGCAAGCTCGACACCGGGGGACCAGGAAGTGCCCCTCGCACAAGCCAGCCCAGAAGGGTTGGGTGACGTCGGTTACCTCGACAGGCAGCGGGCGATTGAGGCCCATGTTGACGATGGGCAGATTCACCAGGGCGCCTCCAGAACATGGGCAAGCGTGGCGTTGTAATTGCCCAGTTCACAGGTGTGTAGTCCTCGACGAGCACCTGTTACCTGCCGCCTGCCTGCCTTGCCCAGTAACTGCTCACGCAGCTCCAGTAGCCCGTACAGGCCCGTAATCTGGGGTGGATGCCCGCGAGAAAGACAGCCACCCGATGTGTTGACGGGTCGGCTTCCGCCCATTGCGGTGACCCCCTCTTGAGCGGCGCGAAAGCCTTCGCCCTTGGGGAACATGCCAATGGCCTCAGTCACCAATATCTCGGTGATGGTGCAGGGAGCGTACAGCTCGGCGATATCAATATCGTCAAGGTCTGCGCTTGCTGACTGTAAAGCCGATCTCACTGCGTTACTGGCGGAAGGAAATGCGGTGAGATCGTGAGGGTGGTCCCCGATCTGGTGGTACCCCTCGTGGTGAAATCCACGGCCTGAAACGACCACGTAGGGACGACCCGAGGCGCGCGCGGTCTGCTCTGAGCAGATGACGAGGCAGATGGCGCCATCCGCCCTTGCGGGTACTTCCAGCAGTCCCAGTGGTTCCACGATGGGCCGCTGCTCCAGCACCTCCTCGATGTTCAGTGGCTTGCGAAAATAAGCCAATGGATTGTGCCGGGCATATTCGCGACTCTTGACCGCTATCTGGGCGATATCCTCCCGGCTCGCGCCGTGGTCGTGCATGTAGCGGGCGCAATCCAGGGCGTACCAGCCAATGGGCGGGATGGCAAAGGGCGCCTGGAAGTTCACATCACCCACAGCGCGGATACCAAAATCCATCGCGGTGTTGATATCTCCCAGGCTTTGTCTAACCACGCCCAGCGCGAGGCTGTAATCTGACTGCCCCAGTTGGACCTGTGCGGCGGCCTGATCAAATGCGACGCCGCCCGTGAGTCCGAGCTGCCCGACTTCAGTAACCAGGCCGCGACACTGCAGCCCTAACTGGGCCATCATAAAGGTGGCAAAACCAAGTTGTCTTGTGGTCGGAGGATTCTGAGTGAAAATTGCGGCATCTACATCTGAAGGTCCGATACCTGCATCTGCCATTGCGTCAACGGCAACTGCAGAAAGTATATCGTGTTCCAGCCCAGAGGGTGTTGTGCCATAGCGTGGAGTCAGCCGGCCTACCGGCGTTGCTGCCGCTCCGAGGATGGCGACGCGCATTGAAGGATCGCGAGTCACTTTACTGAAGTTCGCCTGCCATAAAGGCGTCTCGCAGAAGACGTTTCTTGATTTTTCCGCTGTCCTCCCGGGGCAGGTGTTCGACAAACAGAAACTCCTTCGGTACTTTGTAGGCCGAGATGTGTTTGCGTAGGAAATCTCCCAGAGAGTCAGACGCCAGAGACTCTGAAGTCTCGACCACCGAAACCAGGCGTTCGCCGTATTCGCTGTCCGGAATACCGAAAACGGCACAGTCGCGCACCGCGGGCATCGACACCAGTACTTTCTCGATTTCCGCAGGGTAAATGTTCACGCCGCCGGATATGACCATATCCGAGATGCGGTCGGAAATATGAAGGAAACCATCTGTATCCAGGTATCCGACATCACCCGTGGCAATGTAGTTGCCGAGTCGCAACTCCTCGGTTTTTTTCTGCGCCCGGTGATACGCCACATAGGGTGTGGTTTCCGAGCTGACGCAGATCTGGCCGGGTGTACCTGGCTCACAGTCCTGGTTCTGTTGATCCAGGATGCGTATATCCACACCTTCCGGCGCACAACCCACTGTACCGGGATGGGCTAGCCACTGTTCACTGTCGCACATCGCGATGATGCCGGTTTCAGTCATTGCGTAGTACTCATAGATCACAGGCCCCCACCATTCGATCATCTGATTTTTGACTTCCTCGGGACAGGGCGCTGCGCCGTGGGCGACATGTTGCAGGCTGGACAGGTCGTAGTCCTGCCTTTCCTTCGCGGACAGTTTCAGCAGTCTTACAAACATGGTCGGAACCATGTGCAGGTGGGTAATCTGGTATAGTTCGATCAGTTCCAGCGTGTTGCGAGCGTCGAATCGTGGCTGTAAAACCAGCAGTCCCCCGCCGCGCACTATCCCCATACCGTAAGCATTGGGCGCTGAGTGATACAGGGGCCCTGTCATGATGGCACGCAGGTTTTCTCCCCGGAGACCCCAGGCCACCGCGGAACGGGCCATGGCACGCGCCGCAACTTCAGGAGCCACCGGTTTACGTAATACGCCCTTGGGCATGCCCGTCGTACCGGAGGTGTAGAACATGGGGTTGGACATGGGCCTCGGCTCTTCAGACCACTGGTCGAATGCACTCAACCATTGATACCATTCCGGCACTGCCCGGGGGGCAATGCAAAGATCCGCATTGATACCAAATGCCTCGGAAATTTCCGCCGGGGTCTCCACCGCAATGACCTCGCGACCGCCGCACAGTGCCAGCACCGATTCGGTCAAAAGGTCAGAGTGCGCGATGAGTACCTTTGCGTCACAATCATCGAGTACATAGGCAATTTCTTCATCCGACATGTGCCAGTTCATCGGTACCGTGGTGGCTCCGAGTAGAGCGGCTCCGCGAGTTGCCTCAAAGTACGCAAAATCATTGCGCAAAAGCAGGGCGACGACATCTCCCTGCCAGATGCCGGCGGAGTGGAGGGCGCTGGCCGCACGCGCGGCATTGATATCCAGGGCATCGATGCTCAGGTAGCGATCGCCGCTGATGATGCCGCTGTTTATCTCTGGTGTGCTCATGTACGGTACTCCGATGCGTGACTGTCAGGCGTTCACGTCGACGACGAGGCGGCCTCGAATCTGACCATTGACGATTTTGCGAGCCATTTCCGGTACTTTACTCATGGGGACCACCGAGTAAATGTCCCGCAGTTGGTCGCGATCGAGAAGGTCGGCGAGTGCGTTCCAGGCCCGCTGTCGTCGCGACTGGCAGGCCATGACCGAGTCGATGCCACGAAGGGTAACCCCGCGCAAAATGAAGGGCATGACCGAGGAGGGCAGTGCGGCACCACCCGCCAGTCCGCAGGCGGCGACGGTGCCTTCGTAGCGTGTCTGGGCCAG
>JAACFI010000391.1 GCA_009937575.1 Haliea sp.
GCAATTCCAGTAACAGGAGTATAATTCTCGTGATCAATAGGTAGTATTTTTATCATTCACCAAGTGAATAAGAGGCCCGGGCGTGAACGTCAATCGTATCGATCTCAATCTGCTGGTTTACCTGGACGCCCTGCTGCGCGAGCGCAACGTCACCCAGGCCGCCAACCAGCTGAACCTGTCACAGCCGGCCATGAGCAACGGCTTGCGCCGCTTGCGGGAGCTGTTTGACGATCCGTTGCTGGTGCGCACCAGCGAGGGCATGACTCCCACCGAGCGCGCCCTGGAACTGGAACCGGTGGTGCGGGAGGTACTGACCAATATCGACCGGGCGGTACAGCCACGCTCCGCCTTCGAGCCGGAAAATGCCCACCGGGTCTTTCGTATCATGGCCAGTGACTACGCCGAATCCACCCTGCTGCCGACAGTGCTGGGCAAGCTCCGTACCCTGGCCCCGGGGCTGACCCTGGACATCATGACCCCCTCCGATGTGAGCTTCCTCGACGTGGAGCGGGGCAAGGTGGACATGGTGATCAACCGCTTCGATTCCATGCCCCAGTCGTTTCACCAGATCCACCTGTGGGACGACAGTTTCTCCTGCCTGCTCAGCCCCGAAAACCCGGTGCTGGAGGAATTCACCCTGGAGAACTACCTGAAGGCCAACCACGTGTGGGTCAGCAAGACCGGTATGGGAGTCGGGGTGGGGGTCAATCCGGACGACGTGCAGCGCCTGGGCTGGGTGGATGCCGCCCTCAATAAGCTCGGCAAGAAGCGGCAGATCCGGGTATTCACCCGCCACTACCAGGCCGCCATGACCATGGCCGAGCAGAACGACCTGATCGTGACCCTGCCCACCCGGGCGGCCCTGCTCAAGCGCAACAACCCCCGGGTGGTATTGCGCGAGCCGCCGCTGGAAATCCCCCCGCTGGAACTGAAGATGGCCTGGAGCCCGCTGCTGCAGCACAACCCTGCCAACAAGTGGCTGCGCAAGCTGATCGCGGACACGGCCCGGGAACTGGATGGCCAGGAACCCCTGCCCTAGGGTATCTCAGAATCCCTCGTCGTCCATTCACTCCCGGAATGGCGGCGATAAAAACGATTGATTAGCTAAATTAAGGTCCAGGTCCTAGAATTCCCCTGTTATCTCGCGGGAATTCCCGCCGGCCATGTTTACAAGGAACCATTTACCATGACTGATCGCGTGCAGCAGGGCAGCCTGCAGATTGACCCCGTTCTCCACGACCTGCTGGAAAACGACATCGCACCGGGCACTGGCATTGAACCTGCCCGTTTCTGGCAGGCCCTGGAGGCCATCGTGACCGATCTCGGTCCACGCAACCGGGAACTGCTGGCCGTCCGCGACGACATGCAGGCGAAAATCGACGCCTGGCACCGCGACAATCCAGGCGCCGGCTACGACCGGGCTGCCTACAAGAGCTTCCTGCAGGAGATCGGCTACCTGCTGCCGGAAGGCGAGGATTTCACCATATCGACGGAAAAGGTGGACGAGGAGATCGCTTCCCTGGCCGGCCCCCAGCTGGTGGTGCCAGTAATGAACGCACGCTACGCACTCAATGCGGCCAACGCGCGCTGGGGCAGCTTCTACGATGCCCTGTATGGCACGGATGTCATTCCCGAGGAGGGCGGCGCCGAGCGCAGCGGTCCCTACAACCCGGTTCGCGGAGATCGGGTGATCGCCTATGCCAGGGACTTCCTCAACCGCCACTGCCCGCTGTCATCCGGCGATCACAGCCGGGCGCAGGCCTACCGTATCGTCGACGGCGCCCTGCAGGTGGAGCTGGACAACGGCGACACCGCTGCCCTGGCGAGCCCCGAACAGCTGCGCGGCTACACCGGCGCCGCCGACACACCGGCCAGCGTCCTGCTGCGCCACAACGGCCTGCATATCGAGATCCAGATCGATCCCGAGAGCCCGATCGGGACCACCGACGCGGCCGGGGTGAAAGACGTGGTACTGGAGGCGGCCCTGACCACCATCCAGGACTGCGAGGATTCGGTGGCCGCAGTGGATGCCGAGGACAAGGCCCTGGCCTACCGCAACTGGCTGGGCCTGATGCGCGGGGACCTCGAGGACAGCTTTGAAAAAGGCGGCAGGACCCTGACCCGCAGCCTGAACGCCGACCGCGTTTTCGCCGCCCCGGACGGCGGCGAGCTGGTACTGCCCGGTCGCAGCCTGATGTTCGTGCGCAACGTGGGCCACCTGATGACCAACCCGGCGATTCTCGACGGCAACGGCGCAGAGATCCCCGAGGGCATCATGGACGGTATGTTCACCGCCCTGATCGCCGTGCACGACCTGAACAAGGACGAGGGCGATGCGCGCAATTCCCGCGTGGGCAATGTCTACATCGTAAAGCCGAAGATGCACGGCCCCGACGAGGTGGCCTTCACCTGTGAGCTGTTCGACCGTATTGAGGACGCCCTCGGCCTGGCCCGCAATACCGTGAAAATGGGGATCATGGACGAGGAGCGCCGCACCACGGTCAACCTCCGGGAATGCATCCGGGTCGCCGGCGAGCGACTGGTGTTCATCAATACCGGCTTCCTGGACCGCACCGGCGACGAAATCCACACCAGCATGGAGGCCGGCGCCATGACGCCCAAGGGGGCCATGAAGCAGGAGGCCTGGATCAACGCCTACGAGGACTGGAACGTTGACATCGGCCTGCGCTGCGGACTGCCAGGCAAGGCCCAGATCGGTAAGGGCATGTGGGCCATGCCGGACCTGATGGCGGACATGATCGAGAACAAGATCGGCCACCCCCGTGCCGGCGCCAGCACCGCCTGGGTGCCCTCTCCCACCGCGGCCACCCTGCACGCCATCCACTACCACGAGGTCAACGTGACCGCGCGGCAGGAAGAACTGAAGACCCGTCCACTGGCCTCGCTGGACGATATCCTCAGCATCCCGCTGAAGGGCGCAGCCGGCCTCAGTGAGGACGACATCCAGCGCGAGCTGGATAACAACGCCCAGGGGATCCTCGGCTACGTGGTGCGCTGGATCGACCACGGTGTGGGCTGTTCCAAGGTTCCGGATATCAACCACGTGGGACTGATGGAAGACCGCGCTACCCTGCGCATATCCAGCCAGCACATCGCCAACTGGCTGCGCCATGGGGTGTGCAGCGAGGACCAGGTGCGCGAGACCCTGGAGCGCATGGCAGTCATCGTCGACGGGCAGAATGCCGGAGATCCCGACTACCGCAACATGGCACCGGACTTTGCCGACAGCGTGGCCTTCCAGGCCGCCTGCGACCTGGTGTTCAAGGGCAGGGAGCAGCCCAGCGGCTACACCGAGCCGGTACTGCACGCCCGGCGGCGGGAGGCCAAGGCGAGGTACGGTAGTTAAGACAAATATAGCGCGGGGTCTTGATTTGATGGTGCGCAGTGCGCACCCTACGGGCACTCCGATTTAAGGTAGGGTGCGCTCCGCGCACCGACAACGCCCGGCCTATGGAACGAAAACTACACCAGCTCAACCGCATCGACCGCAATATCCTGCGGGTGCTGCAAAATGACGCCCGCACCAGCTACGCCGAACTGGCGCGCCAGGTGGGCCTGAGCACCACCCCCTGCAAGGAGCGCGTCAAGCGACTGGAGCGCGAGGGAATCATCCGGGGCTACCAGGCGCTACTGGAACCGGAGTACCTGGACGCCGCCCTGGTGGTTTTCGTGCAGATCCGCCTCAACCGCACTTCCCAGGACATCTTCGAGGAATTCACTCGCAGCGCCCGGGACCTGCCCGAGGTGCAGGAGTGCTATCTGGTATCCGGCAATTTTGATTACCTGATCAAGGCCCGGGTGGCTGACATGGCCGCCTACCGGCAGTTCCTGGGGGAGACCCTGCTGACCCTGCCGGGGGTGCAGGAATCGACCAGTTATGTGGTCATGGAGCAGGTCAAGGAGACCCTGGCGCTGGATGTGCCATATTGAATGGGTTTACCGGGGATCGGAATACTTTTCGAGTTCATCAACCGCGGCAGTTGGGTGGTACAAACTGGCTGTCAATACCATCCACCGCGGTAGG
>JAACFI010000392.1 GCA_009937575.1 Haliea sp.
GGCGTTCTTCGAGACCCAGCTGCAGTCACTGCTGGTCTGGCACCAGGTGGATACGGTGATTCTCACCGGGGGCTCTACCTCCGGCTGTATCCGCGCCACTGCCGTGGAGAGCCTGTCCCGGGGCTACCGCACCATCGTTCCTGAGGAGTGCGTGGCGGACAAGCACGAGAGTTACCATTTCGCCAACCTGACCGACCTGTCACTGAAGTACGCGGATGTGCTCGACGTGCAGGAGGTATTCGACTGGCTGGACGGGCGGTCATGAAAGCGGAACCCGGCTTCTACGACTACTGGCCCTACGAAAACCGGCCCAAAATTGAATGGCCGAACGGTGCACGGGTCGCTTTCTGGGTAGCGCCCAATATCGAGTTCTACGAACTGGATCCGCCGGCCAACCCCCACCGCCAGGCCTGGCCACAGCCCTACCCCGCTCTGCCGGGCTACAGTATCCGCGACTACGGCAACCGGGTGGGCCACGTGAGGCAGATGGAGGTGCTGGACCGGTATGGCGTTCGCGGTTCCATCTCCCTGTCCACCGCCCTGTGTGACCACCACCCGGAAATCATCGCCATGTGCGCCGAGCGGGATTGGGAGTTTTTCAGTCACGGCATCTACAACACCCGCTACACCTACGGCATGTCAGAGCAGCAGGAGCGCGACATGATCCGCGACTCCATGGAGAGTATCCAGCGGCATAGCGGGCAGCACTGCGCCGGCTACCTGGCGCCCGCCCTCTCCCATTCGGAGCTCACCCTGGACCTGTTCGCCGAGGTCGGCAGCGAGCTGGCGGGGGACGAGGCCGGGTTCTACACCTGCGACCTGTTTCACGACGACCAGCCCACCCCGATTCACCTGCGCAGTGGCAAAAAATTCGCCTCCATCCCCTATTCACTGGAGATGAATGACACCATCGCCTACGTGGTAAACAAAATCGAGCCCAGACGCTACGGCCAGATCCTCAGGGACAATTTCGACCGCCTTTACCAGGAGGGCGCTCGCTCCGGCACGGTGATGTGCATCCCCACCCACAACTACCAGGTGAGTTGCCCGCACCGGCTGCGGGCCTTCGAGGAGGCGCTGGAATACATTACCGGCCACAGCGACGTGTGGGTCACTACCGGCGCCGAGATCGCCCGGCACTTCATCGATAACTGTTACCAGCAAAGCCTGGCGGACATCAACGCACGCTCCGGGGGACACTAGCAATGGCCTTGGACAAGGAATACCTGGAATACCCCAACCGCAGTTACGGCATGGATCATTCCCGCTACGACTGGAGCATGTTGTCGGAGCGGCCGAAGATCAACTGGCCCGGAGCAGCGAAACTGGCCCTGTGGGTCAACGTGGGCCTGCAGTTTTTCCCCCTGAACCAGCAAGGCAATCCTTTCGTCGTCCCCGGGGGCATGACCATGCCCTACCCCGACCTGCGACACTTCACGCTGCGGGACTACGGCAACCGGGTGGGCATCTACCGCTTCCTGCAGGCCTTCGACCGCTACAACATCAAGGCTACGTTCGCGTTCAACACCGAGCTTGCCGAGCGTGTGCCCTACCTGCTGCAGCGAATCAACGAGCGCGGTGACGAAATCCTGTGCCACGGTTGGAACATGGACAGCCTGCACTATGGCGGCCTGGACCGGGAGGAGGAGGCAGAACTGGTAGAGCGCTCGCTGTCACGCCTGCGGGAACTGAGCGGCCAGGATGTGCGCGGCTGGATCAGCCCGGCGCGCAACGAGAGCGAACACACACCGGAGCTGCTGGCGGGCAACGGCGTGCGCTATTTCTGCGACTGGGTAAACGACGATATGCCCTATCGCTTCCACACGGACAGCGGCGAGCTCATCGCCATGCCCCTGTCCAACGAACTGGAAGACCGCTTCGTGCTGATGAACAACCTGCACTCGGAGCAGTCCTGGCTGGAGCAGGTCTGCGATGCCTGCGATTGCCTGCTCGGGGAGGCGGAACAACAGGGCGGCCGCATTCTCGGCCTGAATATCCATCCCTGGATGCTGGGCCAGCCCCATCGCATCGGCAAACTGGAGCAGGCACTGGAGTACATCGGTAGCCGCGAGGGTGTGTGGAGTGCTGGCGCCAGCGAGATTGTCCAGGCCTGGCAGGCACAGGTGAACTGAAAAATCCCAAAAGACCTGTTTTGATATAACATTAATACAAATAGCGCATTGAGACCCGGTACATGGAAAAAATCTCCGAGATTTTCAGCGAGACACAACTCAACACCCTGGCGCAGGACATCCCGACGCCGCTGTACTTCCGCCTCTACAGCCTGCTGAAAAACGCCATCCTGGACGGCACCATCGAGAACGGTGCGCAAATGCCAACCGAACAGCAACTGGCCGAAACCTTCGCCGTTTCACGTATTACCGCCAAGCGGGCCATGGATGAACTGGCGGCGGAGGAACTGGTGGAACGACGCCGGGGCAAGGGTACTCACGTTATCTACGAGTACTCGCCGCAGCCGGTCAAGGCGCCACTGATCGGCATGTTGCAGGAAATCGAGAGCATGGCACGGCACTCGGATGTGAAAGTCCTGGAGTGCAAGAAACTGATCCCGCCTGCCTCGGTGCGTGAGGCACTGGGACTGGAGGAGAAAGACAAAGCGCTGCACCTGGTGCGCGTTCGCTCAAGGGAAGGGCAACCCTTTGGCTACTACAGCAGCTGGACCGGCGGCCTGGGCAAGCCGGTGAGCAAGCGGGATTTCCAGAGATCACCGCGCCTGGCGATTTTCCGCAAGCAGGGCCTGAAAATAACCCATGTCAGCCAGACCATCAGCGCGGTCGCTGCCACCGCGGAGCTGGCGAAGCACCTGGATACCGAGACGGGCGCCCCCCTGATCAGCCTCGTACGGCATTCCTTCGAAACCCGCAAGGGCGAGGAGCAACTGGTGGATTACCTGCAGGTGTACTACCACCCCGACCGGTTCCAGTACCGAATGGACCTGGAGATCGACAAAATCTGACCGAAGGGATTCGCATGCCCACCACACACAGGGAACAACTCGCGGACCTGTTGTCCGGAACACAACTGGTCAAGGCACCGGGAGTCTACGATGGCCTGTCGGCACTGCTGGTGGAACAGGCCGGCTTCCAGTGCGCCTTCCTGTCCGGGGGCAGCCTGTCCTTCGCACGCTTCGGCCGCCCGGATATGGGCCTGGTCGGCGCCAGCGAGGTGGCAGACACCATCGCCATCCTGCGAGACCGCACCAGCCTGCCTCTTATCGTGGACATGGATACCGGTTTCGGCAATGCCCTCAACGTGCAGCGAACGGTGCGGGACTTCGAGCGTGCCGGTGCCAGTGCAGTACAGATGGAAGACCAGGTATCGCCCAAGCGCTGCGGCCATATGGCAGGCAAATCCGTCATCGACAGCGGTGAAATGGTCGGCAAGATCAAGGCGGCCCTGGATGCCAGGGAAAACGATGGCACACTGCTGGTGGCCCGGACCGATGCACTGGGCGTCAACGGCTTTGAAGATGCCATGGAGCGCGCCGCCCGCTACCTGGAAGCAGGTGCGGACCTGCTGTTTATCGAGGCCCCGAAGAATCTTGAGCAGATGCAGCAGATCGGTAAACAATTCGGCGACGCCGCACCCCTTGTTCACAACCTGGTGGAGGGCGGGGGCAGCCCGACAACCGATTCCTTGCAGTTGCAGCAGCTGGGCTATCGCGTCGCCCTGTACCCGGTCGCCCTGCTGCACAATTTTGTTCCCCAGGCCAGGCGGGTACTGGAGGAAATTCAACTCAGGGGCAATACGGACAGTCTGAGCGAACAAATGTGCGAGCTCGCCGACATCAACCAACTTCTGGGCGCCGACCAACTGCTGGCTGCCGGAAAATCCTACGACGCCTGATGCACGTGCTGGCAAAATTGCTGAAAATCGTCGCAGTCGGCATCTGCCTACTGCTGGTGTTACTGGCCGCGATCATCGCCTGGCTGTGGTGGAGCAATCGGGATATCCCCATGTCGGAGCTGGAAGCCCGCTATGGCGGCAACCATCTCCAGCGCCTCGAGATCGACG
>JAACFI010000393.1 GCA_009937575.1 Haliea sp.
ATATCAACTACGAATCGCGCGAGATATTCCCCCGTGCCAGGGGTTCACTGCGCCCATCTCTACTGAATGAAATCAATGACAAAACCCGGTACCTGGACGACCCCTTGTTTGGAGACAGAGTCAGCCGCCAATATCATCGCCTCGCGCGTAACCTGAACCTGCGTGTTACCAATTTGCGCGACCAGGTCATGCTGCGTGAGTACCTGACCCTGGAAACACTGCTCGAGAATGTCACCAGAGCCAGCGACCGATTGCCCGGCTTCGCCAATGTGCCCAACCCATTCAAGCTGGTCTCGCCTCGTCCCAGTTGGCAGGCGAGAGCCATGAACCTGTTCACCCGCTCGGTAATGAAACCGGTTATGCGCTTTAGCAGCCTGGAATCACTAAGGGCAATTACCCTCAGGGCAGACGAACTAGGCGAAAAAAACCTCCCACCGGACATCAAATCCGAACCGGTGAATCACGCCGACTACCAGGCTGAATGGATCCGGATCAAAGGCAAACGCCCCCGGAAGGTACTATTATATCTTCCCGGTGGCGGCTTCATCATTCGCACGGCGGTGCAACACAAGGTGTTCGTCGCCCGGATGTGTCGCGCCGCCGGTACCAAAGCATTGCTGGTGCACTACAGCCTGGCCCCGGAAGTGCCTTTCCCGGGTGGCCTGGAGGACTGCCTCGCCGCTTACCATGACCTGCTGCGACAGGGCTTTCAACCGAGCGATATCACCCTGGCCGGCGATTCTGCGGGCGGCGGCCTGGTGCTCAGCACCCTGCTGGCCTTGCGCGATGAGGGCACCGAGTTACCCGCAAGGGCCATTGTGCTGCAATTCCCGGCGGCATAATAAACGCGCCGATCCCGTATTGCCCACCCAGCGTATCGCGGCGATGCAGGAGCTCTATATCGGCGAATCCCTACCCGACAATCGTTACGCCGCGCCGGTACTCGCCGATTTTGTCGGCCTGCCCCCCATCCTCGGGGTGGTAGGGAGCACCGAAATCCTTCTGGACGACACACTTCGCGCCGCACTCCAGGCTGGGAAGGCGGATGTTCCTTTCTACCTTGAAGTCTGGGAAAAAATGCCACACGTTTTCCCGATATTCAGCATTCTTCCCGAAAGCGAGGTCGCTATTGAGCGGATAGGAAAGTTTATTAGAGAAGGCTATTTGCACCCACTGCCGAAGCGTTACGGCAGGCACAAGGCAACGCGCCGGGAACAACGCGCGCTGGCACTAAAGTAGCGCGCGTCATACTAACAAAAGGAGTTCTGCACTATGCCCGGACCCAGGCAGTTAAACAAAGAAGACATCATGTTCATCGCCGGTGAGACCGAGACCATCTACCAGCATATCGGCGTGCTGGGGCTACTCGATGGCAGTAGCCGCCCCGAATTTGATTTCTCACATTTTCGGCAGCAATGGGTCGACCGGATATCCATGCTGCCCCACTTTCACTGGAAGCTGCATACAGTGCCCATGGGTGTAGACCGCCCCTACTGGGTGGAAGACGAGCATTTCAACTTTGATCACCACATCAAGCGCATCGCCCTGCCAGGCCCCGGCGATCACATCACGCTGTGCGAAGTGGTCGCCAATCTTTACAGCCACCACCTGGATCACTCCAAACCACTCTGGGAGATCTGGTTTATCGAGGGCCTGGAGGGTGGCAAGTTCGCTTTTCTCTACCAATTTCATCACTGCATGATGGATGGAGGGGGCGCATTGCAGCTGATCGAATTTCTATGTGACTCTGAACCCGATCCATCAGAGCCCAAGGAAGTCGACGAAGCGGTCCGAAACGCTCGTCCCGGAGAGATACCGTCCTACCAGGAGAAGTCCGTTCGTGCCTGGCAACATATGGCAGAGATCCCCCTGAATGCTGCAAAAAGTGCTTACCGAATGCTTGGATCTGTGGTCGGGGAACAGATCAAGCACCCAGGGAGGATGAGAGGCCCCAGGCCACAGGTTCCCTCAACGCGCTTTAACGGTGAGATCAGCAGTGAGCGCGCCTTTGACTTCGCCTCCCTGCCACTGGAAGACATGAAATCCGTTAAAAACCATTTCGATGTTTCATTGAATGATGTGCTTCTGGCACTGGTCAGCGGTGCCGTCCGGCGCTACCTCCTGGAGCAGTCAGAACTGCCGGAACTGCCACTGCGTGCCAGCATCCCCGTGTCCATACGACAGGAATCCGATGATCAAATGAGTAACAAGGTGACGTCGACGACCATGACCCTGGCCACTGACCTCGACGACCCCGCGGCTCGCCTGAAAGAAATCAACCGCGATGCCAAGGAAGCAAAAATGAGGGCCCACAAAGGAGGCACCGGCATGCTGGAAGTGTTCCAGATCATGCCGCCTTTACTGGTTGGCGCCATGATGGAATCTATGCCCACTGACTATGCAGCGCAGATAATGGGCGCCAACCTGTTTGTTTCCAATACGAGGTCCTCACCCGAGACCCTGTATATGTCGGGTGCTACAATTGACAATATGTTCCCAATGTCCATCGTAACTGGCGGCATGGGAATCAACGTGACCTGCGTGAGCTACAACGGCCGGATGGACATCGGTATCATCGTGGACCCGGAGCTGGTACCCGATCACGGGGAACTGACCGCCGGCCTCGAATTCTCACTGGCGGAGTATCTGACATTGTGTAAGCCAGCAAAGGCTGGCCGACGTAAAAAGCGCCCGGCCAGGGCTCGATCCAAAATGTCTGCCGGGAAAATTTGAGGACATTTTATAAAGGCGCCACCAGCTAGGTCCCGTAAGCTCGGGAAAGCGGTCGTCAGGAGAGTGGCTTTTTCGGGCTTGACCAGGTCGGCTGTCGCCTATTTTGGGACTATTGGACTATGATTAGGGGAGACGGTCTCTCCTGCTTTCGGGCATGTTTCAATGGGGTTTTGAGTATGCAATCGACTGGACTGCTATTCACAATCGCTCAGATCGCAGTCGGTCTCGCGGGCTTTAGTGCAGTTATTGTCACGCTGAACCCCCGACCCATTCGGGAATGGGATGATACCGATCGGCTCAATCTCAGGCTACTGATCCAGATTTCTATATATGTAATATTCTTTTCGTTGGTACCTCCGCTACTATCTATTCCATTTGAAAATCATCTGATTTGGCTATTTGCACTTTGGGCTTATGGAATAATTCATTTGGCAGATGCTGGGTTCTTTCTGACGAATCTAACCAAAGAGACGCCTTCTCTCTTCCGCAACGCCGCAATCTGCGGTGTTATTGTTGCAGTAGCTCAATTGCTTATTGCTTGGCAGGGTAATGATATTGCCAGAGAGACGATGTTTGTCTCTGCACTTATCTGGCACTTGGGTGTCGTATTCATGGCTTTCATTCTTCTGCTGTATCAGTTGAGAAAGAGCGATTGACGTGCATTAAAAGACCGCGTTCGCCTACTTTGCGACATCCCGACTATTCTTATTGGAGGGCTAACAACAGAGTGGAAACGGTCATGGGCTCAACTTCAATCGCCAGGCAAACTTCGGCCGCTTTTCGCAAATAGGACAAACCCGATACCTGTTCAAATCACGAGTCCAGCCACCCAGATGACGACGGCCACGACCGGCATTAACAGCAGCCATGAGGTGGGCACCGACCGGTAACGGACGGCGATGCCGGCGCCGATCAGAAGCACCGGCAGCATCAGACCGAGCCAGCCGACCCGGGGCGTGCCGGCAAGATAGAAGGAAAACGGCGCCGCGATCACGGCCGAGATGAACAGAGCGGCCGGGCGCTGCCGACTGACGCCCGTGATCGCCAGTAGGATGGCCAGCAGGATAGCCGGCCAGCCGAATACCACTGCGGGCCACCAGCTCATGCACTGTCACCTCGCGGGCGGTGGATTGACCGTCAGCGAACGGATCATACGGTCAAGGTCCGCGGCGACGCGGTACTTTGTGAAGGGGTCGCCCTGGTAAGTGACAAGCAAGAGTGTCTGCCCGTTAACCAGGAACCACTGGCGATAGAAAGCACCTTGCTCCTCGTACGCATAATGATAACCGGCAAACTCACCCCAGTGCTGCCAGGCAAGCGGAACCCGTGCATCAACATTGGTCAAGTTGCGCAGCCGGTCTTCAGTTATGGCTACCGGCGCGTCATAGGACATGATTTTGAGGTGCCCATTGTCGTCGGTGTGACGAAACGTGACCGCGTCGCCCCGTTCGTCGCCTGGGCCCGCCTCGACGCTGTACGTCCAGCCGTCCGGCAGGTCGATCCGGAACGAAAGCAGATCCAGTGTCCCGGCGTACGGGTGCGACGCGGCGGCGATGAGTACAATGGCGGCTATGGCATTCGTGGCTCGAATCATGTGTGGACCATCCAGCTGTCTCAGGTCAGATCATTGATGCTCCGACAAGTTCCCGGAAGGACAATCATCCTGAATAGTGAAATGACTGATTCTCAATATGATTATACAGTTACATGATCGTGCAGGTTCTAGGTAGTACCGCATCGCTTTGGGTCATGTGGACTCTCAGAGACCCAAAAACCGATTGAATCCGCAACACATTCGGGCCGCCTGGAGGCCCCAGGCGGAGATGTACTATGACTCTCTTGAGCTGGAAGCGGATCTGCTCTGGCTCAGAGGTCTTGTCTGGTCTGATGTCGGCTTTCGCCTGAGGCTGTGTGAAAACCCCCAACGAGATATAATCAGACTTTCTCGCTGAGGGGCAGCCACCATGAGTGGATTTATTGAAGGCGAAGACCGTAGC